>CALMSN010000290.1 GCA_937872325.1 uncultured Xanthobacter sp. | reverse complement strand
CAGCCCCGGGGGGGGCGGGCGCGCGGGCGGGGCCGTCGCCGCGCCGGCCCGCCACAACGACGGGGCGGCGTTCGCCCACGAGGCCCGCCGCTTCCGGGCGGAGGGTGGCACCGGCCGGGTGTGGCTCGCGGTGGAGAGCCTCTATTCCATGGACGGCGACACCGCTCCGCTCGCCGACCTGATGGCGCTGGCGGACGAGACCGACGCCTTCCTGTTCATCGACGAGGCCCACGCCACCGGCGTCTGCGGCCCGGACGGGCGGGGCCTCGCGGCGCCGTTCGAGGGCCGGGAGAATGTCCTGGTGCTGCACACCTGCGGCAAGGCGCTGGGCGGCTCCGGCGCCCTGCTGGCGGGGGCGAAGGTGCTGTGCGACTTCATGGGGAACCCCGCCCCCCCCTTCATCTTCGCCACCGCCCCCTCGCCGCTGATGGCGGTGGCGGCGGAGGAGGCGCTGCGCCTCCTTTCCACCGAGCCGGAGCGGCGGCGGTGCCTGCAGGCGCTGGTGGCCCATGCCGGGCGGGAGCTGGCGCGGATCGGCGTCGCCGCCTCGGGATCGCAGATCCAGCCGGTGATCGTGGGCGACAACGGCCGCGCCATGACGCTGGCGGCGGGGCTCCAGGCCCGCGGCTTCGACGTGCGCGGCGTGCGCCCGCCCACGGTGCCCGAGGGCACCGCGCGGCTGCGGATCTCCCTCACCCTGAACGTGGACGAGGCTGCCGTGACCGCGCTGGTGGACGCCCTCGCCGAAGACCTCGGGAGCCGGGCGGCGTGACCCGTATCGTCGTCTCCGGCACCGATACCGGCATCGGCAAGACGGTGTTCAGCGCCGGCCTCGCGGGCTTTCTCGGCGGGCGCTACTGGAAGCCGGTGCAGGCCGGCCTCGACGACGAAACCGACAGCGCCGCCGTCGCCCGCCTCGCCGGCCTTGCGGAAGACGCCGTGCTGCCCCCGGCCCCCCCCCCCCCCCCCCCCCCGCCTCGAGGGCATCGTCATCGACGCCGCGCGCCTGGACCCGCCGGCCGACGATCCGGACCGGCCGCTGGTGATCGAAGGTGCCGGCGGGCTCATGGTGCCCCTCACCGAGGACATGCTGCTCATCGACCTGTTCGCCCGCTGGGGGCTGCCGCTGGTGCTGTGCGCGCGCTCGGGCCTGGGCACCCTCAACCACACCTTGCTGTCGCTGGAGGCGCTGCGCCGCCGCGGCATCGCGGTGCTGGGTGTTGCCCTCATCGGGCCGCCCCACGGGGAGAACGCCCGCATCATCGCCCGGCTTGGCGCGGTGAAGGTACTCGGCACCCTGCCCCCGCTCGATCCGCTGGCACCGGCCCCCCTCGCCGCCACCTTCGCCGCGGGGTTCCGCCGCGTGGATTTCCTCGCCGCCGGCGCCGGGGCATAGAAGTTTTTTGAAAAGTCGGACGGGCAGAGGTGGTTCTCATGCCGCCGGGCTGTTCCGCTGCCCGGGCGCCGGGAACCCGGCCCCGCGGCATCGCCCCTGCAGCCTCTCCTTACTGCGCCCCCGAAAACCCCGCAGTTGCCCTCAGCCGCCGAATGTCCCGACAGTCTCCGAGAGCCTCCGACAAAACCTCATGGCATCGTGTGGCCGGGTCCTTCAGTCCCCCTGCGGCAGCGCCGCTCCTCGCCGATGCCCGCCGCATCGGCAGCGGCGCGCGCCCGGCGGGGGGCCAGAACCTCTCGCCCCCCGGCCCCCAGAGGTTTCGTCAGAGGCTGTCAATGCCATCGACCCCGGTCTTCGCGCGGTCCCGCGCGGGCTTGACCAAAGACCGATGAGTCCGACTCACGGGCCTTTGGTATAAGGCGCCATGTCGTCCATCCCCCCGACCGCCTCGCCCATCTGGCACCCCTTCACCCAGCACGCGCTGCAACCGCAGATGCAGCCCATCGCCGCCAGCGAAGGGGCCTATCTCGTCACGCCGGAGGGGCGGCGCATCCTCGACGCCATTTCATCCTGGTGGGTGGTCACCCATGGCCACCGCCACCCGCGCATCGTCGCGGCGGTGAAGGCGCAGGCCGACACCCTCGACCAGATCATCTTCGCCGGCTTCACCCACGCCCCCGCGGAGGCGCTGGCGCGCGAGCTGGTGGCGCTGGCGCCGGAGGGGCTGAGCCGTGTGTTCTATTCCGACAGCGGCTCCACCAGCGTGGAGGTGGCGCTGAAGATGGCGCTGGGCTACTGGCGCAACATCGGCGCCGCGCGAACCTCCATCATCGTGATGGAAGGCAGCTATCACGGCGACACCATCGGCACCATGTCGGTGGGCGAGCGGGGCGTGTTCAACGCCGCCTATGCGCCGCTGCTGTTCGACGTGAAGCGCGTGCCCTTCCCCCATCCGGGGCGGGAGGAGGAGACCCTCGCCGCCCTCGCCGCCCTGTGCGCGGAAAGCCCGGCGGCCTTCATCGTCGAGCCGCTGGTGCTGGGGGCCGGCGGCATGCTGATGTACGGGCCGCAGGTGCTGGCCGCCATGAAGCGCATCTGCGAGGCCCATGGCGTGCTGTTCATCGCCGACGAGGTGATGACCGGCTGGGGCCGCACCGGCACCCTGTTCGCCTGCGAGCAGGCCGGCATCAGCCCGGACATCCTGTGCCTGTCGAAGGGCCTCACCGGCGGCCTCCTGCCGCTGGCGGTGACCATGTGCCGGGAGGAGATCTTCACCGCCCACTATTCCACCGATCGCGCCCGCACGTTCTTCCACTCCTCTTCCTACACCGCCAATCCCATCGCCTGCGCCGCCGGCCTCGCCAATGTGGAGGTGTGGCGGAGCGAGCCGGTGCGCGACCGCATCGCCACCCTGGAGGGGCTGCAGGAGACGCTGCTGGCGCCGTTCCGCGACGATGCGCGCTTCGAGAGCGTGCGCCGCTGCGGCACCATCACGGCGTTGGAGCTGAAGGTGGGCGACGGCGGCTATCTCGCTGATGTGGGGCCAAAACTGATGGCCCATTTCCTGGATCGGGGCCTGCTCATCCGCCCGCTGGGCAACACCATCTATGTGATGCCGCCTTATTGCGTCACCGCCGCGGATCTGGAGCCCGCCTACGCCGCCATCGCCGACGCGCCGCAGGTGCTGGCGTGAGGGGCGCGCCGGCAAGCCGGATCGCCGGGCTCGGCCGCCACGCCCCGGGGGGGGGGGGGGAGAGGGCGGAGCGGGGGGCCGCCAGGGGCGGGGGGGGGGGCGGGATGGGGCGCCGCACGGGCATTCGGGCCCGCCGCTATGCCCAGGCCGGGGAGGCGCTCACCGACATCGCCCGTCCGGCGGCGGAGGCGGCGCTCGCCGCCGCCGGCATCGCCCGCGATCAGGTGGCGCTGACGCTGCTCGCCACCTCGACCCCGGACCACCTGCTGCCGCCCTCGGCGCCGCTGCTAGCGCACCAGCTCGGGCTCACGGCGTCCGGCGGGGTGGATCTCGCCGGCGCCTGCTCGGGCTTTCTCTATGCCCTGACGCTGGCCGACGGCTTCGTGCGCACACGCGGGCTGCCGGTGCTGGTGGTTGCGGCCAACATCCTGAGCCGCCGCATCAATCCGGCCGATCGCTCCAGCGCGGTGCTGTTCGCCGATGCCGCGGGCGCGGCGCTCCTGGTGCCGGACCGGCAGGGCGCGGCCGGCCTCCTCGGCGCCCCCCTCACCGGCGACGGCGCCCACTCCGCCCTGATCCAAATACCCGCCGGCGGCAGCCGCAAGCCCTACGGGCCGGGCCTCGACCCGCAGGAGTTGCTGATGGCCATGCCGGACGGCAAGGCGGTGTTCACCGAGGCGGTAGCCATGATGACCGCCAGCGCCCGCCGCGCCATGGACGAGGCCGGGGTGGAGGCGGCGGAGATCACCCGTTTCGTGCCGCACCAGGCCAACACCCGCATCTTCGAGGCCGTGCGCAAGGCGCTGGGGCTGAGGCCGGAGACGGTGGTGTCGACCATCGCCGAGTTCGGCAACTCCTCCGCCGCCACCATCCCCTTCTCGCTCGCCGCCAGCGCCGAGGCGCGCCCGCTGGAGCCGGGCGAACTGGTGCTGATGACGGCAGTGGGCGCCGGCCTCACCGGCGGTGCGGTGGGGTGGAAAGTTCCATAGCGCGCGACTGAGGGATCAGGCGGAGCCGCCCGCCGGCGCCATCTCCGAGCCGGTGGGCGGTTCGCGCGGCAGAGCGTGCGAGGAGCACCGGTGGCGCTTCTACGCGAACCATCCGACCCGGAGTCTTCACGGGTTAGGGCGTGATGCGCCGCATTTCCCCGCCCAGTCGAGCAGGGCATGATCCGGATGCAGCGGAAAACAGGGAGGCGATGGGCGGCATGGTGGGCGATGCAGGGATTGAACCTGCGACCCCTCCCGTGTGAAGGGAGTGCTCTCCCGCTGAGCTAATCGCCCGCGCCATTGCGAGGAGCGGGGTTTAGGGCGGCGCGGGCCTTCGTGTCAAGAGGGCGCCGCCTTGGCCCCCGTCCGGCTGTGGACGGCCCCGCCGGCCGCCGTTCAGGCCGGCGCGCCGGCCAGCAGGGTTTCCACCGCGCTCTCCAGGGCATCGAAATGATCGATCAGCACGTCGGCGCCCAGCTCCGCCGGCGGGATCTCGGTGTAGCCGAACGACACCGCGATCACCGGCACCCCGGCCGCCCGGGCGGTGAGGATGTCGGTGCGGCTGTCGCCCACCATCAGGGTCGCCGCCGGCACGCCGCCCGCCGCCGCAATGGTGGACATCAGAGGCAGGGCGTCCGGCTTCGGTTTGCCATAGGTGTCGGCGCCGGTGATGGCATGGAAGCGGGGCGTGAGGTCGAGCCGGTCCAGCAGCAGGCGGGCGAGGTGCTCCAGCTTGTTGGTGCACACCGCCAGCAGCACGCCCTGCGCCGCCAGCCGGTCCAGCGCCTGCGTCACCCCGGGAAAGGGCCGGGTGCGGTCGGCGATGTGGGCGGCATAGTGTTCGAGGAAGCGGGCATTGAGCGCCTCGATCTCGGCCTCCGGAAGGGTGATGCCCTCGTGGGCGAGGGCGCGGCGGATCAGCACCCGCGCCCCGCCGCCGATCATCGCCCGGGCGTCGTCCCGGTCCACCGGGGCAAGGCCGCGGCCGGAAAGCACCACGTCCAGCGTGTCGAGAAGGTCGGGGGCCGAATCGACGAGGGTGCCGTCGAGATCGAAGGCGACGAGCGGACGGGTGGGGGAGCGGAGCGCCATGGCGGGGTCCTTGAGCGGGGATGCGATGCCCTTGCCATAAATCCTGCCGCTTTTTCGCGCCAGCGTCCCGCGCCGGACATGATGGCCGCAGGCGGCGACGGGCCGGCCGGCACACGGAGGACGAAGATGCGAAGCAGCCTTCTTTGGGCGGGACGGTTGGCCGGGGGCCGGCGCGGCGCGCGGGCGGTGCTGGCGGCGGCGATCGCGGCGGGCGCGCTGATGGGCGCGGCGCCGGCGCGGGCGGCCGATCCCCTCTACGACTTCGCCGCCCCGCCCTCCGGGGAGGCGAACCGGGTCTACGGGGTGAACCGCAAGACCGGCGAGATGTCGGCCTGCCAGTTCGAGCGGCCGGAAGGCTCGAAGGTCGGCGTCACCCGCTGCTTCGTGCAGAGCGAGGGGGCGGGGCCGCAGAAGGCCGGCAATTACGGCCTCATGCCCACCCGCTACGCCGGCGAGACCGGCATCTTCCGGGTCAATCACGACACCGGCGAGATGAGCATCTGCTATGTGCGGGAGCAGGCGGGCATCGGCGGGGCCACGGATTCCATCATCCTGTGCACCCCGCCGGGGCGCTGAGGGCAAGGCCCGGCTTGTGGTGGGATTGGAACGGCGCTAGAGCACGCGCCTGCCGACCCGCGGTTGCGGGTCGGCGCCCCCCTGCGCCGGGACCCCGGCGCGGGTGACGCCCGCGCCACACCGGAGCATGCCATGGCCCCCGTCGAAGACCTGAAGCGCCGTGCCGCCGCCCATGCTCTGACCTTCGTCACCGACGGCATGCGCATCGGCCTCGGCACCGGCTCCACCGCCCGGCACTTCGTCGAACTGCTGGCGGAGAAGGTCCATAGCGGCCTCAACGTGCTCGGGGTGCCGACCTCGGAGCAGACGCTGGCCCAGGCGGTGTCCCTGGACGTGCCGATCGCCACCCTCGACGAGGCCGGCCCGCTCGATCTGTGCATCGACGGGGCGGACGAGATCGGCCCGGGCCTTGCGCTCGTGAAGGGCGGCGGCGGTGCCCTGCTGCGCGAGAAGATCGTTGCCAGCGCCGCCCGCGAGATGATCGTCATCGCCGACGAGGGCAAGGCTGTGGCCACCCTCGGCCGGTTCCCGCTGCCGGTGGAGGTGGTGGACTTCGGGACCGCCAGCATCGCCAGCAACATCGAAGAGGCGATCCGCGCCGCCGGCTGCGCCGGGCGCATCGTGACGCGGCGCGACGGCGACGGTCATGCCTTCGTCACCGATCAGGACCATCTGATCTTCGACCTGCATCTCGGCCGCATTCCTGATCCGGCCGCCCTGTCGCGTGCCCTGCTGGACGTGCCGGGGGTGGTGGATCACGGCCTGTTCATCGGCCTTGCCACAAAAGCCATCCTGGCGGGCAAGGACGGCATCCGCGTGCTCGATCGTGATTTCGGGACGGCCTGAGCGCGCCGCCAAGGGCGCCCTGGCCGGCCTTCCTCATTTCCGGAGACAACGATGATGGTTACGGGTTCCCGTGGCAGGCTGGCGCGCGTTGCGGCGCTGGCGATCCTGGCCGCAGTGCCGGCCCTGGCTGGAAGCGCCGCCCACGCGCAGGCGCAGATGGCCCAGGCTCCGGCGGCCCCCGCCAAGCCCCCGGCCCCCGCCCCGGCCCCCAGCGCCGCGCAGATGAGCCTGGCGCGGGAGCTGGTGAGCATCAATGGCGAGGCCCGGATCTTCGACGGCATCGTGCCGAGCATCGTCGACGGCGCCGCCCGCTTCTTCCTGCAGACCAACCCGGACCTGGTGAAGCCGCTGACCGAGGCTGCCGCCGCCGTGCGCCCGCAGTTCGAGCAGCGCCAGTCCGAAATGCTCGACCTGCTGGCCGGCATCTACGCCACCCGCTTTTCCGAAGCCGAGCTGAAGGAGGCCATCGCCTTCTACCGCACCCCGGTCGGACAGAAGCTGGTGGCCGAGCGGTCGGTCATCTTCCCGCAGGCCATGCGTTCCATCCAGGCCTGGGGCGCCACGCTGAACGGCGAGGCGGTGGAGGCCATCCGCGCCGAGATGAAGAAGCGCGGCCACGATCTGTGATCGGCTGAAGTTCTGCCGGGTAGCGCGTTTCCAAGAGGAAACAGGCTGCCCGGCCGGATCCCGGTGCCAGCGACCCGCGCCGGCGCGCAGGACGTGCGAGCCGGCCGCCAGCGGGCTGCGGGTGTTCAACCGCGGCCAGACCGTCGGGCGCCCTCCGGCGGAGCCCACGACCCGGTACCGGCGCGCCGACAGCGCCGCGCGGAAAAAGGCATAACCCCCTCGAAAATCGCTTGCCGCGCGTGCGTTCCTGGCCGAGCCTGACGCGCCTGCCCCTGCGCAAGCTTCTGCCGAGGTTTCGCGATGCACCCCGCCCTGCCGCTCGCTTTGCTCCTCCTCCCGCTCGCCGCCGCGCTGCCGGCATCCGCCCAGTCGCTCAAGACCGGCGAGGTGCTGACCCAGATCACCGTGACGCCCATTGCCCCGCCGAACCCGGTGCTGGGCGCCGATGACCGGGTGCATCTCGCCTACGAGCTGTTCGTCACCAACCCGAGCAAGAACTTCATCACCCTCGACACCGTCACCGCGGTGGATGGCGAGGGCCGGAGCCTGTGGGCGCTGGAGGGAGATGCGCTGGGCGCGCTGATGCAGGTCTATGCCGGCAGCGGCCGGACGCTCGCCCCTGGCGGCACCGCGATCGTCTTCATGGACGTCACCTTCGCCCGGGATGCGGCGCTACCGAAGGCGGTCGCCGCCCGGATCTCCGCCACCCGCCAGGCCGCGGGGCCGGACGGCAAGCCGACGCCGCTGCCCAAGGATGCGCCGCTGCCGGCGAACTTCACCTTCACCGGCGGCGTCACCGGCATCGGCAAGCCGGCGGTGGTGATCGCCCCGCCGCTGCGCGGGACCGGATGGGTGGCGGTGAACGGCTGCTGCGACGCCATCACCGCCCACCGCGGCGCGGTGATGGCGGTGAACGGCACGCTCCGGGTGCCGGAGCGCTTCGCCATCGACTGGGTGAAGCTCGACCGCTCGGACCGGCTGTTCACCGGCGAGGCCGCGAAGCTCGGCAGCTATGCCTATTACGGCACCCCGGTGCATTCGGTGGCCGACGGCGTGGTGGTGAACCTCTATGACGATACCGGCGAGCAGGTGCCCGGCGCCGAGGCCAAGGGCATCACCCCGGAGAATCTCGGCGGCAACATGGTGGTGGTGGACATCGGCGGCGGCGCCTACGCCTTCTACGCCCACCTCCAGCGCAACAGCCTGAAGGTGAAGCTGGGCGACAGGGTGAAGACCGGCGACGTGCTGGGCCTGCTGGGGAACACCGGCAACTCCACCGCACCGCACCTCCACTTCCATGTGATGGACGGCACCTCGCCCCTCGACGCCAACTCCCTGCCCTACGTCTTCACTAGGTTTACCGGGGCCGGGGTAATGGCAGACGACACTGACGACGTGTTCGAAACCGGCAAGCCGCCGAAAATCGACGCCAAGGCGCTCGCCGGCCCGCACCGCGACCAGCTTCCGCTCAACAACCAGGTGGTGGATTTCGAGTGAGACCCGGCAGGCCCGCCAAGTGCTTCACCGCGCTCACGGCCCTGGCCGGGCTGCTGCTCTCCCCGTTGCCGGCCCAGGCTGAAACCGCCGTGGGGGCATCCTTCGCGGACATGGTCCTGCTGGGATGCATACCCGCGACCATGACCGGCACGACCATCGCGACCTACGCCAAGAGCGCAGGGCTCCGGCAGGATCCCCGCCTCACGTCCGATCTGCAGAAGGCCGTCGCGGATACCGAGGTCTTCGTGCTCCCGCACACGCAGACGATCATCGCCTGGAGTCCCAGCACGGGCTGCACGGTGATGAGCTACGGGCCGGTGGCTCCAGCCATGATCCAGCAGATCACAAGCATGATGGCGGGAGACGGCGCCCCGTTCAAATCCTCACCGCCGACCCGCAAGCAGAATTCCGATGGCACCGTCGCCACGGTGCAGGACTTCACCGGCACCATCCGCGACAGGACCTATGCGGCGATGCTCACGCTCAATCCGGAAGCGCAGCGGGGCGCCAAGGCCACGTTCTTCATCGGCCAGCGCGCGCCCGCGAAGCGCTGAGGCGCCTCAGGCCCCCTCGCCCTGGAAGAACTCCTTCACCTTGGCGAAGAAGCCGGTGGCCTCGGGATGGGTCTCGCCGGAGCATTCCTTGTCGAACTCGGCGAGCAGCTCCCGCTGCCGCTTGTTGAGCTTCTGCGGCGTCTCCACCACCACCTGCACGTACATGTCGCCGCGGGCGCGCGAGCGCAGGATAGGCATGCCCTTGCCGGTGAGGCGGAAGCGCTTCTGCGACTGGGTGCCCTCGGGCACCTTCACCTTGGTCTTGTCGCCCTCGACGGTCGGCACCTCCACCGCGCCGCCCAGCGCCGCCGTGACCATGGAGATGGGCACCCGGCAATAGAGGTCGGCCCCCTCGCGCTGGAAGAAGGGGTGCGGCTCCAGCGACAGGAAGATGTAGAGGTCGCCCGCCGTGCCGCCGCGCACGCCGGCCTCGCCCTCGCCGGCGAGGCGAATGCGGGTGCCGTCCTCGACTCCGGCCGGGATCTCCACGGAAAGGCTACGCTCCTTGGTGACCCGCCCGGCGCCGCCGCACGCGCCGCAGGGATCCTCGATGACGGAGCCGCGGCCGCCACAGGTCGGGCAGGTGCGCTCCAGGGTGAAGAAGCCCTGGGCATGGCGGATCTTGCCGGCGCCGCCGCAGGTGCGGCAGGCCTTGGGCTGGGTGCCCGGCTTGGCGCCGCTGCCGTGGCAGGCCTCGCAGCTCACTGCCGTGGGAATCTTGATCTGCGCCGTCTTGCCGTTGAAGGCCTCTTCGAGCGTGATCTCCATGTTGTAGCGCAGGTCCGCGCCGCGCCCGCGGCCGCCACCGGCAGCCCCGCCAGCCGCGCCGCCCCGGCCGCGACCCATGGCGCCGCCGAACAGATCGTCGAAGATGTCGGCGAAGGAGGAGGCGAAGTCGCCGCCGAACCCGGGGCCGGCCCCACCGCCGCCGCCCATGCCGTTCTCGAAGGCGGCATGGCCGAAGCGGTCATAGGCGGCGCGCTTCTGCGGGTCCTTGAGGACCTCGTAGGCCTCGTTGACTTCCTTGAACCTGATCTCGGCTTCGCCGTTACCCTGGTTGCGGTCCGGGTGCCACTTCATGGCGAGCTTGCGATAGGAGGCCTTGAGCACCACCTCGTCGGCGCCCCGGTCGCAGCCGAGGGTATCATAATAGTCACGCTTCGACATGGCGTCAGAAGACCTCACTCAATTTTTCCGACAGGGTCTGCCCGGCCACCTTATGCCCGGCTCCGCCTCGCACATGAACAAGCCCCTGCGATAACCCGCCCAGGCCTGATTGGCCATGCCCGCCCGCGCCATGCGCGTCTCGACGGGGCTTCGAGCTGTCACGGCGACGACCGCCGGAGCTGCGGGAAGCCGGGCGCGCCTGCCGGCCTCATCCACCGTCGAGGGGTGGCCATCGAGCACGTCGGCCTGATCAGGCGACGGGGCATTTTGCCCCTGACGTCTCGCCGCGCCACAGCCGCTGAAACGAGAAGGGCGCCGGCAGCGGCGCCCGGCACGGCTGTCCTGCGCCCGTCATCTTCGTATTCCGAGGTGACGGCCTGTCCAGGCCGAAACCGGGACAGGCCGTCTATCATCATCGCCCATGGCGGAAGATCACGCCGACTTCTTCTTGTCGTCGTCGACTTCGGTGAACTCGGCGTCCACCACCCCGTCATCCGGCTTGGAGGCCCCGGCCTCGCCGCCCTGGCTGGCCGCATACATGGCCTCGCCGAGCTTGAGGGAGGCCTGCGCCACCGCCTGGGTCTTGGCCTGGATGGCGTCGGCGTCCGAGCCTTCCAGCGCGCTCTTCAGCTCGACGATGGCGGCCTCGATGGCACCCTTCTCCGCCGCGCCGACCTTGTCGCCATGCTCGGCGAGGGCCTTCTCGGTGGAGTGGATGAGCGCCTCGGCGTGGTTCTTGGCTTCCACCAGCGCGCGGCGCTTCTTGTCCTCGGCCGCATGGGCCTCGGCATCCTTCACCATCTTCTCGATGTCGGCGTCGTTGAGGCCACCGGAGGCCTGGATGCGGATCTGCTGCTCCTTGCCGGTGCCCTTGTCCTTGGCCGAGACCTGCACGATGCCGTTGGCGTCGATGTCGAAGGTCACCTCCACCTGCGGCACGCCGCGCGGCGCGGGCGGAATGCCCATGAGGTCGAACTGGCCGAGGATCTTGTTGTCCGCCGCCATCTCGCGCTCGCCCTGGAAGACCCGGATGGTCACCGCGGTCTGCCCGTCCTCGGCCGTGGAGAACACCTGGCTCTTCTTGGTCGGGATGGTGGTGTTGCGGTCGATGAGGCGGGTGAACACGCCGCCGAGCGTCTCGATGCCCAGCGACAGCGGGGTCACGTCGAGCAGCAGCACGTCCTTCACGTCGCCCTGGAGCACGCCCGCCTGGATGGCGGCGCCGATGGCGACCACCTCATCCGGGTTGACGCCCTTGTGGGGCTCCTTGCCGAAGAACTGCTTCACCGCTTCCTGCACCTTGGGCATGCGGGTCATGCCGCCGACGAGAACGACCTCGTCGATCTGCCCGGCGGTGAGGCCGGCATCCTTGAGTGCCGCCTTGCAGGGGTCGATCGTGCGCTGGACGAGGTCGTCGACCAGGCTCTCGAACTTGGCGCGGGTGAGCTTCATCGTCAGGTGCTTCGGCCCGGTGGCGTCGGCGGTGATGAAGGGCAGGTTGATTTCGGTCTGCGTCGTCGACGACAGCTCGATCTTGGCCTTTTCGGCCGCTTCCTTCAGACGCTGAAGCGCGAGCTTGTCCTTGGTGAGGTCAATGCCCTGCTCCTTCTTGAACTCGGCCGCGAGATACTCGACGAGCCGCATGTCGAAGTCTTCACCGCCGAGGAAGGTGTCGCCGTTGGTGGACTTCACCTCGAACACGCCGTCGCCGATCTCCAGCACCGACACGTCGAAGGTGCCGCCGCCGAGGTCATAGACCGCGATGGTGCCGGCCGACTTCTTGTCGAGGCCATAGGCGAGGGCAGCCGCGGTGGGCTCGTTGATGATGCGCAGCACCTCGAGCCCGGCGATCTTGCCGGCGTCCTTGGTGGCCTGGCGCTGGGCGTCGTTGAAGTAGGCCGGAACGGTGATGACCGCCTTCTCGACCTTCTCGCCCAGGAACGACTCGGCGGTCTCCTTCATCTTCTGCAGGATGAAGGCGGAGATCTGCGAGGGGGAATACTTCTTGCTGCCCGCCTCCAGCCACGCGTCGCCGTTGTCACCGCGCACGATGCTGTAGGGAACGAGCTTCTTGTCCTTCTCGACGGTGGGATCGTCGTAGCGGCGGCCGATGAGGCGCTTCACCGCGAAGAAGGTCCGCTCCGGATTGGTCACGCCCTGGCGCTTGGCGGGCTGGCCGACGAGACGCTCGCCGTCCTCCGTGAAGGCGACGATGGAAGGCGTGGTGCGCGCGCCTTCGGCGTTCTCGATGACTTTCGGGGTAGACCCCTCCATCACCGCAACGCAGGAATTGGTGGTGCCGAGGTCGATACCGATGATCTTGGCCATATATGTTTCTCCTTGTCGGCAGGCCGACCGGGCCCTGACGGCACCCGCTGGGGGACCGGGCTGCGAGCCCCTCCCGCAGCCGATCCGCCGGCCCCCTTCTCTTCGAATTGGGGTTCGCCGCGTGAACGGCGATCGTGGCGCATATAGGGGGGGCGTTTTCGCGCCGCAAGGCGGGAACGCAAAGCGCCGCACGCTTTTTCACATCCCCGCGAGCCGCCCCGAGGACGGCCGAGGGGCCCTTCCTTGGGCCGCGGCGCCGCCCGCCCTATTGCGGCATCATCAGGCCGAAGAAGGCGCCGGTGGCGTCGGCGACGATCGCGATCCGCCCCACCCCCGGAATCTCGAACGGCGCACGCACCACGCTACCGCCATTCGCCTCCAGCAACGCCACCCGGCGGGCGATGTCGTCGACGCAGATATAGCTGAACCAGTGCGGCGGCACGCCCGGCGGCACCAGGTCGGTCATGTCCATCACCCCGGCCACCGGCTCCTCGCCGAGCAGGGCCACCGCATAGATCTTGGGCTGGCCGTCGGCGCCCTGCTCGTCCATGGGCATGTCGGCGAACTGCCAGCCGAGGGTCGCGGCGTAGAAGGCCTTGGCCTTGTCCACGTCGTCGGTCATCAGCTCGTTCCAATAGAACCTGCCGTGGGGCAGGTCCTCGTCGTTGTCGTGGGCCATGCCGTCCTGTGCCATCCTCACCTCCCGGTCCGCTTTCTTCTATATGGCGCCATGGGCGAGACAATGCAGCAGCCATCGCAAAAGCAGCCGTTCCCGGCGCCGCTCGCCCTCGCCCCCGGCGCCCTGTGGTACCGCGAGGCGCTGGACACGGCCACGCAGGCGGCATTGCTGGACGAAATCTGCGCGGTGCTGCGGGCAGCGCCGCTGTTTACCCCCACCATGCCGCGGACCGGCACGCCGTTTTCCGTCCGCATGAGCAATTGCGGGCCCCTGGGCTGGGTGTCGGATGCCGCCGGATACCGCTACCAGCCCTTCCACCCGGAGACGCGAGCCCCCTGGCCACCTTTGCCTGCGTCCCTGCTCGACCTGTGGGCACGCCTGTCCGGAAGCGCCGCGCCGCCGGAGGCCTGCCTGATCAACGCCTACGCTGCCGGCGCCCGGATGAGCCTGCACCAGGACCGCGACGAGGCCGACTTCACCGCCCCGGTGCTTTCGGTCTCGCTGGGCGACACCGCGGTGTTCCGGCTCGGCGGCGAGAGCCGACGCGGGCCCACCCGCTCGATCCGCCTCGCCTCCGGCGACGTGTTCCTGCTGTCCGGGCCGAGCCGGCTCGCCTTCCACGGCATCGACCGGATCCTGCCGTGCACCTCATCGCTGATTGCCGAGGGTGGGCGGATCAACCTCACGCTGCGGCGGGTGACGGCGGGATAAGGATCGTGCGAGGCTGCGGGCCATCGCGAATCTCCCCGTTCGGGCCGCACCGGAGCCGTCCATGCGCCTTTTCATGCGCCTCGCCTGCGCCGCCTTCCTCGCCTTCGCCCTTGCCGGCGCCGCCCGCGCCGCCGATCCGGTCTTCCCCCGCGGGTCGTCGGTGGGCCTCGTCCCGCCGCCGGGCATGGCGGAAAGCGGCAGCTTCGCCGGCTTCGAGGATCGCGCCAAGAGCGCCGTGATGCTGGTGGTCGAGATGCCGCCGGAGGCCTACGCCCAGATCGAGGCCGGCTTCACCGCCGAGGGACTGGCGCGCAAGGGCATCACGCTGAAGTCCTCGGCCCCCTTCCCGGTGGCCGGCGGCCGCGGCATCTTCCTCGTCGCCACCCAGGCGACCGGCCCCGCGCATGTGCGCCAGTGGGTGCTGCTGGCCGGCACCGACCAGGCCACCGCCCTCATCACCCTGCAGGCGCCGATCGAGCCCGAGGCCTTCACCGAGGACGAGGTGAAGGCGGCCTTCGCCACCCTCGCCTTCCGCTCGCCGCAGGATCAAATGGCGGCGCTGCCGTTCGCGATCGCCGATCTTTCCGGCTTCCGGCTGGTGCGGACCATGGGCGGCAGCGCCGCCATCCTCACCGATGCCGCCACCCCGGCCGACGCCCAGGACAAGCCACTGGTGATGGTCGCCATCGCCCCGGGCGCCCCGCGCGACGACGAGCGCCGGCAGTTCGCCATGCGGTCGCTGTCGGGCGTGCCCGGCGTGAAGGACATGAAGCTGGAGCGGGCTGAGCCCCTGCGCATCTCCGGCCAGCCCGGCTTCGAGGTGATGGCGACGGCGGTGGATGCCGGCACCGGCACGCCCGTGAAGGTGGTGCAGTGGCTGCGCTTCGGCCCCACCGCCCACATCCGCATGGTGGCGGTGACGCCGCAGGCCGCCTTCACCGACATCTACGGCCGCCTGCGCGCCCTGCGCGACAGCATCGACGTTCGCTGAGACCGCACGCCGGAGCGCGCCGGCGGCATCTCAGGACGGGGCACGGGCGGAGCAGATGCGCTCTCTCCCGGTAGACATCCGGCAGCCGGGCCGCAAAACGGCCGCGGCCGTCAGCCGTCCACGAAGCCTCCGGTAATCGCCGCTGCGCCGGCTGAAGCCCATCCCGGCGCGAGGCGTCCCCCTCTCCCGCTTGCGGGGGAGGGGGGGGAAATGCTCCCGATCCCACACCGCCGCCGGGAACCCTTGTCGCAGGCCGGCCCCCTCCCCGGCCCTCCCCCGCAAGCGGGAGAGGGAGCCCTGATGGAAAGCAGCGAATCGGGCCGCGGAACCGCCAATGCCGTCAGCCGGCCACGAAGCTTCCGGCAATCGCCGCTGCGCCGGCCGAAGCCTGTCCCTGCGCTAGAGGCGCGCCCTCTCTCGCGGGCGGGCGAGGGTTCGGGGGAATGCTCCCGATCCCGCACCGCCGCCGGGAACCCTTGTCGCAGGCCTCGCCCTTTCTCCGACCGCCGGCCCCTCCCCGGCCCTCCCCCGCAGGCGGGAGAGGGAGCCCCTGATGGAAAGCAGGGACTCGCGCTGCGGAGCCGCCGCGGCGGCGGCTGGGCCGTATCCCGGCACTCGTCCTCTTCCCCACACGCCAACGCGAAAAATCCTGATCCCCGCCCGGCCAACGCCTGCATCAGCGGCCGCCGTGCCTTGCCGGGCGGCGGTGGCGCGCTATGCTGCGGCCATGGCCTTCCCCGCCGCGTCCGCCGCGCATGCGCGCACCTTCCTCGTCGCCGGATCCACCGTGCCCGCGCCCTCCCTCGCGCCGGGCCTGCATGTGGTGGCGACGCCCATCGGCAATCTCGGCGACATCACCGTGCGCGCCCTGGAGACGCTGGCCGGCGCCGACGTCGTCGCCTGCGAGGACACCCGGATCTCCCGCCGGCTGATGGACCGCTATGCCATCGCCACCCCGCTGGTGGCCTATCACGATCACAACGGCGCCAGCGCCCGGCCGAAGCTTCTCGCCCGCCTCGCCGCCGGCGAGCGGGTGGCGCTGATCTCCGATGCCGGCACCCCCCTCGTCTCCGATCCCGGCTACAAGCTGGTGGTGGAGGCGGTGGCCGCCGGGCATCCCGTGCACCCGCTGCCCGGCCCCTCCGCCCTGCTGGCGGCGCTGGTGGCCGCCGGGCTGCCCACCGATTGCTTCCTGTTCGACGGCTTCCTTCCCCCCAAGGCGGGGCAGCGGAAGAACCGGATCGCCGCCTTGGCCGCGGTGCCGGCGAGCCTCGTCTTCTACGAGAGCGGGCCGCGCCTTGCCGAAAGCCTCGCCGATCTCGCCGCCGGCCTCGGCCCTCGCCCGGCCGCGGTGTGCCGGGAGCTGACCAAGACGTTCGAGGAGGTCCGCCGCGGCGACCTCGCCACCCTCGCCGCCGCCTATGCCGGGACCGAGCCCAAGGGCGAGATCGTCCTGGTGGTGGGCCCGCCGCTGGAGGAGGCCGCCGGTGATGCCGATGTCGATGCGGCGCTGGCCCGCGCCCTCGGCGAAAGCTCGCTGAAGGATGCGGTGGCCGCCGTGACCGCCGTGACCGGCCGGCCCAAGCGGGAGGTCTATGCCCGCGCCCTGGCCCTCACCGGCGCCGGGGCGGCTTCCGGTCCCGCCGCGGATGGCTGAGGCCAAAGGTTCGGCCGATGCGCCGGCCTCGCCCGCCGTGCTGCGCCACCGGGCGCGGACCCGCAGCGGCGTCGATGCCGAGGAGCGCGCCGCCCGGCTGCTGGAGGCCGACGGCTTCGCCATCCTGGCCCGGCGCCTGCGCACCCCGGCGGGGGAGATCGACCTCATCGCCCGCCGCGCCGGCCTGCTGGTCTTCTGCGAGGTGAAGCTGCGCGCCACCCGCGACGACGCCGCCTATGCGGTGCTGCCCCGGCAGCGGCGACGCATCGCCGCGGCGGCGGAGGCCTTCCTCACCGGCCATCCCGAGCTCGGCGGCCTCGACATGCGCTTCGACGCCATCCTGCTGGCCCGCGACGGCAGCATCGAGCACCTGCCCGGGGCCTTCGAGGCCGATGGGTGAGGCGGCACAACGCTGGCGGCCGGCCGGCGGCGGCTGTAGACAAGGCGAAGGCGTCTCAGCGGCCTGGCCCGCCGGTGGCGTGTCAAGCCACGGCACCGGTGCAAGCCGCGGGGCCGATGGTGTAAGGTTCAGGTCAAGCTCATCCCGCCGACGGGTCCGCGCTCGTCCCGGATCCGTCTTCCCGGGAGCGAAGCCGTTCCTCCCCGGGCGGCGGACATGCTCCCTTTTCTGATTCCTTCGCGATTCCGGGTCCTGCGCCGCCGCGCGCCCGTGCCGGAACGCCCGTGAGGCCGGAGACAGACATGGCGCTTCAGGTCGCGGTCCAGATGGACCATATCGCCACCATCAACATCGCCGGCGATTCCACTTTCGCCCTGCTGCTGGAGGCGCAGGATCGCGGCCACGCCCTGTTCCACTACACCGTGGACAGGATGGCCATGCGCGACGGCACGGTCTTCGCCACCATCGAGCCGCTGCGGGTGAAGGACGAGGCCGGCGCCCACTTCACCCTTGGCGAGAAGCGGCGGGTGGCGCTCACCGAGATGGACGTGGTGCTGATGCGGCAGGACCCGCCCTTCGACCTCGCTTACGTCACCGCCACCCACCTTCTGGAGCGGATCCACCCCCAGACCCTGGTGGTGAACGACCCGGCCCATGTGCGCAACGCGCCGGAGAAGATCTTCGTCACCGAGTTCCCGGACCTGATGCCGCCCACCCTGATCTCCCGCGACCTCGCGGAGATCAAGGCCTTCCGGGCCGAGCACGGCGACGTGGTGATGAAGCCGCTCTACGGAAACGGCGGCGCCGCCGTCTTCCGCCTTTCCGCCGACGACCTGAACTTCGGCTCGCTCTACGACCTGTTCTCCGTCACCTTCCGCGAGCCCTGGGTGATCCAGCGCTTCCTGCCGGCGGTGAAGCATGGCGACAAGCGCATCATCCTGGTGGACGGCGAGGCCGCCGGCGCGGTGAACCGGGTGCCCAGCGAGGGCGACCTGCGCTCCAACATGGTGCGCGGCGGCGCGGCGCGCCCCACCGACCTCACCGACCGCGAGCTGGAGATCTGCGCCCGCATCGGCCCCTCGCTCAAGAAGATGGGGCTGATCTTCGTCGGCATCGACGTGATCGACGGCAACCTCACCGAGATCAACGTCACCTCCCCCACCGGCCTTCGGGCAGTGAAGCGGCTCGGCGGCCCGGACATCGCGGCCCAGATCTGGGACAAGATCGAGGAGAAGCGGCGCGGATGACCAGCGCCCCGTGCCCCGGCCCGAAGGCTGAACGGGGAGTTTCGCCGATCATGCGAGCCCGGGCCCGGGGCGCATGATCGGGTCGCGCCCGGGATCATTGATTCCATTTTGGAAACGATGATCTCCATTCGGCGGTGATTATCGCGGAAAGCTCGTTGCGGCATATCAAGCGCATCGTTCATTCCAGCGAGACCCGCCATGTCTGAAGCCCGTACCGCCCCCTATGCCGCCCTCCTGCTGCGCGTCACGCTCGGCATCCTGTTCCTGGCCCATGCCGGGCTGAAGCTGTTCGTCTTCACCCCCGCCGGCACCGCCGGCTTCTTCGGCAAGCTGGGCCTGCCCGGCTGGCTCGCCTACGTCACCATCGCCTGGGAAGTGATCGGCGGCATCGCGCTGATCCTCGGCATCTGGCCGCGGCTCGCCGCTTTGGCGCTGATCCCGATCCTGCTCGGCGCCATCGCCACCGTGCACGGCCCGGCCGGCTTCTTCTTCAGCAATCCGGGCGGCGGCTGGGAATATCTCGCGCTGTGGATCGTCGCGCTGGTCGCCCTCGCCCTTACCGGCGACGGCGCCTACGCCCTGAAGCGGACCCCGGTCGGCCCCACCGGGCGTTGAGGCCCCGCGCCGCGCGGTCCCCGTGGCGGGCGGCGCGGGCCACGCCCTCGCCGGCAATCCAGACGTCGGCTCCGATCGGAGCCGACGCCCCGCGCTTGAGCGTTTCAAGAGATTGATTCCGGAGTGTTGCCGTCCCCGGTCGGGCGCGCCGTCCGATCGGGAGGCCCTCCGAGCGTTCCGAAAGGGTTCTGCCATGCTGATTCCGGCTCGATCTTCCAAAACGGAAGCCTCCGCTGCGTCGGCGCCGGGGGACGCCGCCCTCACGCGCCCGATGGCGCGCCCTGAGACCCACACCATGGGCCGGGTGGCGCTGACCGTTCACGACCTCGACCGCGTCGCCGCCTTCTACGAGAAGGCGGTGGGGCTGCACCGCCTGAGCGCGGACGGCGAGACCGCCATCCTCGGCGCCGGCGACCGCCCGCTCCTGGAGCTACGCCGGGATCCGGCGGCCCGCCGCCGCTCGCCGCGGGAGGCCGGCCTGTTCCACACCGCCTTCCTGCTGCCGGAGCGGGGCGACCTCGGCCGCTTCCTCCGCCAGGCCCTGATGACCCGCACGCCGCTGGTGGGCGCCTCCGACCATAGCGTCAGCGAGGCCCTCTATCTCTCCGATCCCGAGGGCAACGGGGTGGAGGTCTATGCCGACCGGCCGGCCGCGACCTGGCGCCGTGACGGCGACGCCATCACCATGACCACCGAGCCGCTCGACGTGGACGACCTAATCGCCCACGCCTCCGGCCCGGCCTGGACCGGCGTTCCCGACGCCACCCGCGTCGGCCACGTCCACCTGCAGGTGGGGGCGATCGCCCCAGCCGAGGCCTTCTATGCCGGGGTGCTGGGGTTCACCATCACCGCCCGCTATCCCGGCGGCAGCTTCTTCGCCACCGACGGGTATCATCACCATCTGGCGGCCAACATCTGGAACAGCCGCGGCGCCGGGGTGCGGACCTATCCCTCCACCGGCCTCGCGGAGGTGGAGATCGCCCTCGACGCTGCCCGGATCGCCGCCGCCACCGGCGAGGCGGGCGGGCAGGCCCCCGCCCCGGCGGTCCTCAGCGACCCCTGGGGCACCGCCATCGTCCTCAAGCCGCGCTGAGCCGGACCCGGCCCGGCCGCCCCGGCCACACCCGAACCTGAGGAGCCATCATGCTCGTCGACGGCAAATGGAGCGCGAACTGGCAGCCGGTGCAGGCGAAGGACGCCAAGGGCGGCTTCGTCCGCCAGGAGTCCGGCTTCCGCAACTGGATCACCCCGGACGGGAGCCCGGGCCCCAGCGGCACCGGCGGCTTCAAGGCCGAGGCCGGGCGCTACCACCTCTATGTGGCGCTGATCTGCCCCTGGGCCTCGCGCACCCTGATCGCCCGCAAGCTCAAGGGCCTGGAGGCGGTGGTCTCGCTCGACGTCGTCGAGCCGGCCTTGACCGACGAGGGCTGGCGCTTCGGCAGCTATCCCGGCTCCGGCCCGGATACGGTCAACGGGGCCACCTACCTGCACGAGATCTATACCCGCGCCGATCCCCATTATACCGGGCGGGCCACCGTGCCGGTGCTCTGGGACCGGGAGCGCGGCACCATCGTCAGCAACGAATCGGCCGAGATCGTGCGGATGTTCAATTCCGGCTTCGGCGCGCTGGCGCGGGGCGACATGGATCTTTATCCCGCGCCGCTGCGGGCCGAGATCGACGCCCTCAACGCGCGCATCTATCCGCGGCTCAACAACGGCGTCTACCGCGCCGGCTTCGCCACCACCCAGGTGGCCTATGAGGAGGCCTTCGCCGAGGTCTTCGCCATGCTCGACGAGCTGGAGGCGCGGCTTGCCGCCGGCGGGCCGTTCCTCACCGGCGCCGCCCTCACCGAGGCCGACATCCGCCTGTTCGTGACCCTGGTGCGGTTCGATGCGGCCTATAATGGCCTGTTCAAGTGCAACCTGCGCCGGCTGCTCGATTATCCGGCGCTCTCGGCCTATCTCGCGCGTATCATCGCGGTGCCGGGGGTGCGGGAGACGGTGAACATGGACCACATCAAGCGCGGCTATTATTCCATCGCCGCGCTCAACCCCAACGGCATCGTCCCCCTCGGCCCCGATCTGCCCTGGCTGACCGGCGCCGCGTGACCGGCTTGCCCGCCGGCCCGCCCGGGGCCAGAAAGGGCCGACGCCGCGCCGCGGTGATGGGATGCCCGCCTTGGACCGCCTCGACTGCGACCGCATGTTCGTCGCCGTGCTCGACACCGGCAGCTTCGCCGCCGCCGCCAAGCGGCTCGGCACCTCCAGCGGGCAGGCCTCCAAGCTGGTGTCGCGGCTGGAAGCCCTCATCGGGGTCCAGCTCCTCAAGCGTACCACAAGGGCGCTGGCGCCGACCGAGGTCGGCCAGGCCTATTACGAGCGCAGCAAGGCGCTGCTGGAGGAGTTCGACACCCTCGACGCCGCGGTGCGCAACGCCTCCGGCGCCCCGGCCGGGCGGCTGCGGCTGACCGCCCCTTTGTCGTTCGGCACCATCCAGCTCACGCCGGTGCTGCTCGCCTTCGCCGAGGCCTTCCCGCAGATCCAGATCGACGTCAACTTCTCCGACCGAGTCACCAACCTGGTGGAGGAGGGCTTCGACGCCGCGGTGCGAATCGGCCAGCCCGCCGACAGCTCCCTGATGGCGCGCCGGCTCTGCCCGGCCCGGATCGTGCTGGTGGCCGCCCCTTCCTATCTCGACCGGCACGGCACGCCGCAGGCTCCCGACGAGCTGGCCGGGCACGACTGCATCATCGACACCAATTTCCGCGACCCGCTCAACTGGCGCTTCCGCGATCCGGCCGGCGGGGCGCAGGTAAGCGTCACGGTCTCCGGCCGGCTGCGCTTCTCCAATGGCGAGGCCTGCCTTGCGGCGGCGGAGCGCGGGCTGGGCATCGCCCGGCTGCCCAGCTTCATCGCCGGGGCCCGGATCCGCGAGGGCCGGGTGCGGCCGGTTCTGGCGGCGGCCGAGGAGCCGGCCTTGGGCGTCTACGCCCTCTATCCCCCGGCCAAGCATCTGGCCCTGAAGGTGCGGGCGCTGGTGGACTTCCTCGCCGACTGCTACCGCGACGGCCCGGACTGGGACCGCGGCTGGTAGGCCACTCGGCGCCCGATCAGGGGCGAACCGGGGCTGTGGCGCGCAGAATGTCCTCCAGCACCGGGGCGACGCCGCCGCGGAAGCCGCGCACCGCATCGCGCACCACCGGATCGAGGTCGTCGGGAATGGGCGTGCCGTAGATGAAGCGGCGGATGGCGATGTAGAAGATCCGCCCGTGCAGGCCCCAGAAGAGCTCGGCCTCGCGCTCGCTGATCGGGATTTCCTGCGGCGTCGGCAGGCCCAGCTCCACCCGCAGCTCGGCGCAGGCGGGCAGGACGATCTCGTCGCGGACGATGGCGAGGTAGCGGGGCGTGATGTCGAACGACTTGAGGCCGGAATAGACGAAGATCCGGACCCAGTGGTAGTCGAACACGCGCTCCACATATTCGAGGTAGAACTGGGTCATCCGCGCCTCGAGGCTGCGGCCGCGGTCGGTGACGAGGTGTCCCCAGTCCGGGTTCCAGCGGCTGAGATAGACGTGCTCGTAGACCCGCTCGATCAGCGCCTCCTTGCTGGGGAGGTAGCGGTAGATGGCGGAATGGGTGATGCCGAGGCGCTTGGCCAGCTCGCGGGTCTGGCCCTCGAAGCCGTGCTCGGCGAAGAAGCGCACCGCCTCCTCGATGATGGCCTGCTCGCGATCCGCCGCCCGCATGTAGAGCCGCCGCGGCTTCTTGCCCGCCGCGGGCGGATGTGCCGCGTCGTCGCCTTTCGCACCCGTCACCGCGTGGCTTCCCTCATGCGCGTTCCGATGCTTCTGCGTAGCGCAACCGCGACCCGGCACCAAGGCCGACGAGAGGGGGATGCGGGGCGGGCGAAACCGCCCCGCCCCGGGGGTCGGATCGCGTCAGCTATATCCGAGTATATATGACGACTGCCGACAGTCTTCGATCGCTCCGGCAAGATTTCGTTCGAACCGATATAAATTCGGTTGACACGCCTCCCGGCCTCACCCAACTTGTGACCAAGTGGTCACAATTGAAGCCACGTTCGATGGATCGGGGAGGACGCCGTGAAGGCGCGCGCTTTTGCCTATGCGCGTCCGCGCACGCTGGAGGCTGCTCACGCAGCCTTCGCGGACGCGGAAGGCGACGCCAGCTACATCTCCGGCGGCCAGAGCCTGGTCCCGGCGCTGGCCATGCGCCTGCAGGCGCCGGCGTGCCTTGTCGACCTCGGCGGCATCGACGCGCTGAAGGGCATCGCGTTCGATGACGGGGTGCTGCGCATCGGCGCCCTGACCCGCCATGCGCAGGCGCTGAGCGATCCCCTGATCGCCCGCCATGCCCCGCTCCTGACGGCGGCGGCGCCGTTCGTCGCTCATCCCGCCATCCGCAACCGCGGCACGCTGGGCGGCAGCGTGGCGCTGGCCGATCCGGCTTCCGAGTTTCCGGCCATGATGCTGACCATGGATGCCACCATGGAGATCTTCGGCACCGACGGGCTGCGCGACGTTCCCGCCGCCGATTATTTCCAGGACCTCTACCAGACCGCAATTGAGCCGGGCGAAATACTTGTCGCCCTGAAGATTCCGGGCGCCGCACCCGGCACCCGCATCGCCTTCGAGGAGCTCGCCCGCCGCCGCGGCGACTACGCCATGGTGGGGTCGGGCATCATGGCGCAGGTCGACGACGGGGCGGTCGCGCAGATCGCCATCGGCTTCTTCTCGGTGGGCGCGACGCCGGTGCGGGCCCGCGCGGTGGAGGCGCTCCTCACCGGCCGCGCCCTCGACGCAGCGGCCATCACCGAGGCCCAGGCCGCTCTCGACGACGATCTCGACCCGCCCGACGACACCCAGGTGCCCGCCGCCATGCGGCGCCATCTCGCCCGGGTGGTGCTCGGCCGCCTGCTCACCCGCATCGCCGGGACCCCGGGAGAGGCGCCATGACCGCGACCATGAGCGTGGCCCTCACCGTGAACGGCATCCCGGTCAGCCGGATGGTCGCCCCCCGGGTGACGCTGGCCGACTTCCTGCGCTTCGACCTCGGCCTCACCGGCACCCATACCGGCTGCGAGATGGGGGCGTGCGGCGCCTGCCTGGTGCGGCTCGACGGGGTTCCGGTGCATTCCTGCCTCGTCTTCGCGGTGCAGGCCGACGGCGCCGTGGTGGAAACGGTGGAGGGGCTTTCGGAAAACGGCGCCATCGCCGGCCTGCAGCAGGCCTTCCATGAGCGCAACGCCCTGCAGTGCGGCTTCTGCACCCCGGGCATGCTGGTCACCGCCCATGCCCTGCTGGAAAAGGGCGGCGTGCCCTCCCGGGACGAGATCCGCGACGCGCTGTCCGGCAATTACTGCCGCTGCACCGGCTACGAGGCCATCGTCGATGCCATCGCCGCCGCCGCCCGGGCACGGGCCGGCGCCGAGGCCCCCCACGCGGAGGCCGAGGCATGAACATCTTCGACCGCCCCGCCCACACCCGCGGCTCCCCCATGGATGCCCCGGCCCCGCACCAGAGCCATGCTGGCGCAGGCCCCCATGCTGCCGCAGGCCCGCATGTGGGCCGGCCGATGCCCCGGCCCAACGCCAAGAGGCTGCTGGCCGGCCGCGGCAAGTACGTCACCGACCTCGTCCTGCCGCGGATGCTGCATGCCGCCTTCGTCCGCTCGCCTTATGCCCATGCCCGGATCGTCGCCATCGACACCGAGGCGGCCCGCGCCGCGCCCGGGGTGCGGCTGGTGGCGACGGGGGCCGACCTCGCCCGCCTGTGCACGCCGTGGGTGGGCACCCTCGACCACTTCGCCGGCATGAAGTCCGCCCCCCAGCTGCCGCTGCCGCTCGACACCGTGGTGTGGAGCGGACAGGCGGTGGTGGCCATCGTCGCCGAGACCCGCGCCGAGGCCGAGGATGCCGCCGAACTGGTGGAGATCGCCTTCGACGAGCTGCCCGTGGTCGCCGACCTCGACACCGCCCTCGGCCCCGACGCCCCGCTCGTGACGCCGGATTTTTCCGACAACATCTGCTTTCACAGCGCCATCGATGCCGGCGGCGTGGATGCGCTGTTCGCCGCCGCCGCCCATGTGGTGGAGGACGAGTTCGTCTTCGGCCGCCATACCGGGGTGACGCTGGAGCCCCGCGCCCTGGTGGCGGACTGGGATCCGAGCGAGGAAAAGCTCACCGTCCACCACGGCACCCAGACCCCGTTCCAGTTCCAGGATCTCTATTCGCGCCACTACGGCATCCACGAATCGCGGGTGCGGGTGGTGGCGCCTGACGTGGGCGGCTCGTTCGGGGTGAAGCTGCACGTCTATCACGAGGACATGGCGGTCATCGGCCTCACCCTCCTCGCCGGCCGGCCGGTGAAGTATGTGCCCGACCGGCTGGAGGCCTTCGTCTCCGACATCCACGCCCGCGACCACCGGGTCAGCGCCCGCGCCGCGGTGGATGCGGACGGCCGGATCCTGGCCATCGACGTCAAGGACGAGACCTCCATCGGCGCTTTCTCCACCTATCCGCGGACCAGCGTGGTGGAGGGCAACCAGGTGATCCGCCTCATCGGCGCGCCCTACCGGCTGGAGGGCTACCGGGCGAGCCTCGACGTGGTGTTCCAGAACAAGACCCAGACCAGCCAGTACCGCGCGGTGGGCCACCCCATCGCTTGCGCGGTCACCGAGCACCTGGTGGAGGCGGCAGGGCGGGCCTGCGGGCTCGATCCGTTCGCCGTGCGCGCCCGCAACGTGATCCCGGACACGGCCTATCCCGCCGCCTCGCTCAGCGGCTACCGGTTCGAGAAGCTGTCCCACGAGGCGTGCCTCGCCAGCCTGCGCCCGCTGATGGACTACGACCGGCTGCGAGCCGAGCAGGCCATGCTGCGGGAGAAGGGGATCCATCGCGGCATCGGCATCGCGGCCTTCGTGGAGATCACCAATCCCACCCCGGCCTTCTACGGCGTCGGCGGGGCGCGGATCTCGGCTCAGGACGGGGCGATCGTGAAGATCACCCCCTCCGGCGAGGTGCGCTGCCTCATCTCGGTGACCGAGCAGGGCCAGGGCACCGAGACCATCATCGGCCAGATCGTCGCCGACTATCTCGGGGTCTCGCGCGAGATCGTGAAGGTGATCACCGGCGACACCGAGGTCACCCCCCATGGCGGCGCCACCTGGGCCTGCCGCGGCGCCGGCATCGGCGGCGAGACCGCGCTCCAGGCCGCCCGCAAGCTGAAGCACAACGTGCTGGCGGTGGCCGCCGCCATCCTCCAGTCCACCCCCGATGCCCTCGATCTGATCGACGGGCAGGTGGTGGAGCGTGCGAACGGGGCGCTCCGCATGAGCCTCGCCGAGGTGGCGCGCATCGCCTATTTCCGCTCCGACACCCTGCCCGCGGGCACCGACGCGCAGCTCACCGTCGCCCACCATTTCGCCCCCTCGGGCTACCCCTTCGCCTTCACCAACGGCATCCACGGCTGCCATGTGGAGGTGGATGCCGAGACCGGCCTGGTGAAGATCCTCAAGCACTTCGTGGTGGAGGATTGCGGCCGGATCATCAACCCGCTCCTGGTGGAGGAGCAGGTGCGCGGCGGCGTCGTGCAGGGGCTGGGCGCCGCCTTCCTCGAGGAATGCCGCTACGACGAGGCCGGCCAGCTCACCAACGGCTCGCTGGCCGACTACCTCGTGCCCATGGCGGTGGAGATGCCGGACATCCTCATCGACCACGTGGAGACGCCGACCCGCGACACCGAGCTCGGCGCCAAGGGCTGCGGCGAGGCCGGCACGGCCGCCGCCGCCGCCGCCGCGATGAACGCGGTCAACGATGCCCTCGCCCCGCTGGGCGGCCGGCTCACCCAGATCCCCATGACCCCCGCGCGCATCCTGAAGGCGCTCGGGACCTTTTGAACGCCCAACGAAAACAAGCCCCCGGAGGAACCCCATGAACAGCGATCAGAAGCGTTTCGGCGTCTCGCGCCGCGCCGTGCTGGCCGGCATCGGCGCCGGCACCGTGCTGCTGGCGAAACCCGCCATCGTGCGCGCCCAGGCGGAACCCGTCCGCATCGGCTTCCCCACCCCGCTCACCGGCCCCTTCGGCGCCGAGGCGAAGGACCAGGTGAAGAGCGCCGAGCTGGCGGTGAAGCTGATGAACGACAAGGGCGGCATCGCCGGCCGCAAGATCGAGCTGCTGGTCCGCGACGACAAGCTGAATGCCGGCGAGGCCGCCACCCGCACCCTCGAGCTGATCGAGAAGGACAAGGTGCACGCGGTGGTGGGCGCCCTGTCGAGCGCGGTGCAGCTCGCGGTCAACGAGGTGACCCGCGCCCGCGGCGTCATCTACGTCTCGATCAGCCAGTCCGACACCATCAACGAGGTCAAGGACTTCTCGCGCTTCACCTTCCACGAGGCGCTGAATCCGCACATGACCACCGCCGCGGTGGCCAGGGAGACCTTCAAGAAGGGCTCGCGGGTCGCCTTCCTGGTGGCCGACTATGCCTATGGCCACGAGATGCTGCGCGGCTTCAAGCGCGCCGCCGCCGAGATCGGCGCCGAGGTGGTGGGCGAGATCCTGCATCCCTTCGGCACCCCGGACTATTCCACCCTGATGCCGCGGATCCGGGCGATGAAGCCGGACATCCTCGCCATCTGCAACTTCGGCCGCGACCAGGCCAACGCCATCAAGCAGGCCAACGACTTCGGCATGAAGAAGCAGATGCAGATCGTGGTGCCGGTGCTGCTGCACAACCAGCGCATCGCGGTGGCGCCGGAAGTGTTCGAGGGCGTCATCGGCGGGGCCAACTATTACTGGGAGCTGGAGAAGACCATCCCCTCCGCCAAGGCCTTCAACGACGCCTTCAAGGCCGCCTATGACGGCGCCCTGCCCACCGATTACGGCGCCTACGGCTTCACCGGCGTCTCGGCCCTGCTGCTCGCCATGCAGAAGGCCGGCGGCACCGACACCGACAAGGTGATCGATGCCCTGCAGAGCCTGAAGTACGACGTCGCCAAGGGGCCGCAGCATTTCCGCGCCTGCGACCACCAGTCGGTGCAGTCCGTGCTGGTGCTGCGCTCCAAGGCCAAGGCCGAGATGCAGGGCCCCGCCGACCTGTTCCAGATCGTCGCCAACGTCCCCGGCTCGGAAGAGATGCTGCGCTCCTGCGCCGAGCTCGGCCTCCCGCCGACCTGACGCCGGTACGGGAAGGCGGGACCTCCCCCCGCCTTCCCGCAGAGCGGGCGGGGAGGCCTGCCTCCCTCTCCGGTCCTCCCCGCCCGTAACAATGCCGCCGACACAGCGAAAGACGGCCCCATGGATTTCGAACTCATCGTCATGCAGCTCTTTTCCGGGCTGGCCCTCGGGGCCATCCTCGTGATGGTGGCGCTCGGCCTCACCATCGTCTTCGGCATGCTCGGCATCGTGAACTTCGCCCACGGCGCGCTGTTCATGGTGGGCGCCTATGCCGGCCTGTGGATCGCCTCGCTCACCGGAAGCTTCTGGTGGGCGCTGCTGGTGGCCCCCATCGCCATCGGCATCCTCGGCATGGGCATCGAGCGCTTCCTGGTGCGCCCGCTCTACGGCCGCTCGCCGGACGATCCGCTGCTGCTCACCTTCGGCCTCGGCTACGTGCTGGTGGAGAGCGTGCGCATCACCTTCGGCACCGACGGCATCCCCTTCTCCGCCCCCGAGGCGCTTCAGGGGGTGGTGGACCTCGGCATCGGCTACTTCCCCGTCTACCGGCTGTTCGTGATGGCGGTGGTGGCGCTGGTGCTGCTGCTGCTGTGGCTGGCGCTGGAGAAGACCCGCTTCGGCCTCATCGTGCGGGCCGGCGCCCGCGACCCGCTCATCATGAAGGTGCTCGGCGTCGACGTGGGGCGGCTGTGGCTGTTGGTGTTCGGCCTCGGCGTCGGCCTCACCGCGCTCGGCGGCGTGCTTGCCGCGCCGATGCGCAGCGTCAGCCCCGAAATGGGCACGCTGGTGCTGGCCGAGGCGTTCGTGGTGACGGTCATCGGCGGCATGGGCTCGCTGCTCGGGGCGGTGGTGGCCGGCCTGCTGGTCGGGGTCGCCATCTCCATGACCGCGCTGTTCGCCCCCGAGATGGCCACCATCGTCATGTTCTCGCTGATGGCCCTCATCCTCCTCGCCCGGCCCCAGGGCCTGTTCGGCCGACCCGGCCTCGGCGCCTGAGCGCCGCGGTGCCCGACACGGATCAAGGAGCCTCCACCCCCATGTCCCCGGTGACCACTTCCACCCTCACCCCCACGCCGGCGGCCGCCGCGCTGCCGCTGGCGCAGCCCGCGACGCCGCCGCCCGCGGCCCCGCCGGCGGCCCCCCCCGCCGCGGGTCCGGCCGGCACCCGCGCCGCCCGGCTCGACCGCTGGCGGGTGCCGTTCTCGGTGGCCGCCCTGTGCGTGCTGCCGTTCGTGCTGCCCTCGCAGGCCTTGGCGGTGAACGTCCTGATCTACGGGCTGTTCACCGTCGGCTTCAACCTGCTGTTCGGCTATACGGGCCTGCTCTCCTTCGGCCATGCCGCCTTTTTCGGCGGCGGGGCCTACCTCACCGGCATGGCGATCGCCCATTTCGGCCTCGGCTGGGCCCCGGCCATGCTCATCGGCGTCGCCGGCGCGAGCCTGCTGGCGCTGGTGATCGGGGCGCTGTCGATCCGCACCCGCGGCATCTACTTCTGCATGGTGACGCTGGCCCTGGCGCAGCTTGTCTACTACGTCGCGCTCCAGGCCTCGGGCTGGACGGGGGGCGAGAACGGCCTGCGCGGCTTCACCGTCGCCAAGGCCGAAGTGCTCGGCCTGTTCACGGTCAACCTGCTGGATCCGCTGCAGAAATACTACTTCCTGATGGTCTTCGCGGCGCTGGCGCTGTGGTTCGTCTCGCGGGTGCTGAACTCGCCATTCGGCGCCGCCATCGAGGCGGTGCGCGAGAACGAGACCCGGGCGCGGGCCTGCGGCTACGACGTGGAGCGCACCAAGCTGCTCGCCTTCGTGCTCTCCGGCGCGGTGGCCGGGCTCGCCGGCACCCTCTCGGCGCTGCATTTGTCCATCGTGCCGCTGGATGCGCTCGGCTACCACACCTCCAGCCTGGCGGTGGTGATGACCATGCTGGGTGGGGCCGGATCGTTCTTCAGCCCGTTCATCGGCGGCCTCGCCTTCCTGCTGATCGAGGACGTGGCCTCGCTGTGGACCTCCCACTGGCAGCTCATCGTCGGGATCATCTTCATCCTGTTCGTCCTGTTCCTGCCCAAGGGCCTGTGGGGCAGCGTCATCGGCTTCGTGAAGAAGGGGCGCGCGCCATGAGCGAAGCGGAGAACGCCACCATGAGCGAAGCGGTGAATGTCCAGATGAGCGACGCCGCGCGCGTCGGCACGAGCGATCCGGGCAACGTCCTGATGCGGGTCGAGAATGTGGGGCGAAGCTTCGGCGGCTTCGTCGCCCTGGCGGGCATCTCGGCCGGGTTCGAGCGCAACAAGGTGACGGCGGTGATCGGCCCCAACGGCGCCGGCAAGAGCACGTTCTTCAACGTGCTCTCCGGGGTGCTGGCGCCCTCCACCGGCCGCATCACCTTCAAGGGCCAGGACCTGACCGGGCAGAAGCAGCACCGCTTCGCCCATCTCGGGATCGCCCGCTCCTACCAGATCACCAACCTGTTCCCGCAGCTCACGGTGCACGAGAACGTTCGGGTGGCGGCGCAGGCGCTGGCCACGCGCTACGACATCTTCTCGCACCGCGACCGCTATCCGCTGCTGTCCGCCAAGGCGGACGCGGCCCTCGCCGAGGTCGGCCTCCACGGCAAGCGGCACCGCGCCGCCCGCGACCTCGCCCATGGCGAGCAGCGGGCGCTGGAGATCGCCATCGCGCTGGTCGCCAATCCCGAGCTGCTGCTGCTCGACGAGCCCACCGCCGGCATGGGCCCGGAGGAGACCAAGGAGATGGTGGCGCTGCTGGAGCGGCTCGCCGCCGAGCGCACCATCCTCCTGGTCGAGCACAAGATGAAGATGATCCTCGGCCTGTCCGACCGGATCCTGGTCCTCCACCACGGCCGGCTCATCGCCGACGGCACGCCTGCCGCGGTGCAGACCGATCCGGAAGTGCGCCGCGTCTATCTGGGGCAGAACGATGGCTATGCTTGAAGTCGAAAACCTCGACGCCTGGTACGGCGCGAGCCATGTGGTGCACCACCTCTCGTTCAGCGTCGAGCCGGGCGAGATCGTCGCCCTGGTCGGCCGCAACGGCGCGGGCAAGACCTCGACCCTGCGGGCGGTCATGGGCCTGATGCCCAAGGCCACCGGCTCGGTCCGCTTCGAGGGCAAGTCGCTGCTGCCGCTCGGCGCCCACGAGCGGTTCCGGCTCGGCCTCGGCTACGTGCCGGAGGAGCGGCGCATCGTCTCCGGCCTCACGGTGCGGGAGAACCTCCAGCTCGGGCTGGTGGCGGCCGGGCGCACCGACGAGCGCGCCGCCATCGACGAGATCGCCAAGAGCTTCCCCCGGCTCAAGGAGCGGCTCGGCCAGCAGGGCACCACCATGTCGGGCGGCGAGCAGCAGATGCTGGCCATCGCCCGCGCCATCATCTCGCGGCCGAAGATGGTGCTCCTCGACGAGCCGTCGGAGGGGATCATGCCGGTGCTGGTGGAGGAGATGGGCGTGCTGTTCCGCCGCCTGCGCGACCAGGGCACCACCCTGCTGCTGGTGGAGCAGAACGTGGAGTGGGCGCTGAAGCTGGCCAGCCGCGCCATCATCATCGACCAGGGCGAACTGGTGCACGCCTCGAGCGCCGCCGCCCTGCTCGCCGACAAGGACATCCAGGACCGCTACTGCGCCGTGTGAGCGCACGGAAAGGAGACGCTTATGGAACTCACCGGCGAATACCGCATCGCCGCCCCGCGCGACGTCGTGTGGCGGGCGATCCTCGATCCCGACGTGCTGCGCCGCTGCATTCCCGGCTGCAAGGAGCTGGAGCAGACCGGCGAGGGCAGCTACGCGGCCAAGGTGCAGCTGAAGGTGGGCCCCGTCTCGGCCACCTTCGCCGGCACCGTGGAACTGACCGACATGGAGGCGCCTGCCGCCTGCCGTATCGCCGGTGCCGGCAATGGCGGCATCGCCGGCTTCGCCAAGGGCGAGGCGAAGGTGACGCTGGCCGAGGACGGCGCCGAGACCGTCCTCGCCTACGTCGCCGAGGCCCAGATCGGCGGCAAGCTCGCCGCCCTCGGCAGCCGGCTCATCCAGTCCACCTCACGCAAGCTGGCGGACCAGTTCTTCTCCGCCTTCGCCGCGGGCCTCAACGCGCCGTCCGACCTCGCATCCTGACGCGGGGCGCCGGCTGCGCCGCTCCGGCCCTTCCGAACCGAGAGCCGGAAGGGCCGGAGCGTGGCGGCGCTCGGGGGCGGCCGAAGGGGATACGGGCCCGGCTTGAAACGGAACCGTTCAGGCTCCCTCTCCCGCTTGCGGGGGAGGGTTGGGCAGGGGGCGAGGTCGCGTCCTCGTCCAACCTTCGTGGCGATGTGGAGAGGTCTTCCCCCCTGCCCTCCCCCGCACGCGGGAGAGGGTTCCACCGTGCCTTCAGCCTCCGGGGTCGGCTTCAAGCTGACCCACGATCGCCAGACAAGCGCGCTTGCACCCCCGCAGGTACGTTATCGGCGTCACCACAGGGCATGACGGCGCCATCGACGCACCGCGGCGGGTGATTTTCGCAGGGCCTCCCAAGCGGATCGGCGGAGATGCCCGGGTCAGGCCCGGGCATGACGGTGGGGAACCCAGGGCTAGCCTCTTCGACATCCCCAAAACGCCCCCCGCCGGCTGGGGCCCCCGCGCGGCGCGCC
>CALMSN010000289.1 GCA_937872325.1 uncultured Xanthobacter sp. | reverse complement strand
AAATCGGCGATGAGGCTCGCAGCAGTCTTGATGCCGATGCCCGGGACGCCGGGCACGTTGTCCGTGGAATCGCCGGCCAGGGCCTGCACGTCCACCACCTTCTCCGGCGGCACGCCGAAATATTCCAGCACTTCCGGCACGCCGATGCGCCGCTCCGGACGGGCGCCGCGGCCGCCGGCCTCGCCGGAGGCGGGATCGTACATGGAGACGTTGGGACCGATGATCTGCATCAGGTCCTTGTCGGCCGAGACCACCAGCACCTGCGCGCCCGCCGCCACCGCCTCGCGGGCATAGGTGGCGATGAGGTCGTCGGCCTCGTAGCGGTCCTGCTCCACCGGGATCAGGCCGAAGGCGCGCACCGCCTCGCGCATCAGGGGGAATTGCGGGATCAATTCCTCGGGCGGGGCGGAGCGATTGCCCTTGTAGGGCGGGTAGAGCGCCTTGCGGAACGAATCCTCCGACTTGTCGAAGATGATGGCGAGGTGGCTGGGGCGGATCCCCACCGCGCCGTCGCGCACGAACTGGAACAGCTTGGTGCAGAACAGCCGCACCGCCCCGGTGGGCAGCCGGTCGGAGCGGAAATTGTACTTCCGGTCCTGGTTGATGGACTGGAAATAGGCGCGGAAGACGAAGGACGAGCCGTCCACCAGGAAGACCTGGTCACCGGGCTGGATCGGGCGGGGAGAGGGCGACATGGCGGACGCGGCGTTCCTTGAGGGCGGCGCGCACGATGCCCGAGGGGATCCCGCGCGGCAAGGCGGCGCGTCCGGAGGACGGGGGAGGCCGAGGGTAGAGCAGGCCTCATTGCCATCAGCACCGGGCTGCGCGCGGCGTCGAATGGGAGAGGCCCGAGCGCCCGCGGGTTTCCGTGCTCGCCCCCTTATAAAACCTCGCGGCAGCTGTTGGCGGGGTCTATCCGCCCTCTGCGACAATGCCGATGCGGCCCGCATCGATTACGGCCGGCGGCTGCCAAGCGCGCCAGATCCCTCTCGACCGCCCCGTGCCCGAACGTTTTCGTGGGATCCGGAGCCGGCTCGGGAAGGGCGGCCGATCGACCCACGGCATCTTTCCGGCGCCCGCGACATCGAAGGCCTGGCCCGATGCACGGCATCGCGCCGGCGTCTTCTCCTGCCGGAGCAGCGAAGATCCGTCAGCGGACCTCAGCCGCCGAGGCCGAGGCAGGCGACGAGCTCGGGGCCTTCCTTCGGCACCCGCGCCTCCAGCCGGGCCGCCAGCCGACGCAAACCGGGGGAGGGGCGAGCGGCATCGCGTTTCAGCGGATTGGGCAGCATCACCGCGAGCAACGCGGCCTGCCCGGCATCGAGCGCCGCCGGCGGTGCGCGAAAGGCGCGGCGGGCGCCGGCGGCGATGCCGAACTCCCCGTCCGGCCCCCATTCGGCGATGTTGATGTAGATTTCCAGCAGCCGGCGCTTGCTCATCACCAGGTCGAGCCACAGCGCCAGCGGGATCTCGATGGCCTTGCGGACCACATCGCGCCCCGGCCACAGGAACAGGTTCTTGACCACCTGCATGGTGATGGTGGAGGCGCCGCGCACGTCCTCCAGCTCGTCGGCCTTGTCGATGGCGGCGCGCATCTCCGCGAGGTCGACGCCGGGATGGGCGCAGAAGCGGGCATCCTCGGAGGCCACGACCGTGCGCACGAAGGCCGGGGACATCTCGGCGATGGGCGTCCAGCGCCGCTCCACCCGCTCGCCGGTGAGCCAGCGCCCGAGCATGAGCGTGGAGACCGGGTTGCTGGCGTTGTAGGCCACCGCCAGCACCAGCGGCAGCGCCATCAGGAGGAGGAGGACGGTCAGGACACGGCGGATCATGCTCTCTCCTCACGGGGCCGTCGCCGGGCCCGGCGGCCCGTCACCGGCGGCGGGCGAGGGACGGCAGGTCAACGAGCGGTGGGTCAGATGAAGGTCTTGCCGGCGATTGGGGCAAGGCTTCGGCGGGGAGTTCCGGTTGCGGGTCCGGCGCTTGCCTCGGTCGCGTCACTTCTGGCGCATCGCTTGGGTCACATTACTTGGGTCCCATCACTTGGGGCGCGTCGCCTCGGCTCTCCACCTCCCGATGTGCCGCGCTTGACCTGCGGCCCCGGCTTTGGCACGCGTCCCTCCACAACGGCGGGGCCCGCCCGACGTTCCCGCGGTCTCCCGCTTCCTGCAAGGCTTCCGTTCCGTGACCGATCTTCCCCGCCTCCCCGAGCATCTCGATGCCGCAGCCAGCCTCACCGAGGCGCGCCTCGCCGCCGCGCTCGCGGCCGCGCCCGAGGCCGGCGAGCGGCTGCGGCCCGAACGGCTGATGGCCGCCATGCGCCACGGCGCGCTGGCCGGCGGCAAGCGCCTGCGGCCTTTCCTGGTGATGGAGAGCGCCGCCGTCTTCGGGGTGCCGGCGGCGCAGTCCGTCCCCGCGGCGGCGGCGGTGGAGTGCGTGCCCTCCTATCCGCTGACCCTTAACCCCCTTCCCGCCATGGACGACGACGACCTCCGGCGCGGCCGGCCCACCCTCCACAAGGCGTTCGACGAGGCCACCGCCATCCTCGCCGGCGATGGCCTGCTGACCCTCGCCTTCGACCTTCTGGCCGGCGAGGACGCCCATCCCGATCCGGCGGTGCGCATCGCCTTGGTGCGGGCGCTGGCGCGGGCATCGGGCATCGGCGGCATGGTGGGCGGGCAGATGCTCGACCTCGCCGCCGAAGGCCGCTTTTCGGGCGATGGCCGCCCCCTGGCCCTTGAAGATGCCGCCATCCTCGACCTGCAGGCCATGAAGACCGGGGCGCTGCTCACCGTCTCCGCCGAGGCCGGGGCGATCCTGGCCGGCGCGCCGGCCGCCGATCGGGCCCGCATGGCGGCCTATGGGGCGGCCCTCGGCGCCGCGTTCCAGATCGCCGACGACATCCTGGACGTGGAGGGCGACGCCGCCGAGGTGGGCAAGAAGGTGGGCAAGGACGCCGCCGCCGGCAAGGCGACCCTCGTCACCCGCCTCGGCCTCGACGGCGCCCGCGCCCGCCTTGCCGCGCTGGTGGCGGAAGCGGAGGCCGCGGTGGCGCCCTTCGGATCCGCCGGTTCGCTGCTCGCCGCGGCGGCGCATTTCGTGGCCGCGCGCAAGAGCTGAGCGGGGCTGGTCCATGGCGCCCGGGGCAGCCTGAGACGAACGCCGGCGCAAAACCCTCTCCCGCCTGCGGGCAGGGGGCCATGCCGGGTTGGGGCGAGGCTGTGTCCGCTTCGAGCCTTCGTGTCGATGCGCGGAGGCTTTCCCTCTCCCAGCCCTTCCCCGCAAGCGGGAGAGGGTAAGCCGCGCCCTCAACCCGAAACCTGTTTCAGGTTGATCCACGATCGTTTGATGCCGCCAGTTGCCGGCCCCGTCCGGGCGCGGCATGTGGGCCGACTTTGCGGTGCGGCGGCATGAGTGGCATGGCCCCGCCTTCTGAAGCATCGCAATGCTCCGGAGCGCAGGCGCTGCTCGCTGACGCGCACGGGCGGTAAGCCGGTTTGGAATCAGACTTCGGGTTGAAGCCAGTGCAGAACCCTCTCCCGCCTGCGGGGGAGGGCAGGGAGGGGGGCCGGTCTCTCCGCCTTGCCGGAAAACCTGGAGTGCACGCGGTCTTGCCCCAACCGACCGCGGCAACACCGCGGCAACAGAGCGTCTCCCACCCGGGGCGTTTCAAGCGGCCCCACAACCCGCCGCCGGGGCGGATTTATTCCCGGCCTGAAACCTTGTAGCGTGGCGGCATCGTGAGCATCGATCGTCCTCCTCTCCCCTCGCGCGCCCTGTCGCGCCGCGCCGTCCTCGCGGCGGGGGCGGGCGCTTCGGTCGCCGCGTTCCACTCCAGAGCCGCGCGCGGGGGGGGGGGGGGGGTGGAGGGTTGATTTTTCGGGGCGGCTGGGCCCGGCTCCCCGGCCGCCCGCCGCATCGCCGAGGCCGGCCGCAGCTACGCCCTCGTGGAGGCATCCGGCCGGGTGGGCGGGCGCGCGGTCACCGACCTCACCCGCTTCGGGGTGCCGTTCGATCTCGGCGCCAGCCGGCTGCATCAGCCGGCGGCCGCGCCGCTGGCGGCGCTGATGAGCGCGGCGGGGTCGCAGCTGGCCCCGGCGCCCTCGGGGGCCCGGCTCTATCTCCATGGCCGCGAGGCCAGCGACACCGAGTATGAGGATTTCGTCTCCACCGTCCGGCGCACCGAGCGGCCGATCATCGCCGCCGGCGACGTGGGCCGCGACGTCGCCGCCGCGCGGGTGGTGGACGTGGACGGCCGCTTCGCCGCCAGCGCCCGCTTCGTCGTCGGCCCCTATACCTGCGCCCGCGATCTCGACCAGGTCTCCACCGTCGACTTCTCCCGCGCGGAGGAGCGCGAGGGCGCGCTGGTGACGCCGCTCGGCATCGGCGCCGCTTTGGCGCGGCTGGCGGTGCCGCTCACCGTGCGGCTGGAGACCATCGTCCGCTCGGTGGAGCTCGACAGCCGGCCGGTGACCGTGCGCACCAGCCGCGGCACCCTGCAGGGGCGCTTCGTCATCCTGGCGGTGCCGCCTTCGGTGATCACCGCCGGGCTGCTCCGGGTGACGCCGGGCCTGCCGGTGCGCTACCGCACGGCGCTGGAGCGCATTCCGCTGGGTGCCTACGACCACCTGGCCTTCGAGCTGCCGGCCAACCCGCTCGGCCTGCGCCCGGACGAGACCGTCCATTTCCAGTCCGATGGCACGCGGGCCTTCGCCCTCGTCGCCCGCATCGGCGGCAGCGACCTTCATACGCTGGAGGTGGGCGGCAGCTTCGCCCGCGAGCTGGCCGACGCGCCGCCGGAGGCCGCCCGCGCCTTCATCGGCGAGGCGCTGACCCGCGAGTTCGGCGCCGATGCGGCGCGCAAGGTGGGGCGCTGGCATGCCACGCGCTGGACCAAGGAGCCCTACGCGCTCGGCGCCTTCTCCTGCGCCCAGCCCGGCGCCGGCAACCTGCGCCGCGCCTTCACCGAGGTGGTGGCCGGCCGCCTGCTGTTCGCCGGCGAGCACGCGCACGAGACCCTATGGGGGACGCTCACCGGGGCCTGGCTCTCCGGCGAGCGGGCAGCGCGGCAGGCGCTCACCGGGCTGTCCGGCGGCCGGACGGGCTGATGGCCTGCGTCATGCCCGGCCGTGTGCCGGGCATCCGCGCGGCAAGGCCGGGATCGGTTTGACGGATCTGGGGAATCCTCCGGCCTTGGCAGAGCGATGAGCCGGTACCGGCCTGCTGGTGTTTTTCAGGCGCGGAACCCGAAGGCCTGCAGGTCCCGGCCCGCACAGCGAGGCTGGGAACGGTTTTACATTCTGGTCCAAGCGGTTCGGCGTGGATGCCCGGGGCCAGCCCGGGCATGACGGCGTCCGAAGGCACGGAACCCGAAGGCATGCAGGTCCCGGCCATCTGCACAGCGAGGCTGGGAACGGTTTTACATTCTGGTCCAGGCGGTTCGGCGTGGATGCCCGGGACAAGCCCGGGCATGGCGGCGTCCGAAGGCACGTAACCCGAAGGCATGCAGGTCCCGGCCATCTGCACAGCGAGGCTGGGAGGGGTTTTACATTCTGGTCCAGGCGGTTCGGCGTGGATGCCCGGGACAAGCCCGCGCACGGCGGCATCCGAAGGGAGGATCCGGTCCTCGGTTGCGGCCCGCAGTCCGCCAGCCCCAGCTACGGTGCGGCGCTCCCGTGCTTCAGGAGGGGAGGCCGAACGTAGGCCTGTTCGCGGCCATCCGCGGGGCGAGGCTGGGAAAGGTTTTACATGCTGGTCCAAGCGGTTCGGCATGGATGCCCGGGGCCAGCCCGGGCATGACGGCGTCCGAAGGGCGGAACCGGCGCTCCGTCCGCCAGTCCCAGCAATGGCGCTGTGCCCCGTCCTTTAGGAGCGGAAATCGAAGGCATGCGGGATCCTGCCATCCGCGCAGCGAGGCTTGGACCGGTTTTTACACGCTGGCCCAAGCGGTTCGGCGTGGATATCCGGGACAGGGCCGGTCATCACGGTGTCCGAATGGCGGAACCGATCCTCAGTCCGCCAGCCCCAGCGACGGCGCCGCGCGGCGCTCCAGCACGTCGCGGATGGCGGCGACCAGCTCGCTTTCCTTCACCGCGAACTGGGCCGGACGGGCGGCGCGGTATTCGGCATTGTCGGCGATGGAGGCGGCGATCCGCGCGCCCTCCACCAGGTCCTTCACCTGCACCTCGCCGGCGGCCTTCTCGTTGGAGCCCTGGATGATCACCGCCGGGGCGCCGCGGCGATCGGCATACTTCATCTGCGCCTTCATGCCGGCGCCGCCGAGATACATCTCAGCCCGGATGCCGTTGGCCCGCAGTTGCGACACCATGGCCATGTAGTCGGCGATGCGGGCGGGCTCCTTGTCCATGACGAGGACCACCACCGGGCCGAGCTGGGCGTCCGCATCCAGCTTGCCCAGCGCCGCCAGCGCCGCCAGCAGCCGCGAGACTCCGATGGAGAAGCCGGTGGCCGGCACCTTCTCGCCGCGGAAGCGGGCGACGAGGCCGTCATAGCGCCCGCCGCCGGCCACCGAGCCGAAGCGCACCGGACGGCCGTCCTCGTCCTTGATCTCGAAGGTCAGCTCGGCCTCGTAGACCGGGCCGGTATAATATTCGAGCCCGCGCACCACGCTGGGGTCGATCTTCACCCGGTCCTGGTAGCCGGCCGCGGCGAGGAGGGCGGCGATCTCGCGCAGCTCCGCCATGCCCTCGGCGAAGGCGGCGTTGGAGACGAGGGCCGCGGCGAGCGCGATGTCGCCGCCGCCGATCTCGATGCTCACCCCCTCGGCATCGGCCCGGAACGCGCCGGCGCCGGAGAGCATGTCGAGAATCAGCGCGCTCTGCCGCGCATCGAGGCCGGCGCCCTTGGTGAAGTCGCCGCTCTCGTCCTTGCGGCCGGGGCCGAGGAGGAGCGCCACCCCTTCCAGCCCGAACTTATCGAACTTGTCCACCGCGCGCAGCACCGTAAGGCGGCGGCCGGCATTGTCGTCGCCGCCGAGGCCGATGGCCTCCATCACCCCGTCGAGCACCTTGCGGTTGTTGACCTTCACCACATAGCTGCCGCGCGGCACGCCCACCGCTTCCAGCGTATCGGCGGCCATCATGCAGATCTCGGCGTCGGCGCTCACCGAGGGCGCGCCCACCGTGTCGGCGTCGAACTGCATGAACTGGCGGAACCGGCCCGGGCCCGGCTTCTCGTTGCGATAGACGTAGCCGGCCCGGTAGGAGCGGTAGGGCCGGGGCAGCGCGTCATGATGCTCGGCGACGTAGCGGGCCAGCGGCGCGGTGAGGTCGTAGCGCAGCGACAGCCACTGCTCGTCGTCGTCCTGGAACGAGAAGACGCCCGCATTGGGCCGGTCCTGGTCGGGCAGGAACTTGCCGAGGGCGTCGGTATATTCGAAGGCCGGGGTCTCCAGCGGCTCGAAGCCGTAGAGCTCGTAGACGGCGCGGATCTTCTCCAGCATGGAGCGGGTCGCCGAGAGCTCGGCGCCGGTGCGATCGGCCAGCCCGCGCGGCAGGCGGGCCTTGGGCTTGAACTCTTTCGCCATCTTGGAAAACGGGAGCCCCGCCTCGGTCGGAAAGGAAGGGGCGTCTTAGAGGACGGGGGCCGCAACGGCAAGTTTCGGGCGGGGAGAGGCCAGAAGGAAAGCCCTCTCCCGCCTGCGGGGGAGGGTTGGGAGGGGGGCGCCCGTGGGGAGCAACAACGCCCCCGCCGCCGGTCGGCTCCACCCGCTCAGGCGGGAAAGCGGCCGGCCTCAGCCCTTCACATAGACCCGGGCGCCGGAGGGCACGCGCTCGTAGAGGTCGATGATGTCCTGGTTCAGCAGCCGGATGCAGCCCGACGACACCTGCTTGCCGATGCTCCACGGCTCGATGGTGCCGTGGATGCGGAACATGGTGTCGCGGTCGCCGTCATAGAGATAGAGCGCGCGCGGGCCGAGCGGATTGGTCTCGCCGCCCGGCAGGCCGGCCGCATAGGGCCCGTAGCGGGCGGGCTGCAGCTTGATCATGTTGGCGGTGGGGGTCCAGTGCGGCCACTTCTCCTTGCGGCCGACGCGGGCCCAGCCGCGATAGGAATAGCCCTGCTTGCCCACCCCGACGCCGTAGCGGATCGCCCGGCCGCCGGGCTGGACGAGGTAGAGGAACCGATCGTCCACGTCGACCACGATGGTCCCCGGCGCATAGCCGCCGGAATAGGCGACCTCCTGCCGCAGGTAGACCGGATCGACCTCCGAAAGGTCCACCTCGTCCACCGGGAAGGGCTCGCCCTGCAGGGGGCCGTACATGCTCATCTGCCGCACCATCGGGGTCTGGGTGGTGTTGCACGCCGCCAGCGCGAGCGGCGCCCCCAGAAGGAACAGGCGGCGGGACACAAGGACGGCGGTTTCGGATCGACTGGCCATGGATCGCCCGGAAAACAGGATGGCTTCTACGCGACGCAATGCGACGCCCGACAGGCGGGTTCCGCGTCGTCGCGCATCAAAGCGCGGTAAGGTGGCATTAGGGTTAACGCAGCGGCGGTTCCGAAAGATCCGCCTGCTGCAGTGCACACACTCTTTAGCACCGTCGGCCGGTGATGGTGTGATCGTCCGGCAACACCCGGTGGCGAACCCGCCCCGAAGGGGGCGTTATCACGCGCTGGTGTTCCCGGTTCCCGCCTCGGCTTCCACCGCGCCGGGATGCACGGTGAAGCGCGTCGCCGCTTCCAGATCGGCGAAGGCCGAGGGCTCGGCGCCGGTCATGAACACCTGGGCGCCGAGGTCGGCGAGGGCGGCGAACAGCCCCGCCCGCCGGGTGGAATCGAGATAGGCCACGACGTCGTCCAGCAGCAGGATCGGGGCGAGGCCCTGCATGCCGGCGACGAGCCGGGCGTGGGACAAGGTGAGGCCGATCAGCAGCGCCTTCTGCTCGCCGGTGGAGCAGCGCGCGGCGGCGAGGTCCTTGCCGGCATGGCGCACCGCGAGGTCGCTGAGGTGCGGGCCTTCCAGGGTGCGGCCGGCGGCCCGGTCGCGGCCGCGATTGTCGCGCAGGGTGGCGCGATAGCGGTCCTCCACCGCCACCGCCGGCAGCTCGGCGAGCAGCCGCTCGACGGCGCCCTCGAGCCCGAGCCGAGCGGTGGGAAAGTGGGCGCCCGGCCGCGCATGGGCCGCGCTCTCGGCGCCGAGGCGCTCCACCGTCTCCAGCCGCGCCGCGGCCCCCGCCACCGCCAGCTCCGACAATTCGCGCTCCACCGCATCGAGGAAGCGCGGGGCGCCATTGTCCTCCAGCAGGCGGTTGCGCGCCCGCAGCGCCCGCTCTAGCGCGCCCACCCGGGTGCCGTGGGCGCCGTCCACCGCCAGCACGAGGCGGTCGAGATAGCGCCGCCGCTCGGCCGGCGGACCGGTGAACAGGCCGTCCATCTCTGGGGTCAGCCAGAGGATCTTCACATGGTCGAGGAAGGGGGTGGCCGAGCCGGCGGGGGCGCCGTCGATGCGGCAGCGGCGCGGGCGGGCATCGGCGCCGGGATCATGGCCTGTGCCGAGCCGGGCCTCGCCCTGCCCCCCCGCCACCAGCGCGGAAACCGCCCAGCCGCCGGGCCCGGCCTCGCCGGCGGCGGCATGCCCCGCCTCAGGATGTGCCGTTTCCAGATGGGCAAAGTCGCCGAGGGCAGCCCGGCGCAGCCCGCGGCCGGGGGAGAGCAGGGAGATGGCCTCCAGCACATTGGTCTTGCCAGCGCCGTTCGGCCCGGTGAGCACCACCGGCGGCGGCGCTCCCGGCCCGGCCGGAAAAGCGAGGGCGGCCGCCGGGTAGGAGCGGAAATGGGTGAGGCCGAGCCGCAGCAGCCGGGCGGCATTCAGCGTCATGACGGCAGCGCCCGCGTGGAGTCGGCGCCCGGAAGCTCTGGCGCCGCTGACCACGCATTGCGGGGGCGGGCGGCCGGGCCGTCCTCGCGGATGAGTGTGGCATCGACTGCGGTCGGGGCAGGGCCGGCGGAGCAGAACCCCTCGGGCCGCTTCCGCCGGGAGGGTTTGCCTGCAGCTCCTGGGGCCGCTTCCAAAACCTCGAAGGGACTGCCGGACGGGCCTTTCGGCCGCCTGCGGCCTTGCCGCTCCTCGCCGAGGCTTCCGGCATCGCCTGCGATCAGCGCGGGGGAGACGGACCAGAATCCCGCTCCCCCCGTCCACCCCGAGGTTTGGTCAGCGGCTCCCGCGCGCTTCCAGAATGGACAGCACATCCGATCGGAGAAGAAACATTCTGTATTCAATGTGTTATGGAGTTTCAGTGGCTCCATGACACATTGAAATGCTGTAGGTTCGGGCAAACGCAAGGCGCTGCGGGGCGGCAAGGGGCGTCCCGGCGGCATCGGCTCATGGCCCCTGTCCCGGCGACGGCCGAGGTCATACGGAGAGTGCGCAGGATCGGGGCCCGCGGGGGGCGCAGATCCGATCTCAAGCCGGCCGTTCACACGCCCCGCTCACACCCGCATGGGCATCAGCACGTAGAGCGCGTCGGTCTTGGTGGAATCGCGCACCAGGGTCGGCGAGCCGGGATCGGCGAGCTTCAGCTCCGCCGTGTCGCCTTCGAGCTGCGCGGTGATGTCCAGCAAATAGCGGGAGTTGAAGCCGATATCGAGGGGCTCGGCGGCATAGTCCACCTCCAGCTCCTCGGTGGCGCTGCCGGAATCCGGGTTGGTCACCGACAAGGTGAGCTTGCCGTCGGCGAGCGACAGCTTCACCGCCCGGCCGCGCTCGCTGGAGACGGTGGAGACGCGGTCCACCGCGGCGGCGAACTCGTCCTTGTCGACATTGAGGATCTTGTCGTTGCCCTGCGGGATCACCCGGCCATAGTCGGGGAAGGTGCCGTCGATCAGCTTCGAGGTCAGCACCACCGCGCCCACCGCCACCCGCACCTTGGTGGGCGAGAGCGAGACGGTGACCTCGGCATCGTTGTTTTCCAGCAGCTTCTGGATCTCGGCCACGGTCTTGCGGGGCACGATCACCCCGGGCACGCCGGCAGCGCCGGCGGGCGCCTCCAGCTCGGCCTGGGCGAGGCGATGGCCATCGGTGGCGACGGCCCGCAGCATGGAGGCGCCTTTGCCGACCGGCTCGGTCACATGCAGGTAGATCCCGTTGAGATAATAGCGGGTTTCTTCCGTCGAGATGGCGAACTGGGTCTTGTCCACCAAGCGCCGGAACTCGGCCGCCTTGATCTGGAAGGAATGGGTGAAGGCGCCGGCGGTGAGGTCCGGAAAGTCGGCCTCCGGCACGGTCTGCAGGCTGAAGCGCGAGCGCGAGGCGCGGACCGAGAGGGTGCCACGCTCGCCGCCGGCCTCCAGCAGCACCTGCGCCCCTTCGGGCAGCTTGCGGACGATGTCGTAGAGCACGTGCGCCGGTACCGTGGTGGCGCCGGTCTGGGCGATCTCGGCCGGGATCTTCTCCACCACCTCGAGGTCGAGGTCGGTGGCCTTGAGCTCCAGCCCGTCCTTGCCGGCGCGGATCAGCACGTTGGCAAGGATGGGAATGGTGTTGCGACGCTCCACCACGCGATGGACATGGCTCAGCGATTTGAGGAGCTCGGCGCGCTCGACGGTGACCTTCATGGTCCTGGCCCGGTGACCTTCGCTGTGGAGCCGGTGCCTTGGGATCGCGGCGATCCGGCGGCAGGAGCTCGTCGCATGAGACGGATGAAGCGATGACGGACATCACCGCGCGGGACGCCCGCTGACGAGCGCCGGGCGGGAGACATTGCCGTCGCCATCGGGCGAGCGCAAGGGCCGGATATCAAATTGGCGCCGGAAGCCGCCGTTCCCAAGCACCGCCGCCGCCCTCCTGTGGACAGCGGCGCGTGGCTCGGGCGGCCGGAACGGCGCCCGGGCGTGCCGGCTCAGGCTTCCATGCAGAGGCGCTTCAGCAGCTCGATCTCGTCGGCCAGCACCCGGTCGGCGGCGACGAGGCCGTCGATCTTGCGCACCGCATGCAGCACGGTCGTATGGTCACGCCCGCCGAAGCGGCGGCCGATCTCCGGCAGCGAGCGCAGGGTCAGCACCTTGGCGAGGTACATGGCGATTTGCCGCGGCTTCACCACGTTGGCGGTGCGCCGCTGGGAGAGCAGGTCGGCGCGGGTGACGTTGTAGTGCTTGGCGACCACCTTCAGGATGTCGTCGATGCGCACCCGGCGCGGGTCGGCGGGACGGATGAGGTCCTTCACCGCGCTCTCGGCCATCTCCAGGCTGATGGGGTCGCCCTTGAGCTGGTTGGCCGCGAGCAGCTTGTTGAGCGCGCCGTCGAGGTCGCGCCCGCTCTGGCCGACGCTGCGGGCGAGGAACTCCAGCACCTCGCCGGGGACGGCGAAGCCCTGATGCTGCTCGGCGAGGGCGGCGTAGCGGGCCTTGAGGATCTCGAGCCGCAGCTCCTCCTCCAGCGCGCCGAGCGCCACCACGAGCCCGCCGGCGAGGCGCGAGCGCACCCGCTCGTCGAGATGCTCGAGGTCCGCGGGCACGCAGTCGGCGGCCACCACCACCTGCCGGCCGCCGTCCAGCAGCGCGTTGAGGGTGTGGCAGAATTCCTGCTGCAGGTTGCTGCCCTTGAGGAACTGGAGATCATCGATCACCAGGGTGTCGATGCTGCGCAGCGTGTCCTTGAAGGCGATGGCCGAATGGGTGCGCAGCGCCTGCACGAAGCCGTACATGAAGCGTTCGGCGGTGAGGGAGACGGTGCGCCGGCCACGCCGCTCGCCGGCATTGGCCACCGCCTGCAGCAGGTGGGTCTTGCCGAGGCCCACCGCAGCATGGAGGTAGAGCGGGTTGAACACCGGCCCGGCGCCGGTCGCCGCCTCGGCCACCTGGCGGGCGGCGGCGTGGGCGAGGGCGTTGGACTTGCCGATCACGAAGGTCTCGAAGGTGAGCCGGGGGTCGAGCGGCGAGCCGGCGGCGTCGGCGCCCAGGGCGACCGGCGCCGGGCGCGCCATAGCGGCGGCCTCCGCGGCCTTGGCCGGGGCGGGGCTCGCCGAGGCGGCCGCCGGACGCACCGCCACCGGGCGCGACACGGCGCTGCGCACCACGAGGTCCACGCGCCGCATGGTGCCGCTTTCCGCGGCGAACAGCTCGGCGATCCGGGGGAGGTAATTGTCCTGGATCCAGGCCTTCAGGAAGCGGGTGGGGACCGAGAGCTGCACCACGGCGGTGCTCATCATGTCCAGCTCCATGCGGGCGAACCAGCTGGAGAACTTTTCCTCGCCGATCTCCTCGTGCAGCCGGCCGCGGACCCGAAGCCAGGGATTGGCCTCGTCGCCGTCGTCGCCGGGCGCGGGAAGTCGGGCGCCGTCGGTCGGATCGACCGGCCGCCCGGCCTCGGCGCGAACCTCCTCGGCGCGCGGCCGGGCCGAGGCCAGCCGGAACGGGGCCGCGGCACGCGGGGCAGGAGAGGTGGCAATAGGCTTGAGCATGAATTTCTGACCGCCGGGAAAGGAAGCGGGTCCCTTGTTGCGACGCGCCGTCGCGCCCCGCACGGGGGCTGCGTCAGGCAGCGTGATGGAATGGAGGGTGGAGGGCGCGCGCGGGCGTCAATCCATGGCGGCGGGAGGCTTGGCGGCGAGCGGCCTGGCCGCGGGCCTGGGGGGCGGGCTGCGGCCGGCCTCCGTTGCGCCGGGACACCGCAGCGAATGAAGCTTGCGCGCCACATCCCGGCCATGGGCGAGATGGGGAAAGGCAAGATCCAAGGCCATGCGTGTGTCCGAAGTCATAGCTGCCCCGCTGGCCGCGGCGCTGGAGCCGGGGCGATCTGAAGACGAATTGTTATTGTTTATTGCGCTCTGCTCGTTACCGGAAAGTGTCTGTACTCAGCACAACGCACAAGCCCGAAAGATTTGTGACGGCGGTGGAGAGCAGGCGGAGAAAGATATTACCCTTGATTCCAAGCATAATATCGCTCCCATCATCCACGATGAGCCGTGAAACCTTAAATCTATCGGTGAGTTTCCGGTTTTGCCCCCGGAGTGAGGTTGAACATACACAGCACCTCCGGGCGGTGCAACGGCTTTCCCCCCCCGGTGAAAATATCGGGGGAAAGCGTTGCCTTGAGGCTTGGCATTCGCGCTGTCTCTGAGACGGCAAACCTCTGTCCGGCCTGAGAGATTCGAAGGGCGGCAAAGCCATGCTCGCGATGCGGCCCGTTCCTGCGGCTTGGGTAATTTAATACTCCCGATCCGACCGCTCAGGAGGCCCTCCGGGGCTTTGGCCGATAAGGTCCTCCGGGGCCATCGCTTTTCCTGTGCGGCTGGGGGTCCGGCGCGCCGACCCCGGCAGTGGACCGGATGGACCCGGGCTTGACGATGACAGTGAAACACGCAAGCCACCCCCGGCCGCTCCGATTCTCGCCGGCAAAATTGCGTACATTGAAGGTGCGACAAAAAGAAAAGCCCGGCCGAAGCCGGGCTTTAAAAGCATGCAAAAGAAGTTGTCGCCTATAGATCAGGCGGCAAGCTTGCGGACGCGGCTGGCGAGGCGGGAAACCTTGCGCGACGCCGTATTCTTGTGCAGCACGCCCTTGGTGACCGCGCGCATGATCTCCGGCTCGGCCGCCTTGAAGGCTGCGTTGGCCGCCACGGCGTCGCCGGTGGCCAGGGCATCTTCCAGCTTGCGCAGGAAGGTGCGCACGCGCGAGCGACGCGAGCGGTTGACCTCGGTCCGGCGCTCGATCTTGCGCGCCGCTTTCTTGGCGGAAGGCGTATTGGCCATCGGCCGTCCTTGCTGGTTCGCGCGCGGCAGAGGCGACCGTCCAGGTCGAGCTGCCCCAGCGCATAAATGGGTGATAGCGCGGGCGGTCGGGCCGCCTGCGGAGAGCCGGCTTATAGTGGGCGCCGGCCGCGCCGTCAACCGGCACGCGTTCCGGGGCCTGATCCCGGGCCTTGCCCGATGGTCGCAGGCCCGCCGTGCTGGACGGAGTGGCGGCCGATCGCGTATTGCTCAGCGCGCTATATATAAGGTGTCCGCCGTCGGTGGACCTGAAGCCGGGATGCAGGGCATGAGCGATGTGACGGTGACCGATCGTCCGGTGGGCGACAGCCTCGTGACGGTCTTCGGCGGCTCCGGCTTTCTCGGCCGCCATGTGGTGCGCGCGCTCGCCATGCGCGGCTACCGGGTCCGGGTGGCGGTGCGCCGGCCGGAACTCGCCAATTTCCTCCAGCCGCTGGGCTTCGTCGGCCAGGTCCAGGTGATCCAGGCCAATGTGCGCTATCCCGACTCGGTGATGCGCGCGGCCGGCGGCTCCGAGGCGGTGGTGAACCTCGTGGGCCTGCTCCAGCAGGGCGGCCAGCAGAGCTTCGATGCGGTGCATGTGTCCGGCGCCCGCGCGGTGGCCGCCGCCGCCGCCGCGGTGGGCGCGCCGCTGGTCCACGTCTCGGCCATCGGCGCCGATCCCGCCTCGCCGTCCGCGTACGGCCGCAGCAAAGCCGAGGGCGAGGCCGCGGCGCGGGCGGAGGTGCCGGGCGCGGTGATCCTGCGGCCGTCCATCGTGTTCGGGCCGGAGGACGATTTCTTCAACCGCTTCGCCGCCATGGCCCAGCTCTCGCCGGTGCTGCCCATCGTCGGCGGCGCGACCAGGTTCCAGCCGGTGTTCGTCGGCGACGTGGCGGCCGCGGTGCTGCGGGCGGTGGACGGCAAGGCCCAGCCCGGCACCACCTATGAGCTCGGCGGGCCGCAGGTGCGCAGCTTCCGCGAGCTGATGGAGCTGATGCTGCGCGAGATCGGCCTCAACCGGCCGATTCTCGACCTGCCGTTCGGGCTCGCCGGGTTCTTCGCCGGGCTCACCCAGTGGGCCCCCGGGGCGCCGCTCACCACCGACCAGATCGCCATGCTGCGTCACGACAACGTGGTCTCGGCGCAGGCGGAAGCCGAGGGGCGCAGCCTGACCGGCCTCGCCGTCTCGCCCACCGCGCTGGAGGTGATCCTGCCGGTCTATCTTTGGCGATTCCGCAAGGCGGGCCAGTTCACCCGCGTGGAGACCTGATACCCTTGGCCCCGGTCCTCGACCGGTGCCGGATGGGGGCGCTCCAGCGCCGCGCGGGCTTGACCGAGGGCCCGTGAGTCAGGCTCGCGGGCCTTTTTATCAGGCCGGGGCCCGTATCCGACGGGCCGGAGTGCGCGTCATGAGCGGGTTCGACATCAAGATCTGCGGCCTCACCCGGCCCGACACCCTCGCCGCCGCGCTGGAGGCGGGGGCGGACTTCGTCGGCTTCGTGCATTTCCCCAAGAGCCCGCGCCACCTTCCCATCGCCGACATGCCGGCGCTCGCCGCCGCGGTGGCGGGCCGGGCCGGCAAGGTGGCGCTGACGGTGGATGCGGACGATGCCCTCATCGCCGCCATCGTCGCCGCCCTCGATCCAGACCTGCTCCAACTGCACGGCCATGAGACGCCGGAGCGGGTGGGCGAGGTGCGCGCCCGCTTCGGCCGGCCGGTGATGAAGGCGCTGCCGGTGGCGAGCCGGGCGGACCTTGCCATGGTGCCGGCTTATGCCGCGGTGTCCGACCGGCTCCTGTTCGACGCCAAGCCGGCCCCGGACGCCCTGCTGCCCGGCGGCAACGGCCACGCCTTCGACTGGGGTCTGCTGGCCGGCCTTGACGCCGGTCGCCCGGTCATGCTTTCCGGAGGGCTTGATGCCGACAACGTGGCGGACGCGCTCGCCATCGCGGCGGTGGACGGCGTCGATGTCTCCTCCGGTGTCGAGAGCGCGCCCGGCGTGAAGTCGGCCGAGCGCATCCACGCCTTCGTCGCGGCGGCGCGCCGCGCGGCAGCGGCGCGATCAGCACAGAAAGCCCCGGTCTCGTGAACGCCCCCAACTCCTATCGCACCGGCCCCGACGATCGCGGCCATTTCGGCATTCACGGCGGGCGCTTCGTCGCCGAGACGCTGATGCCGCAGATCCTCGCTCTGGAGGCCGCCTACGAGGCGGCCAAGGCCGATCCCGCCTTCAAGGCGGAGATGGACGGCTACCTCGCCCATTATGTGGGCCGGCCCTCGCCGCTCTATTACGCCGAGCGCTTCTCCGAGCATCTCGGCGGCGCCAAGGTGTACCTGAAGCGCGAGGAGCTGAACCACACCGGCTCGCACAAGGTGAACAACGTGCTCGGCCAGATCCTGCTGGCCCGCCGCATGGGCAAGCCGCGGATCATCGCCGAGACCGGCGCCGGCCAGCACGGCGTCGCCACCGCCACCTTGTGCGCCCGCTTCGGCTTGAAGTGCGTGGTCTACATGGGCGCGGTGGACGTCGAGCGGCAGAAGCCCAACGTCTTCCGCATGCAGATGCTGGGGGCCGAGGTGATCCCGGTCACCTCCGGCGCGTGCACCCTCAAGGACGCCATGAACGAGGCGCTGCGCGACTGGGTCACCAACGTCGCCGACACCTTCTACTGCATCGGCACGGTGGCCGGGCCGCACCCGTATCCCTCCATGGTGCGCGACTTCCAGTCCATCATCGGCCGCGAGACCCGCTCCCAGCTGATGGAGATGGAAGGCCGCCTGCCCGACAGCCTGGTGGCGGCGGTGGGCGGCGGCTCCAATGCCATGGGGCTGTTCCACGAGTTCCTCGACGATCCCTCGGTGGAGATCTTCGGGGTGGAGGCGGCCGGCCGCGGCCTCGACACCAAGGAGCATGCCGCCTCCATCGCCGGCGGTCGGCCCGGCGTCCTGCACGGCAACCGCACCTACCTGCTGATGGACGGCGACGGCCAGATCACCGAGGCCCACTCCATCTCCGCCGGCCTCGACTATCCCGGCATCGGGCCGGAGCATTCCTGGCTCAACGACATCGGCCGGGTGAAGTACATCTCCTGCACCGACGACGAGGCGCTGGCCGCGTTCCAGGTCCTGTCCAAGCTGGAGGGCATCATCCCGGCCCTGGAGAGCGCCCACGCGGTGGCCAAGGTGATGGATCTGGCGCCGCAGCGGCCGAAGGACCACATCATGGTGGTCAATCTCTCCGGCCGCGGCGACAAGGACATCTTCGCCGTCGCCGAGCATCTGGGAGCAGGCCTATGACGGCGCGTGCCACGGCATCGGTTCTCGGCGGGGTCGCGATGGCGGCCGGCGTGCTGCTCTGCGGCCCGCTGCCGGCAGCGGCGCAGCCTGCGGGCGTTACCCTCGCCATGGGCAAGGTGCGCACCGACGCGGCCGGCGCCTTCGTGACGGTCACCGCCAACAACGCCACCGCCGAAAGCCTCCCCGAGGTGCAGGTGCAGTGCACCTTCTATGCCGGCAACCGGGTGCTGGGCACCGCCGCCACCAAGATCTTCTCGGTCTTCGCCGCCAGCAGCGGCAGCGATCAGGTGCGCCTTCTCGGCGCCTCCGGCGCCAACCGCGCGGTATGCCGCATCCCGCAGCAGAAGTAGGCCCGGAGCGCCCGAGCGTGTCACGGACGCGCCCGAGCGCTTCAAGCCATTGATTGCATGGCGCCCCCCGATCGGATGACCCAGCCGGTCGGGAGGCACGCCAGGGCCGCCCCGGGTGGCCCTGGATCCTTACTTCCGAACATGCGGGCCGGGTCCCGCAAAGCCAGAACAGGCGACAGCGCGCCGATGACCTCCACCGCCCCCACCCGCATCTCCACCCGCTTCAAGGCCCTGGCGGCGGAAGGCCGGCCCGGCCTCGTCACCTTCATCACCGCCGGCGATCCGGATGGCGCCACCTCCCGCGCCATCCTCGCGGCCCTGCCGGCGGCGGGCGCCGACCTGATCGAGCTGGGCATGCCCTTCACCGATCCCATGGCCGACGGCCCGGCCGTGCAGGCGGCGGGCCTCAGGGCGCTAAAGGGCGGCCAGACCCTGGTGCATACCCTCGAGATGGTGGCCGACTTCCGCACCCGCGACGCCGCCACGCCCATCGTGCTGATGGGCTACTACAACCCCATCTACGTCTACGGCGTCGCCCGCTTCCTCGCCGATGCCCGCGCCGCCGGGGTAGACGGGCTGATCGTCGTCGATCTGCCGCCGGAGGAGGATGACGAGCTGTGCATCCCGGCGCTCGCCGCCGGCCTCGACTTCATCCGCCTCGCCACCCCCACCACCGACGACAAGCGGCTGCCCACGGTGCTGACCCACACCGCGGGCTTCGTCTACTACGTCTCCATCACCGGCATCACCGGCGCCGCGACGCCGGACGCGAACCTGGTCGCGCAGGCGGTGGCCCGCATCAAGAGCCACACCGACCTGCCGGTGGCGGTGGGCTTCGGGGTGAAGACCCCGGCCCAGGCGGCGGCCATCGCCGCCGGCGCCGATGCGGTGGTGGTGGGCTCGGCCCTGGTGGAAGCGGTGCGCACCAGCCTCGATGCCGACGGCCGGGCGACGGCGCAGACGGTGCCGGCGGTGGCCGGGCTCGTCGCCGACCTGTCGCAGGCGGTGCGCGCGGTGAAGCGGGGCTGAGGACGCTGCCGGTGCCCTCGGCCCTGCGTTTGGGGTAGAGTTCCGGTGCTGCTCCTCTTGCAGTCGCGGGGGGCGTTTCGAAGTTTCCCTCTCCCGCTTGCGGGGGAGGGGGCCTGTTGCCGGAGGCGCGGCTGTCGGCGGTCCGGGATCTGCCGAGCTCTCACCCCGGCCCTCCCCCCCGCGAGCGGGAGAGGGGCGCGTACCACACCGCCCTCTGCGCCCAGGCGAAGAGGGGGTGGCCGCGATACAGCCGCTTCCCCTCAGGCGAAGGGGGTGGCCTTTACGCCGATCTTCCTTGAGGCGGAGAGGGTGTGGCCCCACCCCGGCTCTCCCCCGCAAGCGGAAGGGGGGCGCATACGACACGGCCCTCTCCGCCCCAGGGGAAGAGAGGATAGCCAAGACGCCGACCCGCCCTCAGGGGGAGAGGGTGCTTGCTTCCATGCCGACCGTCCTTGAAGCGGAGCGGGCGGCCTCCACACCGACCCTCCCTCGATGGGGGAGGGGGTCTGCCGGCACCGGGCCGGCCACTATCGCGAGGAGCCTGCCATGACCCAGCCGGACCCCGTCGTCGACGCCACCATCGACCCCGCCGAGATCGCCCGCTTCGATGCGCTCGGCGCCCAGTGGTGGGACGAGAAGGGCAAGATGGCCCCGCTCCATGCCATGAACCCGGCCCGGCTCGGCGTGGTGCGCGATGCGCTGGTGCGCCATTTCGGCCGCGACGACAAGGCGTTGCGCCCGCTCTCCGGGCTCGGCATCGTCGATATCGGCTGCGGCGGCGGCCTGCTCAGCGAGCCGCTGGCCCGGATGGGCGCGCAGGTGACCGGCATCGATCCCGCCCCGGGCAACATCGTGGTCGCCAGCCGGCATGCGCAGGAAAGCGGCCTTGCCATCGACTATCGCCCGGTGACCGCCGAGCAGCTCTCCGCCACCGGCGCCCGCTTCGATGCGGTGCTGGCGCTGGAGGTGGTGGAGCATGTGGCCGACGTCGGCCTGTTCGTGCGCACCGCCGGTGAGATGGTGGCGCCGGGCGGCCTGCTGGTGCTTTCCACCCTCAACCGGACCGCGCGGAGCTTCGCGCTGGCCATCGTCGGGGCGGAATACGTGCTGCGCTGGCTGCCCCGCGGCACCCATCGCTGGGACCGCTTCATCCGTCCCGACGAGCTGGAGGCGATCCTCGCCGCGGCCGGCTTCACCGCCACCGAGACCGTGGGCGTGGTCTACAACCCGCTCAACCGCACCTTCTCGCCGTCCGCCGACACGGCGGTGAACTATTTCATGGTTGCCCGCCGCGCCGGCTGATCCCGCAGCGGATCTGCGGCCGGCGCCGCGCGGTCTTAGAGGCTGTTTCAAAAGCCGGACCGGCAGAGGTGGATCTCATGCCGTCGGCTCTTTCCGGCGGGCGGGGCGTCGAGAGCCTGGCGTGACGTGCGGCATCGCGCGGGCATTCTCTCCGTCCTGCGCCCCGAAAATCCCTCAGCCGCCGCCGTTCCGGACAGCCTCTCAGATCGGCTGTCCCGGCGCGGGCGGCGGGGGCTGCGGCATGGGCGGCGAGAGATGCGGCCCGGTGTTGCGGTCGACGATCACCGGGGTGAGCACGTCCACCTTGCGGTCCCAGCCGCCGCCGAGCGCCTTGGCGAGGGAGATATAGTAGGTGGCGATGTCGACCCGGCTCTGCAGCAGGGAATCCTCGGCGCTGTAGAGGGAGCGCTCGCCGTTCAGCACCTCGAGGAAGCTGGTGGAGCCGTTCTCGAACAGCTCGCGGGCGAGCCGCAGCGATTCGCCGTAGGAGCGGGTGACGCTGGCGAGCTTGGCGCTGCGCTCCTGCTCCTTGGCCAGCGCCACCAGGGCGTTCTCCACCTCCTCCAGCGCCACCAGCACGCTCGACTGGAAGGCGAGGAACGAGGCGTCGCGCTGGGCCTCGCTCACCTCCACCGCGGCGGCGAGCTGGCCGGCATTGAAGATCGGCACCGTGAGCGAGGGCCCGAACGCCCAGGAGATGGACGAGCCGCGGGCAAGGTCGCCCGGCCGGGCGCCGGTGGTGTTGAGGTCGCCGGAGAGGCTGACAGAGGGATAGCGGGCCGCCTCGGCGATGCCGATCCTGGCGGTCGCCTGGGCATAGCGGCGCTCGGCGGCGCGCACGTCCGGCCGGTTCGACAGGACGTTGGCGGGGATCCCGACGGGCAGCCTGCCCCGCGGCGCCGGGATGGGGCCACCCTTGGCAAGGCGCGGGGCGAGGGTCGCCGGGGTCCGCCCCGTGAGCACCGACACCCGGTGCACCGACTGCGCATAGGCCGTCTCCAGCCGCGGAATGCCGGCCTCGGTACTGGCGGCGAGGCCGGTGGCGTTGGCGACATCCATGGCGCTGGCCGAGCCCAGCTCCATCATCCGCCGGGTGATGGCGGCGGTCTGGCGCTGCGAGGCGGCGGTGCGGCGGGCAAAAGCGGTGCGGGCCTGGTAGCCGCGCGCCTCCACGTAATAGGTGGCGACGTCGCCCACCAGCGCCAGCAGCACCGCGGAGAGCTCGTCTTCAGCGGCGTCGGCCCCGTAGATGCTGGCCTCCATGTTGCGCCGGTTGCCGCCGAACAGGTCGATCTCCCAGCTCGCGGCGAGGCCGGCATTGTAGCGGGTGTAGGTGTTGGCCTCGCCGAACGGGCCGTCGCGGCCGCCGCCGGTATCGCCGTGGATCGCCGAGGCGTCCCCGACGACCTGCGGGAACAGCGCCCCCACGGCCTGCCGGTAGGTGGCGCGGGCGTTGCGCACATTGGCCTTCGCGGTGGCGACGTCGAGATTGCCGGCCACCGCCTCGCGGACCAGGGCGTCGAGGGTGGGGTCGTTCAGCCGCCGCCACCAGGCGGAGAGCTGCGGGGCGGCGACGGGGGCGGCCGTCGACCCGTTGGCCCAGCGGGCGGGGACGGTGACGTCGGGGGCCTCGTAGTCCGGCCCCACGGAGCAGCCGGCCAGCAGCCCGGCGCCGACGAGCAGCCCGGCCAGCCGGCGGGAAAGGCGATGAACCTCTGGCAAAACGCGTCCCATTCCGATCCGGACCGCCGCCCCCGCCCGGGAGCCGCTCCGTCGCCTTCCGGCGCGGGGTGAACCGATCCGCCCCCCCCTGGGCGAAGGTGAACAAGCTGTAATTTGCAAAATCACCCCCTCCGAATAGACTCCGGAGCGTCCAGGGGTCAATGCAACCTCGAGCGTATTCGTTATTTTGTTCTCGGATATGGCCTTTGTGCCACATAGTATTAGCAGATCGAATTTATTATTGATGTTCAAGCCTGATGTATCCGCGATGGGATGCGCTGTGCTTGTGCGGGATCCTCTTGTTTCCTTGTCTCGTCCCGCCATGCTGGTGCAACCCCGCGCCCCGGTGCTATAGCGCTCGCCGGGCGGCGCGGGCGACGAGGGATCGGGATAAGTGATGGACACGGCCGAACTGCGGCCCGCAGCATGGTCGGATGCGCCGGGGGCGGACGCCGGCGGCGAGAGCTTCGGCGTCTATGTGCACTGGCCCTTCTGCAAGGCCAAATGCCCCTATTGCGACTTCAACAGCCATGTGCGGCGGGCGCCGCCGGACGAGGCGCGCTTCGTCGCCGCCTTCCGGGCGGAGATCGCCCACTGGCGCCAACGCACCGGGCCGCGGGCCGCCGACAGCGTGTTCTTCGGCGGCGGCACGCCCTCCCTGATGGCGCCGGCCACGGTGGCGGCGATCCTGGAGGCGGTGGATGCCGCCTGGCCGCTGAAGCGCGGCGCCGAGGTGACGCTGGAGGCCAATCCCACCTCGGTGGAGGCGGAGCGGTTCCACGGCTTCCGCGCCGCCGGGGTCAACCGGATGTCGCTGGGGGTCCAGGCGCTGGACGACGGCGACCTGCAGGGCCTCGGGCGGATGCACTCGGCCGCCGAGGCGCTGGCGGCGGTGGCGGTGGCCCGCCGGGCCTTCGAGCGGGTCTCCTTCGACCTCATCTACGCCCGGCCGCGCCAGACCCCGCAGGCCTGGGCGCAGGAGCTGCGCCGGGCGATCGCCGAGGGCTGCGAGCACCTCTCCCTCTACCAGCTCACGGTGGAGCCGCAGACGCCGTTCGCCCGGCTCTACGGCGCCGGCAAGCTGATCCTGCCCGACGACGACGCGGCTCGCGCCCTGTGGGACGTGACGCAGGAGATCACCGCCGCCTGCGGCCTGCCGGCCTACGAGATCTCCAACCACGCCCGGCCGGGCGCCCGCGCCCGGCGCAACCTCGTCTACTGGCGCTATGGCAGCTATGCCGGGCTCGGCGCCGGCGCCCACGGCCGGCTGACCGCCGGCGGGGAGCGCCGCGCCACCTTCGCCGAGCGGTCGCCGGAGGGCTGGCTCAAGCGGGTGGAGGCGCACGGCCACGGGCTCGTCAGCGACGAGGTCGTCACGCCGGAGGAGCAGGCCGACGAGATGCTGCTGATGGGCCTGCGCCTCGCCGAGGGCATCGACCTCGCCCGCCATGCGGCGCTGGGCGGCCGGGCTCTGGACGCGGGGCGGATCGCCACCCTCGAGGAGGCCGGGCTGGTGGCGCGCGAGGGTCATCGGCTGCGCGCCCTGCCGGAGGGCTTTCCGGTGCTCAACGCCATCATCGCCCACCTCGCCGGGTAGGGGCGGGGCGGCGCCTTGGGGGCGGAAGCCGGCTCTGATGGGTCAGAGGCGCGCCGTCCGATGTCCTGGCGGCTGGGAAGGCTTTGAAGCCTCGCGTCCGGCCTGCTTGCGCCGGGCGATATTCGGACACCGTTGCGCCCGGGATTGCGCCGGGTCGCCACGCCGAGCCACTCCGGCGACATGGGAAGCCCGTTTCCAGTCCGGCTGCGCGGAAGGCAGGGGCCCGTATATCTGCGGGGCACGCCGGCCATCACGACGCGGAGTAGCGGACCGTTGCTGGCGACACCCATCCGGGAGAGCTTTCACACAGGCTCCGAGAGAGCGTTTGAAACCTCGCGCCTGGCTCGCTTGCAGCCGATGATATTCAAACACCGTCGCGCCGGGTCTCCGCGCCGAGTCGCTCGGGGCGACATGGTAAATCTGTTCCCGGTCTGGCCGCGTGGATGGCGGGGCCCGCCCGCCCGCCGGGGCCGCTCGTAAAGACGCAGGCCTGAAACGGCCGACATCCGGGGCGAGCCCGGCCATGACGGCCGGGAGGGGCCGACCCTCACTGGCAACACTCATCCGGGCGACGTTTCAAGCGCGCTCCTAGAGGGCGTTTGAAACCTCCCGTCCGGCTCGGTTGCACCCGATGATATTCGAACAGCATCACGCCCGGCCTCGTGCCAAGCATCCACCCCCAGCCGCTCGGGGCGAGAAGGGAGGCCCGCTCCCGGTCTGGCCGCTTGGGCGGCGGGCCCGGCATGCCTGCGGGGGCCTCTCGCAAAGGGCGGAAGCCGGCAAGAACCCGCTTCCAAGACACGCCCGGCCATGACGATTTCAAGATTTTCCCGGCGCGAAGCAAACGAAAGGCGCCTTTGGGCAAGGGCTTCTGGCTGAGCGGCCGTTCGCGCCCGAGGCCAGCGATCGCGGGAGCCTGTCGCGTCCGGGTGCGAAACGCCCTTTTGCCGGTCCGTCCCGCCAAAGCCGCCTCCGCTCAACGCTCCGGCGGCCGGCTTCGCCGCCACGCCATCCGGTTCCCTGAGGCCGGATCGCGCTCTAGACTGGCGCCTCCCCGACAGCGAGTCGCCATGTCCATCCGCCGCCTGCCGCCCGTGCTCATCGACCGCATCGCCGCCGGCGAGGTGGTGGAGCGGCCGGCCGCCGTGGTGAAGGAGCTGGTGGAGAATGCCCTTGATGCCGGCGCGCGGCAGATCGAGGTGGTGATCTCCGGCGGCGGCCGGCGGCGGATCCGGGTCAGCGACGACGGCGGCGGCATGGGGCCGGACGACCTCGCGCTGTGCGTCGAGCGCCACGCCACCTCCAAGCTGCCGGATGAGGACCTGCTGGCCATCTCCACCCTCGGTTTCCGCGGCGAGGCGCTGCCTTCCATCGGCGCGGTGGCGCGGCTGGCCATCGCCAGCCGGCCGGCGGGGGCGGCGCATGCCTTCGAGATCCGGGTCGATGGCGGCGTGGTACAGGCGCCGCGGCCGGCGGCGCTGGGCGCCGGCACGCGGGTGGAGGTGGAGGACCTCTTCTTCGCCACCCCGGCCCGGCTGAAATTCCTGAAGTCCGACCGGGCGGAGGCCGCCGCCGCCATCGACGTGGTGCGCCGGCTGGCCCTGGCCCGGCCCGAGGTCGGCTTCACCCTGGTGAGCGAGGAGCAGCGCCCGCTCACCTGGCCTGCCCGCGGCGCCGATGCCGAAGGCCACGCCGCCCGGCTCGCCGACGTGCTGGGCGCCGAGGCCGGCCGCAACGTGGTGGCGGTGGAGGGCGAGCGGGAAGGGGTGCACCTCTCCGGCCTTGCCGGATTGCCCACCTTCTCCAAGGCCAATTCGCTCAGCCAGTTCCTGTTCGTCAACGCGCGCCCGGTGCGCGACAAGCTGCTGATGGGCGCGGTGCGCGCCGCCTATGCCGATCTCCTGCCGTCCGATCGCTTCCCGGTGCTGGCGCTGTTCCTCGACGTCGACCCGCGGGAGGTGGACGTGAACGTCCATCCGGCCAAGACCGAGGTGCGGTTCCGCGACGGCGGCAATGTCCGCGCCCTCATCGTGCGCACCCTGTCGCAGGCGCTGGCGGCGCGGGTGCCGCGCACCGCCGCCACCATCGCCGACCGGCTGGTGGCGCTCGCTCGGGTGCCGGGGCGGGAGGAGGGCGCCGCCGGCCCCGCATCCCTGGCCGGTATGGCGGCCGCCTCCGCCGGTGTGGGCTTTCGGGGCGCCGCGCTCGCCCGGGCGCTGCCGGCGGGCGGCTACGACTGGCAGGCCTCGCCCTCCCGCCCGGCCGCGTTGCCGGGCTTTGCCGAAGAGCCGGCGGCGGAGCGGGCGGTCGCCTTGCCGTCCGCCGATGCCCGGGCCGATGCCGTGCCGCCGGCGGAGGCCGATCTCGACAGTCCGCTCGGCGCCGCCCGCGCCCAGCTCCACGAGACCTACATCCTCGCCCAGACCCGCGACGGCCTGGTGCTGGTGGACCAGCACGCCGCCCATGAGCGCCTCGTCTACGAGAAGCTGAAGGCGGCGCTGGCCCGCGACGGGGTCGCCCGCCAGGGCCTGCTGATCCCGGCGGTGGTGGAGCTCGACCCGGCCGAGGCGGGGCGCCTCGCCGAGCGGGCCGCCGACATCGCCGCCCTCGGGCTGGTGCTGGAGCCGTTCGGCCCTGGCGCGGTGCTGGTGCGGGAGGTTCCGGCGTTGCTCGCCCGGGCCGACGTGACCCGCCTCGTCCGCGACCTCGCCGAGCACGCCGCCGAGTGGGACGACGCCCTGCCGCTGGAGCGGCGCCTGCTGCATGTGGCCGCCACCATGGCCTGCCACGGCTCGGTGCGCGCCGGCCGGCGGCTGAAGGTGGAGGAGATGAACGCCCTGCTGCGGGAGATGGAGGCCACCCCCAATGCCGGCGAGTGCAACCACGGCCGCCCGACCTTCGTCACCTTGTCGCTGAAGGACGTGGAAAAGCTGTTCGCGCGCCGATGAGGCGGCAGATGCCACACCGGCCGGCACCGCCAGAGGGACCGCGACGGGGCCGGCGGCGGACGAATGCGTCGGGCCCGGTGCGGCGGGGCGGCGTGGCCCCTGCCTTGCTGCCTTTCTGGCTCGCCTGGATGCCGGCGGCTTGGACCCGGATTTGGGTCCGGGCTTGGGCTGGACCGTCGTCTGAGGCCTGGACCGGGACATGGACCTGGGCCAGCGCCAGAGCGGCGCCAAGCCCGGCACCGCCTGAGGCACCGCGACAGCGGACGATGAAAGCCGCCGGCTCCGCCCGGCACAGAGGCTTTGGTTGGCTGCCTTTCTGGCTCCCTTGGGCGTCGGTGGCGTGGGCCGGGACTTCGTCTGGGGCCTGGGCCGGAACCGTCGGGGCACCACGCGCTGCATCGCTGGAGGCATCACTGCGGCGGCGGACGACGGCTGCCCGCTCCGCCCGGCGCGGCAGAGTGGGCTTACTGCCTTGCTGGCTCGCCTGGGCTCCGTTCGTGTGGGCCGAGACTTCGCCTGGGACCTGGAGCGGGACCAGCGCCACATCGGCGTCAGGCGCTGTACCGCCTGACGCACCGCGACGGCGGCGGACGCAGGCTGCCGGCTCGATCCAGCGCGGCGGCGTGGGTTGGCTGTCTTTCTGGCTGGCCTCGGAGCCGTTGGCGGGGACTTGGACCAGGGCTTGCGCTGAAACTTCGTCTGGGTTCGGGATCGCAGCCGGACCACGGCGATGGCCGACGAAGGTTGCCGGCTCCGACCTGCGCGGCGCGGTTCTCCTCGCCATGCTTCTGCTTTTCTTGCTCGCCTCGGCACCGGCCGCGTGGGCCGAAGCTTCCGCCGGAACCTGGGCCGGGACCGCAGCGGCGCCAGCCCTGACTACCCTTGCCGCGTATGCCGGCCTGTTCGCCGCCGCCCTCATCGCCGCGACGATCCTGCCGGCGCAGTCGGAGGCGGTGGTGGTGGGCATGCTGGCCACCGGCCATGCGCCGGCGACGGTGCTGGCAGTAGCGACCTTCGGTAACGTGCTCGGCGCGGTGGTGAACTGGATCCTCGGGCGGCAGGTGGATCGCCTGCGCAACCGGCCCTGGTTCCCGATATCGCCGGAAAAGCTGGACCGGGCGTCCGGCTGGTACCGGTGCTACGGCCGCTGGTCGCTGCTCCTGAGCTGGGCACCGGTGATCGGCGACCCTCTCACCTTGGCCGCGGGGGTGCTGCGCGAGCCGTTCTGGCCGTTCCTGGCCCTGGTGACGCTGGCCAAGCTCGGCCGCTATGCGGTGCTGGCGGCAGTCACCTTGCAACTGCTTTAGAGGCTCCGACGAAACCTCGTGAGGTCGGTTCGCCGGGGGGCTTAGCGCTTCTGACGAAACCACCGGGGTCGGCTGACCGGGCCTTTTGGCCTCCTGCGGCGTTGCCGATCCTCGCCCATGCTTGCCGCATCGACTGCGTTCGGCGCGTTGCAGGAGACCCCATAGGCCTCCTCAGAAGCTCTCAGCCACCCTGCGGCTTGGCCGATCCTTGCGGCGTCGTCTGCGGTCAGCCCCGGAGAGGTGGACCAGACTCCTTCGCCCAAAGGCTTCGCCAGCGGCTTTGAGGACAAACGCGCGGGCGCGCGCAACCCGGTCCCTTGGTGAAGCCTGCGCATCACCCATCCGGCACCGGTCCAAGGTCCGGGCGCTGGCATCCGGCCGGATCGCCCTGGCTGCGTCCTCACCCGCAGGCGGGCGAGGGAAGCCGGCTCACGCCGCCTTGAGGAGCTTGTGCAGGTCGCGGCGGATCAGCTCGTTGCCGACGAGGATGTCGCCCTTCTCCAGCATCTTGTCGCCGTCATCCATATCGGAGACGAAGCCGCCGGCCTCGCGCACCAGGATGATCCCCGCCGCCATGTCCCACGGCGAGAGCTTCCGCTCCCAGAAGGCGTCGAAGCGGCCCGCGGCCACCCAGGCCAGATCCAGCGAGGCGGCGCCGGTGCGGCGCAGCCCGGCCACCTGCTTCTGTACCGCGGCCAGCTCGCGGTTGAACTGGGCGTGGTCGCCGCGGCCCAGGTGCGGCAGGCCGCAGCTCACCACCGCGTCCAGCAGCTTGCGCCGCGCTGCCACCCTGATGCGGCGATCGTTGAGGAAGGCGCCCTGGCCGGTCTCGGCGACGTAGAGCTCGTCGCTCACCGGGTTGAAGATCACGCCGGCCACCGGCACCCCGGCCTTCACCAAGCCCACCGAAATGGCGAACATGGGAATGCCGTGCAGGAAGTTGGTGGTGCCGTCGAGCGGGTCCACCACCCACTCATGGAGCCCGTCGGCCCCGTCTACCCGGCCGCGCTCCTCCATGAGGAAGCCGAAGGCGGGGCGGGCCTTCGACAGCTCGGCGTGGAGGATCTCCTCCGCCTTGCGGTCGGCGTTGGAGACGAAGTCCGCCGGCCCCTTCATGGAAACCTGGAGCTGCTCGACCTCGCCGAAATCGCGGACGAGCGCCCGGCCCGCCTTTCGGACGGCCTGGACCATGACGGTGATGAGCGGCGTGCGGATCATGCGGGAACCCTGGCGGCAGGCCCGCGGCCGGCGGGCAGGGCGCCTTTGCGGACAGCAGGTTGCGGAAAGGCGGGCAAGGGCGGCGCCGCGCCGGAACGGTGTCGGGTGCCTCCTGTGCCCGCCCAGCCCCGCGCCGTCAAGGCGGCGGAACGGAAGGGCAGACCTGCGCGCCGACCGATCCGGCGCCCCCGCGTGCCGTCCTGGACTGCCGGCAGGGGCTGCGAAGCGATCGGGCACCGCGCGACGGCAGGGGCGGAAATGGCGCGGCCGGGCGAGCGGGCTGGGCCGGGATCGCACCGGAGCGGGGGTATGGCATCTGCGTGTCGATGATGGCGCGGTTGCGGGGTTGCCAGAGTCGTCGGATGGCCGGTGCGGAATGGGTTTGCGTCGGGTCGGGGGCATTCAATGGCCGAGGGGTGTTTATGACGTTGCGGCCGCGGGCACTGCCGCTACGCCGAGTGAGTGGGGGTCTCCGATTGCGCCGGATCGCCTCGCCGTGTCGCGATGACGACGGCGTGGTTGCGGGCGAGCTGGCTTCGCCGGTTGGGGAGGTCTGCGGCGCGGATCGCGCCGGAGCGGGATTAATGGATCGCGGCGGTGATGACGGCTCGGCTGGGTCTCGCCAGCGGAACCGTGCGGGTGGGACCCACCAGGATCGCACCGGGTCGGGAGCATTGGATGGCCGAGGCGTGTTGGTGAAGGCCGGCCCCAGTTGCTGCGACCATGCCGGGTGAGTGGGGCGCCTCCGGACCGGCCACACCGCACCCCCGCGTCGCGATCATGATGTCGCGGCTGCGGGCGCACCGTTGGCACACCGGGAGGCTGGTCCGCGACGAGCTCTCGCCGGAGCCGCGTCACCGGGTTTTACGACGGCGCGGCCAAGGCTGTGCCTGCCGGCGCGCTGCCATATGCCCGCAGCATTGCCCGGGCGCTGAGCATGGCCGAGGACTTCTCGGTATCCCGCCAGGCACCGAACGCAGTCGATGCCGCAAGCATCGGCGATGACCGGCAATCCCGCAGGTCGCCGAAAGACTCGACCAGCCGAGCCCACGAGATTTTGTTAGAAGCTCTTAATGGGACGCCCATTTCTGGGAGGTCACCTGCGCCGCCTGGCGCTGGGAATCGGAAAGCTGGCTCACCACCTCGTCCAGCACCGGGTCGCCGAAGCCCTTGGCCTTGGCCAGGAGGTGCCAGGTGGCGGCGGCGAGCCGGTCCTGGGCCACGCCCCGCCCGGCTGCCAGCAGGCGGGCGTAGCGGTTCTGGGCGATGGCGTTGCCGCTGAGCGCCGCCTTGCGGAACAGCTCGGCCGCCGCCTTCTCGTCCTTGGGCACGCCGAGGCCGTTGAACTGCATGATGGCGAATTCCACCTGCGCCGTCACATGGCCGAGGCGGCCGGCGCGGGCCATCATGCGGGCGGAGGCGGCGAGGTCCTTCTCCACCCCGTTGCCTTCCTTGAGCAGGATGGCGAGGGCGTACTGGGCGTCCTCGAGATCCTTGTCGGACGCCCGCTCGAACCAGTAGGCGGCCTGCTGCATGTCCTTTCGCAGCTCGCGCCCCTGCATGTAGAGCAGGCCGAGATTGTAGGCCGCGGCGCCGTGGCCCTTCTCGGCCGCCTTGCGGAACAGGGAGGCGGCCTCGGTCTCCGAAGGCTTCACGCCCTGGCCGGTGAGCAGCATCAGCCCGAGGGCGAACTGGCCATCCGGCGAGCCGGCATCGGCGGCCTTTCGGTACCACTCCCTGGCCTTGGCGGTGTCGTAGGGCACGCCGAACCCGCGGGAATAGAGCTCGCCGAGAAGGGCCATGGCCGGCACGTCGCCGGCCTCCGCCCGGGGCTGCGCCAGATGGGCGGCGGTGAGGTAGTAGCCGCGCTGGTAGGCGCCATAAGCGAGGTCGCCCGCGCCGCCGGGTGTGTCCGGCCCGATCAGGGTGCCGGGCGACAGGCTGAAGCCGTTCACCGCCGGCTTCGCCGCGTTGGCGTCTGCCGGCTTGCCGCCTGGATTCTTGCCGGAGCCCGCCTTGCCGGAACCGGGCTTGGCCGCGGTGCCCTTGCCATGCTCCGCGGGCTTCGATGTCTTCGGGGACTGGGTTTTCGGCGCGCCGGCCTTCGGCGCATCGGGCGCGGTCTGCGCCCGTCCGGCGGTGCCGGCGCCGAGCAGGGCAGCGGTCGCCATCAGGCACGCCGCCAGCCGCCGGCGTCGCCCGCGCCGGGCGCGGTTGCTGCGCGGGGAAGCAGCGCTCATCCGGGAATGTCCATGGCGGCGGGCGCCGGGGTGATGAGGCGCTGGGCCTGCGCCACCGCGCCATCCTGGCCGAGAAGCCCGGGGGCGAGGGCGACGAAGTCGGCCCCGGCGGCGGCGAAGGCGGCCACCGCCTCCGGCGTCGTCGCCAGTCCCACGCACGGCACCTCGAACAGATCCGCCCACCAGCTCACCAGATCGCAGGCCGTGGCGAAATCGGCGCCGTCGCGGGCGCCGAACATCAGGTAGTCGGCCCCGGCCTCGCCGGCCTCCATGGCCGCATGCCGGCCGGAAAGCCCGCCCACCCCCACCAGCGGGCCGCTTTGCCCGTTCGATTTCAGGGCCTTGAGGATCGCCGGCAGGCGAGCGGGATCGGCGACGTGGACACCGTCCATGCCGGCTGCCTCGGCGATCGGCACCGGACCGTCCAGGAGGACGGCGACGCCGCGGGCCTGGCCGGCCGCCGCGAGGGCGCCAAGGCGGGCGGCATCAGGCGCCGGCGCATCGCCGAGATTGAGCACCAGGGCGGCGACGTCGCCGGCCGAAATCCACGCCGACACCTGGTCGAGCGCGGCATCGGCCGGAACGACAAGCATCAGCCGAGGGCCGGAAGCGGGCGAGGGGGGAGCGGGTGAAGGGGCCATGGCGGCAATGGGTCGGCCAAGAAACCGGCAAATTGGGGGCCGCGCCGGCACGAGCCGCACCGGCGCATGAGACAAGGACCGGCGATGCCGGCCCGGCGGATGACGAGGCGAGAGACGGCAAGGCTCGCCCATTACAAAGCCAGAGCCTGCAGCCCGGCCCAAATCGACGGCATCACCCCTTGGTGGCGCGTGACAAGGGCCGCCGATGCCGCTCCGGCGCATGACGAGGCCGGCGCCGCAGCCTCGGCCAAATCACCAGCGCCACCGTGGCGCATGCGACAGAGCCGGCGCAGCCTGTCCGCCGCATGACAAAGCCGGCCACGGTCTCCAGGCCCATATGACCGGCACCACTGAAGCAGGGGGGCCATTTGCGAGCCTGGGACGCCGCACCGGCTGGGCCGGCGAGGCCAAGGGCGGGGAAGGCAGCGCAAGCGCCGCCGGGATCCCCCCTCCGGCGGGAGTGTGTCGGGGCGGCAGATACCACAAGGGCCGGCAGAGCCGGCCCTTGGATGCGGATGGAACCCGCACAACCGCCCGTTCACGCGGTGGTCACCGCCGGGAGCGGTGTCCGCTCCCGGGTTGCGGGAGGCCGGCCCAGGCGGCCTTCTTCTTCTCTTCCTCCGAGAGCCA
>CALMSN010000288.1 GCA_937872325.1 uncultured Xanthobacter sp. | reverse complement strand
CGTGCACCTCTGGGTGGACGGGCGCCGCATCGTCTCGGTGCAGCACGAGGCGCTCTCCGCCCTCGCCGACTATGCCGACATGGTGGCCCGCGGCCGCTGCCCGCGCAGCCAGGGCGAGTTCGTCGCCGAATTGTCAATGCGGCTCGTGGACCGGCTCGATTCCGTGGTGACCTCCCTGCTCGACGAGGCCGACGAGCTGGAGGACGGCGCCTTTGCGGCCCAGTTCTCCGACATCATGCCCAAGCTGGTGGTGATGCGCCGGGTGGCCATCAAGCTGCGCCGCCACATCGCGCCGCAGCGCGAGGCCCTGAACCACTTCTCGCTGGAAGACGACGATTGGCTCGGCCCCAAGGACCGCAACCGCCTGCGCGATGCCGCCGACCGGGTGACCCGCTTCACCGAAGAGCTGGAAGGCGTGCGCGAGCGCGCCGCCCTGATCCGCGACCAGATGGTGGACCGCCGCGCCGAGCAGATGAACCGCTCCATGCTGGTGCTGGCCGCGGTGACGGTGGTGTTCGCGCCGCTCACCCTCATCTCCGGCATGTTCGGGATGAATGTGGGCGGCATTCCCGGCTCCAGCGACGGCGAGGGCTTCTGGCTGGTGAGCTTCCTGCTGGTGGCGATCGGCCTCGGCATGCTCTACGCCTTCCGCCGCATCCGCTGGATCTGACGGCAGCCGCGCACCGGCCCATGCCGGCGGTCGATCCGGCCCCGGCCGCGCCGGGGAGCGTGCGGGCGCATACCCCCTGCCGGCACTCACGCCCGCGCTCCAGCCTTTGCCGGCCGTGCCGGCAAAGGCGCCCCTGTCCCCTGCCGGCGGTCCTGCAGCCGCGCGAGTCTTTGCCGGCGGCGCCGGCATACCCCGCCTCCCGGCGAGGCCGGCACCCCATTCATCGCCGGCCATGCCCGCCACCCATTGCCTGAGCCCCGCCGGCCCGCGACCTTCCTCCGGACCTGCCCGGCGCCTCGCGTTCCGCCGGCCGGGCCGGCGTCAATGAACGGTCGCACGGCTGTCGTCGCCGTGACACGCCGCAGGGGCACCAACCTCGACGCAAGATCTCCCAGCGTCAGAGGAGCCCCCCGATGCGCCTTCTCCCCGTTCTTTCCGCCGCCCTGCTGGCCGGCGCGGCGATGCTCTCCAGCCCCGCGCGCGCCCAGGACAGCGCCGCCGAGGGCACCGCCTTCCCCGCCACCCTCGCCGGCCATGCCCTGCTTCCCGCCGCGACCTTCGTCACCCCGCCGGCGGATGCCCCGGCCGACCTCCAGGTGTCCGGCAAGTTCACCAGCGCCGACCGGGTCCGCAACGACGACGTCGGCTCGGTGAAGGGCATCAGCGTCCTGTCCAGCAAGACCGCCCCGCGCGAGACCGGGCTCTCGCTGCCGTTCAAGGGCCAGCCGGTGCAGGGCTTCTCCGGCATCGTCTCGGAAGGCGACGGCCGGTTCTGGGTGCTCACCGATAACGGCTTCGGCTCCAAGGCCAACTCGCCGGACGCCATGCTGATGGCGCACCGCCTCAAGATCGACTTCGCCACCGGCGCGGTGGAGCGCCTGGCCACCGTCTTCCTGCGCGATCCCGACCGCAAGGTGCCCTTCCCCATCACCATGGAGGGCACCCCCACCCGCTACCTCACCGGCGCCGACTTCGATCCGGAATCCATCCAGGTGGTGGGCGACAGCCTGTGGATCGGCGACGAGTTCGGCCCCTTCCTCATCGAGGCCGACCTCGACGGCAAGGTGAAGAGCGTCCACGAGACCAAGGTGGACGGCAAGGTGGTGCGCTCGCCCGACCATCCGGTGGTGACCACGCCCAGCGCGCCGGACGGCAAGGTGGCGTTCACCGTCTACCGCTCCAAGGGCTTCGAGGGCATGGCGCTTTCGCCCGACAAGTCGAAGCTCTACGCCCTGCTGGAAGGCCCGCTGTTCGACCCCGCCACCGGCGGCAAGGAGAAGGTCGGCGAGAGCGAGGTGCTGCGGGTGCTGGAATTCGACGTGGCGAAGCGCGAATGGACCGGCCGCTCGTGGAAGTATCCGCTGGCGCTGGCCGGCAATGCCATCGGCGCCTTCAACATGATCGACGACACCCACGGCCTCATCATCGAGCGGGACAGCCTCGAGGGCTCGCGCTTCGCCGCCTGCGCCGAGGGCAAGGCGGGCCCCGCCTGCTTCGACAAGCCGGCGGCGTTCAAGCGCGTCTACAAGGTGGAGTTCTCGCCCCAGACCGCGGGCGGCATGGTGCGCAAGGTCGGCTACATCGACCTTCTCGCGCTGAAGAACCCCAACGACAAGGCCCGCCAGGGCGGCGCCGAGGGCGTGCTCGACCTGCCCTTCTTCACCATCGAGGACGTGGTGATGGTGAGCCCGACCCAGATCGTCGTCGGCAACGACAACAACCTGCCCTACTCCGCCGGCCGCTCGCCGCAGAAGGCGGACGACAACGAGTTCGTGCTGCTGGACGTGGCCGAGTTCCTGAAGGCCCGCTGAGCCCGAGGCGCCGGCGCGCCGGAGGCCGCGATCCTGGATCGCGGCCTCCGGTTCAAAGCCGAGGCTGTTGAAACCGGCGGGTGGCCTCGCCTGAGGCCCATGCAGCGCATGGGCCGCCAGACCGCCGCCGGTGAATGAAGTTGAGAGGACCTGCGTGACCCGGCCGTCGTTCACCCCATGCCGGCCGGGACGCGCTCCAGGACAAGGACGGGACGGGTGACCGATCCGCCACGCTCCGCCCCGGTGCGGCAACCCGCACCCCGTCTCGCCGCCTGGCTCTGCCGGGCGGCGTTTTTTTTGCGGAATGCTCCAGCGCTGCGGACTGTCCCTTGCTTGCGGAGGTGTCGGGCCGACCGATTGGGATGCCGATGCCCGGGAGCTCTCCCGGGACCGCATCACGTTTGGGAAACAATGCTCCGGCGGTCCGGGCTGTGCCTTGCTTGCGGAGGTCTCGGGCCGCCCGATTGGGATGCCTATGCCCAGGAGGTTTCCCAGGACGGCATCACGTATGGGAAACAACGCTCCGGCGGTCCGGGCTGTCCCTTGCTTGCGAAGGTCTCGGGCCGCCCATTGGGATGCCATGCCCGGTAGCTCTCCCGGGACGGCATCACGTTTGGGAAAGACGGAGCGAGCACGTCGCAGCCAGATGGCGATTTCGCCCACGCGCAATGGCCGCCTCAGGCGGATGCGGCACCGCCGAAGCGGGGCCGATCAGATAAGATCTTCAGCGCCTTGAAGCGTTTCAGTGCGGTCGTGAAGCACTGAAACGTTCTGTCGCGGGCCATCCGGCATCCGGCGGGGAAGGCCTCGCCGGCCAACCCTCCCGGCGTCGCGGCGCCCGCTACTGGCCGGCGGCGAAGACCGAGGGGAAGGGCCTGCCGCGCACGTCGTAGACGGTGGCATAGGTCACGCCGTCACGTTCCACCTTGGCCAGCACCGGCGCCTTCACATTGGCGCAGTAGAACTCGCCGAGCATCAGGGCGAAATCCGCGGTGGTGCTGTCATAGGTTATTTCATACCTCGGACCGAGCTCGGCCGCGGCGGCGAAGTGCGGGCCGCAGACCGCCACCTTGATCTTCCGGCCGCGGGGCATGGTGCGGTAGTGCTGGTCCACATACTCGTCCAGCTCGGCGGAGGCCTGCTTGAAAGCAAGGCCCCAGTAATCGAGCATGAACATGCTGTCCGCCCCGCGCACACCGCCCACGATATGGTTGTAGTAGGTGTATTCGTAAGGATGGATGCTGCGGAAGTCCGCGGCCGGGATCGCGACGCCGGCGACGAAGGCCGCGGCCAGCCCGCCTTGCGCGGCCAGCCGCGCCCGGCCCTGCAGCGCGGTCGCGCGGCTCCAGAGCCAGGCGGCCGCGAGCCCGCCCAGCACCGCCAGCGCCGGCGTTACGAAAACGAAGTGGCGGATGCCGTTATAAACTACCGGCCGCGTCACCACCGTCAGCAGGATCGGGAACAGCGCGGCGGCGACCACCAGCACCAGGCGCGCCCGCCGGGCCGGGGTGTCGCTGCCGGCGAACACCGCCACCAGCGATCCCGCAGCGCCCGCCAGGGCCAGCCCGAGGAACAGCTCCGGCATCTGCACGCTGAACAGCGTCGGCACGTAGGTGCGCGGCATGTCGGGCACCAGGATCGCCCGGCCCTCGAACATCTCGCGCCACGGCACTTCCCAGAAGTGGGAATAGTATTTCGTCGCCGCCAGCGGGTTGAGCGGCTCGGCCACGCCCCACGGCCAGAGCAGGCCCATGACGAAATAGGCGAGCGGCAGCCCGAGGGCGAGCAGCAGCACGAAGCGCAGGCTGCGCCGGACGGCCGCCGCCACGCCGAGATGCCGGCTCTCCACGACAAAGAGGAAGGAAAGGGCCAGCGCGATATAGACCCCGGTCACCAGCCCCAGCACGCGGGTGCCGATGGTGACGCCAAGCGCGATGCCGAACAACGTGACCGTGCGCGGCGTCGGGTTTGGAAACTCGTCGAGCGCGCGGACCATGGTATAGACCAGCCCGGCCACCGCGACGGCGAAGGGCGCATCCTTCGCATTCATGAAGATATGGCCGTAGTAGAGCGGGCAGATGGCCAGCAGCAGCACCGCCGCAAGCCCCGCCACGGGACCCGCCACAGGGTTGCCCCCCTCTCCGGCAGCCTGGCTCCCCAGACGGCGGGCGATCCGCCAGACGATGAAGAAGCCGGCGAGCCCCACCACCGCGCCCAGCAGGCGGCGGATGTCGAACACGTCGACGGGCAGCGCCTTGGCCAGCAGGGCGGCGATCATGTCGAAGCCGCCGCCGTAGTAATAAAGGTTAACGAACGAGAAGACCTTCCTCTCGGTCATGCCGGAGGAATAGTACTTAAGTAGAAGATCGCCGTATTGCGAATGGGTAAAGTCGTCCCACCCCAACCCATAGTCGGCGAAAGTTCTCGCGGAAATGAAAGCCAGGGCAATCAGAAGCAGAACGACAGCCGCATCGACCCAAGCCCCCGGTCGAAGGCCGCTACGCAGAAACCGCATGTCCGACGAACCTCAGGAAAAGGCCAACACTCACATGACGTTACGCACCACATTGGAGATGGCCCGCCCTGTCGCGGCCCCGGCCCCCTAGATGCGCCCCGAAACAAGTAAGATCGAATAAAGTCAGACTGCAACAAGATTATGCTGATCATCGCCAAAAATTAAGGCATTTGGGCAACGGAAATTCGGCGGGAGAATCTCCCCGCCGAATACCGTGAAATCCCAACATGAAATTCCGCAGGTTTTTCAAAGTCTCGCGCGGCAACGGCGCCTTGTATGCCGAAGCCTCGCAGGTGCCGATGCGGAAGGCACCTTGAAGGATCAGCCGGCCTTGCTGTAGAGCTCGGCCACGTAGTCCCAGTTGATGAGGCTCTCGACGAACGCCTTAAGGTAGTCCGGCCGGCGATTGCGGTAGTCGATGTAATAAGAGTGCTCCCACACGTCCACGCCGAGCAGGGGGACGCCGCCGGATACCAGGGGATTTTCGCCGTTGGGAGTCTTGGAGATCACGAGCTTGCCGTCCTTGAGCGCAAGCCAGGCCCATCCCGAGCCGAACTGGCCGATGCCGGCGGCGATGAAGTCTTCCTTGAACTTGTCCACCGAGCCGATGTCCTCGATGATCTTCTTCTCGAGCTCACCCGGGATCGGACCGCCGCCGTTCGGCTTCATCCAGTTCCAGAAATGGAGGTGGTTGTAGTGCTGGGCCGCATTGTTGAACAGCGGCGCATTCTTGCCGAACGAGCCCTTGACGATCTCCTCAAGGGATTTCCCTTCAAATTCGGTTCCCTTTAGGAGATTGTTGCCATTATTGACATAGGCAAGGTGGTGCTTGTCGTGGTGGTATTCCAGAGTCTCCTTCGACATAAAGGGGCCGAGGGCGTCGTAGGCATAAGGCAGGTCGGGCAGCGTCAAGGACATGAAACATCTCCGCAATTTATCCGGCATATGGCCGGACGCCCGTCCGGCGCCCCAAAGCGTTGCACCGGGTGCGACGTCGAGCATCCGAACCGGCCCTAGATAGGGTGGCTCCCGCCTTCAAACAACCTTGATGCGGCCGATTTTGTGGGCACACAGCCCCTGTCCAATCGATAGGCGCCGCGGCGCCCAAGTGGAGCATTCAGATGTGGGGGTTCCTGGTGTTTCTCGGCATCCTGGTCGTGCTGGCGGGGTTGGCCGTCATCGCGCTCGGCGTGTCCATCGTCACCACCTTCGGCAACACCCTCATCACCACCGGGGCGGTCGTGGCCTCGGGCGGCTTCGTCATCACCGCCATGGGCCTGGTGCTGCGGCAGATCGAGCGCCTCACCGACCGCATCGATGAAAGCATCGCCGGCCTCGAGCGGCGCCCGGCCGACACCCAGCCGGAGGCCCTTCCCGCCGGCCGCGCCCGGCCGGCAAGTCTCGCCCTTGAAGATCTTGTGCCGGGCGACGCCGAGGCCGCGCCCGCCTTGCCGGCGCCGGAGCCGGCCGAGCGCGCCGCGCCCCGCCTGCGCGGACCCGGCGCCGAACTGCCGGATCCCCCCGAAGCCCGCCGCCCCCGCCCTGCCCTCGACTTCGAGGAGGCGCCGCGGGGCGACCCGCGCACCGCGCCGCAACACCCCGCCCACGACCGGGCGCCGGATCGCGCGCCGGCCGATCGCGACCCTGCGGACCGGATGCCCCCGGAGCCTGCGCCCGAACGCATCGACGATCGGCGCCCGCCGCCGCCGATGGACCTGCGGCCCCCACCGCGCCCGCGCACCGGCTATGAGCCGCCGCGCCCGCGGCCCGCGCCGCGCGTCGATCTCCCGCCCCGGCCGGACCTGCCGCCGGCCGATCGCCCCGGCTTCGACGTGCCGCCCCCGGCCTATGCCCCGCCCCCGCGGCTCGGCGCGCCGCGCATCGAGGACGACGAGCCCACCATCCTCAAGTCTGGAATTATCGCCGGCATGGCCTACACGCTCTATTCCGACGGCTCGATCCAGGCCGAGCTGCCGGACGGCGTGGTGCGCTTCGCCTCGCTCCAGGAGTTGCGCGACCATGTCGCCCGCAGCCACCGCCCCGGCGAATAGGCGCCGCCCTCGCATCGCTTGCACGAACGCCGGCCGCTCCGTGCGGGCGGGCCCATCCGCTTCGGCCTGACCGGCTGCGGTATGAACGGGGCCGGCCTCGCGCCGCGGCTCGCCCCAACGCAACGGCTGCCCGCGTGCTGCGGAATGGCAGCATCAGTGCCCGGGAAAGCTGACGAGGGTGCGCACCGGCACCCCCATCCCGCGCAGCTTTTCGCCGCCGCCGAGGTCCGGCAGGTCGACCACGAAGCAAGCCGCCTCCACCGCCGCGCCGAGGCTGCGCAGCAGCTTCACCGCGCCCACGCTGGTGCCGCCGGTGGCGATGAGATCGTCCACCAGCAGGACCCGCTCGCCGGCACCGACCGCATCCACATGCACCTCGATCTCGTCCTCGCCATATTCGAGGGCGTAGGCCATCCGCACCGTCTGATGGGGCAGCTTGCCCTTCTTGCGGATCGGCACGAAGCCGGCCGATAGCTGGTGCGCCACCGCGCCGCCGAGGATGAAGCCGCGCGCCTCGATACCCGCCACCTTGTCGATCTTGGCTCCCGCCCAAGGCTGCACCAGCTCGTCCACCGCCCGCCGGAAAGCCCGGGCGTCGCCGAGCAGGGTGGTGATGTCGCGGAACAGGATGCCGGGCTTCGGATAATCCGGAATGGTGCGGATGCTGGCGGCAAAATCGGCGGGGCTCATGCAATGGATCCGGCGCAAAGGCTGATGCAGGTTCAGTAGATCAGGCCCCGGCCGCCTGGCAAGGCAGGAGCATCGCCCCTCGGAACGCCGCCCGATCGAACGGATCCTTGGATCGGGAGGCGGCTGATATTCGAGCGGATCTGAACAGTGCGCTGCCGTCTGCACGACGGCGCTCAGGTCGGTCGCGTCGAGACGCAAAGCATTTGCCGTGAACCGTGAAGCGCTGCTGAATCCGGACGAAGGTGGCTCTGTCTCCGCGACGAGCGACCAAGGGCCTTCCCCTACAGCCGGCAAGACTGAGGTCCAAGTGACTCACGTCGCTGACGATCTCTCGGGCTGCTGGTTCGGCTGGAGCGGCGCGCTTTTGTCGTCGCGCGCGCCTCAGGCCACCAGGCAGATCGCATCAATAAAAAAGGGCTCCCGAAGGAGCCCTTTATAACCGGTGCCAGCGTTATCGCATCAATGCGACACGTTGGACCACACCTTCTTCTTCGTGAAGTACAGAAGGCCGGTGAAGACGATCAGGAAGATGATCACCTGGAAGCCGATGCGCTTGCGGGCTTCGAGGTGCGGCTCGGCCAGCCACATCAGGAAGGCCGAGACGTCTTCCGCATACTGGTGAACCGTCTGCGGCGTGCCGTCGGTGTATTCCACCTGCCCGTCGCTGATGGGCTTGGGCATGGCAATCTGGTTGCCGGGGAAATACAGGTTGTAGTGCAGGCCCGGCTGCACATGGGCATCAGCCGGCGGCTCGGCATAACCGGCCAGCAGCGCGGTGATGTAGTCCGGCCCCGCCTCCTGGTACTGGGTGAAGGCGTCGATGATGAAGCCGGGGAAGCCCACGTGGGACGCGCGGGCCTTGGCCATCACCGACAGGTCGGGCGGCAGCGCCCCGCCATTGGAGGCGCGGGCGGCATTGGCGTTCGGGAACGGCGACGGCCAGTGATCCGACAGACGGCCGGGGCGCTGGAACATGTCGCCGGCGTCGTTCGGGCCGTCGGTGATCTGGTACTCGCCCGCCACCTGCTTGGCCTGGGCCTCGGTGAAGCCGGGGCCGCCGGGCTGCGACAGGTTGCGGAAGGCGAAGTACTCCGCCGCATGGCAGGCGGCGCAGACTTCCTTGAACACCTTGAACCCGCGCTGGAGCTGGGCCCGGTCATAGGTGCCGAACGGACCCGCAAACGACCAGCTGAGGCGCTCGGGAATATGCTGCTCGCCGCCGGCGGCGAGCGCCGGGCTGGCTGCGATCTGGGCCGAGACGAACAGCGCCGCGGCCGCACCGAAGAGAATGCTACGGATGGTCATATGTTCTCTCCGCGCCGCTCACTTGGTCTCGGGAGCCGAGGCCCCGGCGATCACCGTCGCACCGCCCTTGGCGTGCTTGGCGAGGACGGCATCCGCGATGGACGCCGGCAGGGGCTTGGGATGCTCGATGAGACCCAGCAGCGGCAGGATCACCAGGAAGTGGAGGAAGTAGTAGACCGTGAAGATCCGGGAGATGATCACGTAGATCCCCTCGGCCGGCATGGCGCCGAGATAGCCCAGGCCCACCGCCACCACCGCGAAGATCCAGAAGAAGATCTTGAACAGCGGCCGGTACTTGGCCGAGCGCACCTTGGAGGTGTCCAGCCAGGGCAGGAAGGCCAGCACCGCGATGGCCGCGAACATGGCGAGCACGCCGCCGAGCTTGTCCGGGATCGAGCGCAGGATCGCGTAGAACGGCAGGTAGTACCA
>CALMSN010000287.1 GCA_937872325.1 uncultured Xanthobacter sp. | reverse complement strand
GCCCAGAACCCCGGCGACGGCAAGGGCTACGAGCTGCTCGCCCCGGTCTATCTGCGGCTCGGCCGGGTGGACGACGCCGTGCGCGCCTACGGCATGGCGATCCGCCTGCTCGGCCCCACCCCCGAGCGCTACGGGGCCATGGGTGAGGCGATCCTGCTGGGCGCCAACGGCCTCGTTACCGCCGAGGCGGCGGAGGCCTTCGCCAAGGCCGTGGAGCTCGATCCGGAGAATGCCGGCGCCAACTATTTCCTCGGCGTGGCCGCCGAGCAGGACGGGCGCCCCGCCGACGCCGCCCGCCTGTGGAGCGCCGTGGCGGCGCGCGCCCCGGCCAACGCGCCCTATTTGCCCATGCTGCGGGCCGCGCTCGCCCGCGTGAGCGCGGCGGCCGGAGCCGCGCCCGCCCAGGCCCAGGCCCAGGCCCAGGGTGAGGCGCCGGCGCCCGGCCCGAGCGCGGCGGACGTGGCGGCGGCGGCCAGCATGTCAGCCGACGACAGAAATGCCATGGTTCGCGGTATGGTGACGCGACTCGAGGAGCGGCTGCAGGCCCAGCCGGACGACCTCGACGGCTGGCTGCGGCTGGCGCGCGCCTTCACCGTGCTGGGCGAGGGCGACAAGGCGAAGGCGTCGCTCGCCTCCGCCCGCGCCGCCTTCGCCGGCAAACCGGAGGCCCTCGGCCGCATCGCGGCGGCCGAGAAGAGCCTCGCAGCGGGAGAATAGATCATGACGCGCAAAGGCCGTCGCCTGGTGCTGATCGGATCCGGCGTCGCCGTGCTGGCGCTGGCCGCCGGCCTCATCCTGACCGCGCTGAACGACACCATCGTCTTCTTCCGCTCGCCCACCGAGGTGGTGGAGCAGAAGGTGGCGCCGGGGTCGCGGCTGCGGCTCGGCGGGCTGGTGGAGACCGGCAGCGTCACCAAGACCGGCACCCTCACCACATTTCGCGTCACCGACGGCAATGCCACGGTGAAGGTGGCCTATGCCGGCATCCTGCCGGACCTGTTCCGGGAAGGGCAGGGCGTGGTGGCGGAAGGCGCGCTCCAGCCCGACGGCCTGTTCAAGGCGGACAGCGTGCTCGCCAAGCACGACGAGAACTACATGCCGCGCGAGGTGGCCGACAGCCTCAAGGCGCAGGGGCACTGGAAGGACGGGTCCCCGGCCCCCGGCGCCGCGTCGCCGCCCTCCGCCCAGCCGCCGCGCAATCCGGGGAGCTGAACGGTGATCGCCGAGATCGGCCAGTTCGCCCTCGCCCTCGCCTTGGCGCTCGCTTTGGCGCAGACCGTGCTGCCGGCCTGGGGCGCGCGCCGCGACGACCGGGTGCTGATGGCGACCGCCCCCTCCATCGCCGTCGCCCTGCTGGGCTTCGTCGGCTTCGCGTTCCTGGTGCTGGTGCAGCTCTACGTCACCTCCGACTTCACGGTGGTGAACGTGGTGGAGAACTCGCACTCCCAGATGCCGCTGATCTACAAGATCACCTCCACCTGGGGGAACCACGAGGGCTCCATGCTCCTGTGGGTGCTGGTGCTGGCGCTGTTCGGGGCGCTGGTGGGGATCTTCGGCGGCAACCTGCCGGACCGGCTGCGGGCGCTGGTGCTGGCGGTGCAGGGCTGCATCGCGGCCGCCTTCCTCAGCTTCATCCTGTTCACTTCCAACCCGTTCCTGCGCCTGGTGCCGCCGCCGGCCGAGGGGCGCGACCTCAACCCGATCCTCCAGGATCCGGGCCTCGCCATTCATCCGCCGCTGCTCTATCTCGGCTATGTCGGGCTGTCGGTGTCGTTCGCCTTCGCGGTGGCGGCGCTGATCGAGGGGCGGATCGACGCTGCCTGGGCGCGCTGGGTGCGGCCGTGGACGTTGGCGGCCTGGGTGTTCCTCACGCTGGGTATCGCGATGGGGTCCTACTGGGCCTATTACGAGCTCGGCTGGGGCGGCTGGTGGTTCTGGGATCCGGTGGAGAACGCCTCGCTGATGCCGTGGCTCGCCGCCACCGCGCTGCTCCACTCCGCCGTGGTGATGGAGAAGCGCGACGCCCTGAAGGTGTGGACGGTGCTGCTCGCCATCCTCGCCTTCTCCCTGTCGCTGATGGGCACCTTCCTGGTGCGCTCGGGGGTGCTGACCTCGGTCCACGCCTTCGCCACCGATCCGGCGCGCGGGGTGTTCATCCTCGGCATCCTCACCTTCTTCATCGCCGGCAGCCTGGCGCTGTTCGCGCTGCGCGCCGGCACCCTGAAGCAGGGCGGGCTGTTCGCGCCGGTGTCGCGGGAAGGCGCGCTGGTGCTCAACAACCTGCTGCTCACCGCGGCCACCGCGGCGGTGCTGGTGGGCACGCTCTATCCGCTGGTGCTGGAGGCGCTCACCGGGGCCAAGATCACGGTGGGGCCGCCCTATTTCAACCTGACCTTCGGCGGCCTGATGCTGCCCCTCGTCTTCGCCGTGCCGTTCGGGCCGCCGCTGGCGTCGAACCGCGGCGCCCTGCTGGGGGGGGCCCAGCGGCTGCTGCTGGCACCCGGCCCCGGAGAGGTGGCGGTGGTCGCGGC
>CALMSN010000286.1 GCA_937872325.1 uncultured Xanthobacter sp. | reverse complement strand
AATCAGCCCGCCGCAGATCGCGTGAAATCAGGCAGATCGCGTGAAAACAGATCGTAAATTACGGAGTCTGCCTTCTCGCCACTGCAAAGAATTATCCCGCAAAAGTCCCTCTGCGCTGGTTGAGCCGCCCGCACATTTGTGCTATGATGCTTCCCATGTCCAAAAAATCTTCCCGGCCCCATCCAGATCCCTTTGAAGATGATTTCCTAGACGATCCTTTTGGCGACGGCGCGCCCCCTTTGCCGGCGACAGACAACGATGCGGACGCGGTGGCCGCGCTGGCCCGCCTCTAGGCTTGCCCTCGTCCGCCCCCCCTCCTATAGTGGTCATACGGAGGTCACGCCATGAAGCAGCCCATACCTGAAACGCCTGCGGAGTACGACCATACCCGCATCGTCGAGCGGCCGGACGGCTGTTACTGGATCGACGCCGAAACCGGTGCGGAATACGGCCCCTTCGCCAGCCTGCTGGAGGCCATCCAGGACATGGAATACAACGCCGAGAGCGACTACGAGCCCGGCGAAACGATAGAAGAGGCCGAGGACGAACTGGGCATCACCGACGTGCCGCTGGTGGGCATCGCCAAGGGCCTCGACCGCGAGGCCGGGCGCGAGCAATTCTTCCTCCCCGGCCGCACGCCGTTCCGCATGGAGCCGCGCGACCCGGTGCTCTATTTCATCCAGCGCCTGCGCGACGAGGCCCACCGCTTCGCCATCGGCTCGCACCGGGCGCGGCGCAAGAAGGACATCACCGAGGCCGGGCTGCAGGCGATCGCGGGCGTCGGGCCCACGCGCAAGCGCGCTTTGCTGCGCCATTTCGGAACGCTGAAAGCCATCGAGCGCGCCTCGCTGGCCGATCTCGAGCAGGTGAACGGCATCAATGCCGCCACCGCCCGCGCGGTCTATGACTATTTCCACGAGCGCCCCGGCGGATCATAAGACAGCCGGCGGGGCGCGGATTTCAACGATTTCCCCGGCCGGGATACCGTTGCGGCATCTGTGTCTGGACGCAGCGGTCATATTCCGGTTTCACAGCGCTGCAACGCTGTCCTACAACTATCCCCTGCCCCGGCCCGGCTGATTCCGAGGACGGGAGCGATCCGTTCGAGGCCCCGTATCCGTATGGCCGACGCCGCAATGCGCTCTTCTTCCGGCCCCTCCCCCGTCGCAACGCGCGGCCACGCTTTGTCGTTGCCGAACCTGCTCACCTATTCGCGCTGCGTGGCGGTGCCGCTGGTGGCGGCCTGCCTGTTCTGGTCCGATGTGCTGGCCGGCGGGCAATGGCTGCGCTGGGTGGCGCTGGCGCTCTATGTCGCCGCCGCCATCACCGACTTCTTCGACGGCTACCTCGCCCGGGCGTGGTCGCAGCAATCCGCCATCGGGCGGATGCTCGATCCCATCGCCGACAAGCTGCTGGTGTCCACCTGCCTGCTGATGCTGGCCTCCGACGGCACCATCCGGGGCTGGTCCCTGTGGGCAGCCATCGTCATCCTGTGCCGGGAGATCCTGGTCTCCGGCCTGCGCGAGTTCCTGGCCGAGCTCAGGGTCTCGGTGCCGGTCTCGCGGCTCGCCAAGTGGAAGACGACGCTCCAGCTCGTCGCGGTGGGGGTGCTGATCACCGGCCCGGCGGGCGAGGCGGTGCTGCCGGGGGTGAGCCTCGTCGGCCTCACCCTGCTGTGGGTCTCCGCCGTGCTGACCCTCTACACCGGCTACGATTATTTCCGCGCCGGGGCGCGCCACCTGGTGGAGGAGCCATGAAGGTCCTCTATTTCGCCTGGCTGCGCGAGCGCGTCGGCTGCGCCGAGGAGGAGGTCTCGCCGCCGCCCGAGGTCACGACGGTGGGCGACCTCGCCCGCTGGCTCGCCGGGCGTGGCGAGGGCCACGCTCATGCTTTCGAGAACCCCGCCGTGGTGCGCGCCGCCCTCGACCGGCGGCACGTGAAGGCCGATGCCGTCATCGCCGGGGCGCGGGAGATCGCCTTCTTCCCGCCCATGACCGGGGGTTGAGGTGGAAACTCCATTCGCCGTCCGGGTGCAGCGCGAGGCCTTCGATGCCGGCGCCGAGGCGGCAGCGCTCGCCCAGGGGCGCACCGATGCCGGCGCCGTGGTCACCTTCACCGGCTATTGCCGGGCGGATGCCGGGGCGGACGGCGCTCCCCTCGCCGCGCTGACGCTGGAGCATTATCCCGGCATGGCCGAGGAGGAGATCCTGCGGCACCTGGAGGAGGCCCGCGGACGCTGGCCCCTGCTCGGCGCCGTGGTGGTGCACCGGCACGGGCGGCTGGTGCCCGGCGACCCCATCGTGCTGGTGGCCACCTGCTCGACCCACCGCGACGCGGCCTTCGCCGCCGCCGAATTCCTGATGGACTACCTCAAGACCTCCGCCCCCTTCTGGAAGAAGGAAGAGCGCGCCGACGGCAGCCAATGGGTCGCCGCCAAGGCCAGCGACGACGATGCCGCCGCCCGCTGGAGCGAAGGCAAGGCGCAGGACTGATCTGCCGCCGCCCGAACGGGCTGCTAAGGGGCCTGTCGCCGTGGGGCCGGATCGCCCTGCCCCTGTGGAGAGGGTGAGGACGGCCCCTGTGCCCGTCCGGCTCGCATAGGCGGGGCGGAATCGATGCCTCGACCTCGGTGAGCCACTGCCCCAGGGAGCGACCGGCGCAAGGCGCGTGCGTTTTCAAGCGAAGTGAGCCTCGCCTCGCTTGAAAACGCATCAAATCATCATCCACGGGCTGCCCGAGCACCTATGTCGGCGGAGGATGTTCCAACGCGCGATCCCAAGCCCAACGAACCGCACCGCCGGAAGACCCAACTCCACGCCTCAGGACGAGCGGTTCACCCGCGATCCGGCACCGGCCCTCCGCCACCTGCGAGCCGCCCCTGCCGGCCACCTCGCTCTGCTGAGCGACAAGCGCACTGCCGGCGCCACCCGCCGGAAGCGGGCCTTGCCGGCCGCCGGCTCTTCTCACTATAAAGCGAGCGCTCATTCGGAAATTCGGCGAAGACAGCCGCAAGCAGGGAGGCACGCCATGGTGGCCCAACTTTCACTGGCCGGACGCGCCGTCTTGGTCACCGGCGCCTCGAAGGGCCTTGGCGCCTATTTTGCCGAGACGCTGGCCGCGGCCGGCGGCCGGGTGGCGGTCGCCGCCCGCCGGACCGGCGATTGCGAGGCCGTGTGCGCCCGGATCCGTGCGGCCGGCGGCACCGCGGTGCCGGTCGGGCTCGACGTCACCGATCCCGCCTCGGCCGCCGCCGCGGTGGCGGCGACGGTGGAGGCGTTCGGCCGGATCGACGTGCTGGTGAACAATGCCGGCATCACCGCCACGGTCCCGCTGCTGGAGCAGGACCCGAACGAGTTCGCCGCCATCCTCGACACCAACCTCACCGGCGGCTTCCGCGTCGCCCAGGCGGCGGCACGGGAGATGGCGAAGGGCGAGGGCGGATCCATCGTCAACATCGCCTCCATCCTTGGGCTTCGGGTAGCGGGGCTGGTGGCCGCCTATGCCGCCTCCAAGGCCGGCCTGGTGCAGCTGACCCGCGCGATGGCGCTGGAATGGGCGCGGCACAAGATCCGCGTCAACGCGCTCTGCCCGGGCTATGTGGAGACCGACCTCAACCGCGACTTTTTCGAGACCGAGGCCGGCAAGGCGCTGATCCGCCGCGTCCCCTTCCGTCGCCTCGGCCGGCTGGAAGACCTGGAGGGGCCGCTGCTGTTCCTGGCCAGCGACGCCTCGGCCTTCGTCACCGGGGCCGAACTGGCGGTGGACGGCGGGCATCTCGTCTCCTCGCTCTGAACGATCGGCACGCCTGGATACCGCAAGGCCTTGCATTCCCGGCGCGGACGGTTACGACAAGACGAAGGCGGTTCCGCTCGGGCCCGCCGTTTCCCGGTTCATGTGCGGCGTGCGCCGGCAATCCGCTGGCCCGGCGGACTGCTTGCAGCTTCGATATCGAAAGGGGCCGATGCGGCCTCGAGAGGAACGGCGCGGCATGATGCTCGCAGCGCCAGGGAGGGAGCTCATCAATGCGTAACAAGATATACGCGGACGCCAAGACTGCGCTTCAGGACGTCGTAGCCGACGGCATGGTCATCATGGCCGGCGGGTTCGGCCTGTGCGGCATTCCCGAGAACGCCATCGCGGCCATCCGCGATCTCGGCCCCAAGAACCTCACCGTGATCTCGAACAATTGCGGCATCGACGATTTCGGCCTCGGCATCCTGCTCGCCAACGGCCAGATCAAGAAGATGATCTCGTCCTACGTGGGTGAGAACAAGCTGTTCGAGAAGCTCTACCTTTCGGGCGAGCTTGAGCTGGAGTTCAACCCGCAGGGCACCCTCGCCGAGCGCATCCGCGCCGGCGGCGCCGGCATCCCCGGCTTCTACACCAAGACCGGCTACGGCACGATCATCGCCGAGGGCAAGGACACCCGCGAGTTCAACGGCGAGCACTATGTGCTGGAGACCGGGCTCGTCGCCGACCTCTCCATCATCAAGGCGTGGAAGGCCGACAAGGAAGGCAACCTCGTCTATCGCAAGACCGCGCGGAACTTCAACCCGATGATGGCCACCGCCGGCAAGGTCACCCTGGTCGAGGTGGAGGAGCTGGTGGAGATCGGCGAGCTCGACGCCGACACCATCCACACGCCCGGCATCTTCGTGGACCGCATCGTCGTGAGCCAGGGCGCCGAGAAGCGCATCGAGAAGGTGACCACCCGCAAGCGCGAAGAGGTGAAGTGAGATGGCCTGGACCCGTGACGAGATGGCGGCCCGCGCCGCGAAGCAGATCCGCGACGGCTTCTACGTGAACCTCGGCATCGGCATCCCGACCCTGGTGGCCAACGCCCTGCCCCCGGGCATGACCGTCTCCTTCCAGAGCGAGAACGGCATGCTCGGCATCGGCCCCTTCCCCTACGAGGGCGAGGAGGATGCCGACCTCATCAATGCCGGCAAGCAGACCGTGACCGAGGTGCCGGACACCTCGTATTTCTCCTCGTCGGACTCGTTCGCGATGATCCGCGGCGGCCACATGGACCTCTCCATCCTCGGCTCCATGCAGGTGTCCGAGCACGGTGACATCGCCAACTGGATGGTGCCCGGCAAGATGGTGAAGGGCATGGGCGGCGCCATGGACCTCGTGGCCGGCGCCAAGGAGGTGATCGTGCTCATGGAGCATGTGGAGAAGTCCGGGGCGCCGAAGCTGGTGGAGCGCTGCACCCTTCCGCTCACCGGCACCAACGTCACCGACTTCGTCATCACCGACCTCGCGGTGTTCGAGTTCACCAAGCGCGGCGGCACGCTGGTGCTGAAGGAGCTGGCGCCGGGCGTCAGCCTCGACGAGGTGAAGGCCAAGACCGCGGCGAAGTTCGAGGTCGACCTGCGCTGATCCCGCGCCGCCGCGGCGTTCCGCCCGCGGCGACGACCTGGAATCCCCCACGCGCCGGGCCGTCGCCTCCAGGGCGGGCGCCCGGCGCGCTCTTTGCCGGCCCGTCAAACCTGCGCCGCACGGTGATGCAGGCTTGATTTTTCTCGGCCCGGCTCCGATATGCGGCTCGACCGGGGCGGCTCACCGCCCCCATACGTGCGTGCGCGCGGGCGCCGATGTCGCAGAGTGCTGCGGCAGGACGGGTCCGCCGGGCGCGCTTCAAGGATGCGACAGGTTCAAAGGAAGACCGGATGAGCGACGAGGACACTGTCCCCGGCAACGGCGCGGACGCGAAGGACACCGCCACGCCGGAGGCCGAAGCCACCGCCGCCCAGGCTGACGCGGGCGCCCCGCCGGCCGATGCCGCCAGCGAGATCTGCCGGCTGGAGGCCGAGGTCGCGGCGATGAAGGACAAGTATCTGCGGGCCTTCGCCGAGGCCGAGAATGTCCGCCGGCGCGCCGAGCGGGAGATCGCCGACTCCAAGACCTACGGCATCTCCTCCTTCGCCCGCGACGTGCTGAACGTCGCCGACGACCTGGCGCGCGCCCTTTCCACGGTGGACGATGCGGCCAAGGCCGATGCCGACGGTCCGCTCAAGGCGCTGCTGGAGGGCCTGGAGCTGACCCAGCGCAGTCTCGAGCGCTCGCTGGAGAAGCAGGGCATTCGCAGGATCGAGCCGCGCGGCGAGAAGTTCGACCCTAACCTGCACCAGGCCATGTTCGAGGTGCCGGATGCCTCGGTGCCCAACGGCACCGTGGTCCAGGTGGTGCAGGCGGGCTACGTCATTGGCGAGCGCGTTCTGCGCCCGGCCATGGTCGGCGTGTCCCGCGGCGGCCCCAAGGGCGAGACCGCGGCCGCCTCCTCCGCGGCGTGACGCGGCAAGGAGCGCGCCCGGCCCGCCAGGGCGGGACGCGCTCCAGACACCTGGTTTCCGAGCATCTTTTCCGGCCACCCGCGTGATGCGCGGGACGGTCCATACCAACCGCCTTGGCCTGGGATTGGCGCCGGCTGAGTGGCCCTCAGGCGCAGCGCGGATGTTATCCGCCCTCATAAGCCACGCTGCGCGGCCCTTGTGTGCGCCAGCCTTCCCTGCTGTTGAGAAGCCCTCCCCCCTCGCGAGAGGGCATTCAGGAGGCACAGGCGGGGCAAGAGCGCGCTCTCCCCATCGCCTATGGCCCATACGCCCCTCCCGTAAGTCGGACGGGATGGGCCTCAAAACCAATCTGAAGAAGACCTACGGCCGGCGCCTAAATCAGCCCGCCCAATGCGACCAACGCGAGCGCGCGAAGGCTTAATCCCGTCCTCGCGAGGCAAGGCCGCGAGCGCCGTCCCGCTGCTCGCGCGATGTGCCGCGGCGGCCTCAGGCCCCGCTGGGCGCGTCCGCCGCATTCTTGGACAGAGGCCCGTCATGCGCGGGATCGGTCGCCAGCAGATCGCCGAGCGCTTCCGCGATGGCCTTGCTGGTATAAGGCTTTGCGACCCGCGGGACATCCGTGAAGGCGGCCGGCATGCGGCCCGCCCCGCCGGTATAGCCCGAGCAGAAGAGGAACGGGATGCCCCGTTCCGCCAGGATCGCAGCGGCGGGATAGACCGCCTCGCCTGCGAGGTTGACGTCCAGCAGCGCCGCATCCACCTGCTCGCGTGCCGCCATTTGCATCGCCGAAGCCAGACTCTGGGCTGGGCCGATCACGATGCACCCCAGCGACCGCAGATTGTCTTCCAAGCCGAGAGCGACCAGGAACTCATCTTCGACCACCAGAACGCGTTTGCCGGAAAAGCTCATGATTTGCGCGCCTTGCACCGTGTCGGCAGGTTTTCTCGCCCGACCTGTTTTCCGCACAACGGTGCGCGGACGAGAAAGTTCCTGCGCATTTCGCCGCCTTTAGACCAATGGTCCCAACGCCGGTACAGCCGCCGCGCCGAAGCTGTTCCGCGTCGTGCCGGGAAACCGGCCGACGGCGCGAGCTCTTTGCGCAGACAAGGGAATTAGGCCCGATTCGCGACGAATACGCACGGATCGGGTGCCGAAATGCACGCGTGTCGGTGAAAATTACGGTGGATGCCACCCGATTACGGTGCGGCAGGGCGTCGCCGCCCGCCGCCGTGGGCGTCCGCACGGGTCGCGGCGCCCCACCCATGAGGGTAGGCGCCGCGGCCGGCGATCAGTCCTTGGCCCGCTCCACGTAGGAGCCGTCAGCGGTCATGATGACCACGCGGGTCCCGGAGGCCACATGCGGCGGCACCATGGTGCGCACGCCGTTGGAGAGCTTGGCCGGCTTGTAGGAGGAGGACGCCGTCTGCCCCTTCACGGTGGGCTCGGTGTCGACGATCTCCAGCACCACCCGCTGCGGCAGCTCGATGGCGATGGCGTTGCCATTGTGGGTGGAGAGCATGCACTCCATGCCTTCCTGGAGATAGACCGCCTGGTCGCCGATCACGTCCTTGGAGACTGCGATCTGGTCGTAATTCTCCGGATTCATGAAGGTATAGCCGTCGGAATCCTCGTAGAGATAGGTGTGCGGGCGGTCTTCCACATAGGCGCGCTCCACCTGCTCGGTGGTGCGGTAGCGCTCGGAGATCTTCACCCCGTCGGAAATCCGCCGCATGTCGAGCTGGGTCACGGGCGTGCCCTTGCCGGGATGGATGTTTTCCGCAGTGATGACCACGTAGAGCTTGTCGTCGATATCGACCACGTTGCCTTTGCGCAGGGAGCTGGCGATGACCTTGACCACGTTGCGTCTTCCTTGAACCGTTGCGCGACCCGAGGCCGCCTCGCTGAACTTCGGCGCGCACCATACTCATCTTCGCGCCGCGCGCCAGTCTGGCAGCGGCCGCGGCCGGCCTCGACACGGATGACGCGACATTGATGACGGTACCCGAATATATTTCCAGCCCCTGGTGGACCCCCGCGGTCCACGCTGACAGGCGCCCTTTCCTCCTCGCCCGCAACCGGATGACGGCGGCGGTGCGGCGCTGGTTCGCCGATGAAGGCTTCATCGAGGTGGAGACGCCGGTGCTCCAGGTCTCGCCCGGCAACGAGACCCACCTGCACGCCTTCGCCACCGAGCTGGCCGGCCCGGACGGCGCCCGGGCGCCGCGCTACCTGCGCACATCGCCGGAATTCACCGCCAAGAAGCTCATCGCCGCCGGAGAGCCGCGGATCTTCGAGCTGGCCCGCGCCTTCCGCAACCGCGAGCGCGGCATCGCCCATCATCCCGAGTTCACCATGCTCGAATGGTACCGGGCCGGCGCGCCCTACGAGACGCTGATGGACGACTGCGCCGCCCTCCTCGCCACCTGCGCGCGGGAAGGCGGAACCCGCAGCTTCACGTTCCGCGGCATGAGCTGCGATCCCTTCGCCGAACCGGAGCGGCTGCCGGTCGGCGCGGCCTTCTCCCGCTTTGCGGGCTTCGCCCTCGACCCGTTCCTGCCGGAGCCCGGCGGCGCCCCGCCGGTGGCCGCCTTCGCCGCGGCGGCGCGCGCGGCGGGGATCCGGGTGGCGCCCGACGACACCTGGACCGACATCTTCTCCCGCGTGCTGGTGGCCCGGATCGAGCCGGAGCTGGGCCGCGGCCGGCCGACCATCCTGATGGACTATCCCGCCCGCGAGGCCGCCCTCGCCCGGCCCAAGCCCGGGGATCCGCGCCTCGCCGAGCGCTTCGAACTCTATGCCTGCGGGCTGGAGCTGGCCAACGCCTTCGGCGAGCTGACCGATGCCGTGGAGCAGCGCCGCCGGCTGGAGGCCGAGATGGCCGAGAAGCAGCAGCTCTACGGCGAGACCTACCCCATCGATGCGGATTTCCTCGACGCCCTCGCCGCCATGCCGCCCACCAGCGGCTGCGCCCTCGGCTTCGACCGGCTGGCCATGCTGGCGGCGGACGCACGGCGCATCGAGGACGTGCTGTGGGCCCCGGTGGCGCCCATCTTGGAGCGCGATCCGGCAGGATCCACCCCATCTGGTCGGTGAAACGCGCTCCGCCGGGCAGGGGTGGCAGGGCGGGAAGCGCGCCCCCCCGGGGGGCGCTTCCCGATCCGACAGGAAACGCTATGCGATCAAAGTGTTATATCGCTTAGCGTTTCCGTGACGCCCTGGAGCGATCTAGGTGATGTTGAACAGGGCGCTGAAGCCGGAGATGTCGAACACCGCGCGCACCGGCGGCTGCAGCGCCACCAGGGCCAGCGGCCGGCCCGCCGCCCGCATGGCCTTGCCGGCCACCAGAACCGCCCGCAGGCCCGCCGAGGAGACATAGTCCACCCCGGCGAGATCGATGGTCAGCGCGCCCGTGCTCGCGGCCACCGCGGCGACGAGACGCTCCTGGAACCCCCCGGCGCTCGGTGTATCGAGCCGCCCGGCGACCTTGATGATCAAGCCGCCCGGGCCGCTCTCCTCGATGATGTGCATGGATCGGCCCCCGCCGGTTTCTCGACTTCACGCTTTGCCTGTTCCCGGCCCGGCGCGGCCTGCGGCGCGGGGCGGGTCATAAGGGTTCGCCCGCCGGCGGCGCGGCCACCAGGGTCAGGCGGTTCTCCTCGCCCTCGCGGGCGTAGGAGAGGCTCTCCAGGAAGTGCCGCATCAGCTCCCCCCCGTGCCCGCCGATCTTCGCCTCCTCCAGCGAGCCGGGCACCGCCGGCTCGGGCAAGGCGGTGGGATCGAACGGCACGCCATTGTCGATGAGCACCAACACCACGCGGCCGCCGCTGCCGCGATGGCACTCGATCCGCACCTGCGGCGGGTGGCCGGCGCCGGCGAAGGCATGCATCACCAGATTGGCCAGCGCCTCCTCCACCGACAGCTCCAGGGCGAACCGCATGGCCTGCGGCCAGCCTTCCGCATCGGCCAGCGCCCCGAGCCAGCGGGTGGCCTGCGAAATGTCGCCGGGATCCGCCCCGATGCGCAGTTCAGCGAGGGCGGGACCTGCGGTGGGAGGCGTGGGAAGAGCGGCCATGGGCGCGATGGGACAAGGACCTTTCAGCCGGCCGATGCCGGAAGCGGGCCAGGAAGCGCAGGCGGCGGGACGACTCAGCCATCGGGCCGCGCGCGGCGTCGTCCATGTTTAAGGAGAGATGCGGCGATGGGAAAGCACCCGGCCGCCACTGGCATCGCGCGTCCGGCGCAGCGTTGCCGAAAATCCCCAGCCTGCCTTACCAAGGTGCCGGAGCCCGCCGGCAGCGCCCCAGATCGACCCCGAAGGCCCGGCCAGATGCCGCAACGGCATGGCGAAGCCGCCGCTTTGCCGCCGCCGGAGCGGCCATCGCAAAGACGCCCGAGCCCTGCCTCAGGCCGTATCCGACAGCGCCCCCGCCTGCACCGGCGGTGCCAGGCCGGCATGGGCGCAGGCGTCGGCGACGCTGGCCAGGAGCGGGATGAGCTGGTCGAGCCCGGTGGTGCGGAGCACCTTCTCCACCTGCGGGTCGCAGCCGCACAGGATCAGCCGCCCGCCCCGCCGGCTCAACGCCTTGGCGTTGGTCAGGAGCAGCCGGATGCCGATGGAGGCGATGTACGGGGTTTCGCTCATGTCGACGATGGCGATGCGCGAGCGCGTGGAGACCGCGCTGAAAGCGCCTTCCACCTTCGGCACGCCCACGACGTCGAGCCGGCCCGAGAGGGCAACCAGCACCTCATCCGGACCAAGTGGCTTGGTCTCGATCTTCATCGCTCGATTTCTCTCAGATGGGGCAAAGTAGTGCATCATGGCCCCCCCTGAAAACCGGTTTTTTTGCCCCGCATCATCCTTCGAATGGGTGATGCGGCGATCAGGGCCGGAATCAGCGGTTCCCAGGCACCAGAATCTTGCCCGGATTCATCAGGCCGGAGGGGTCGATGCAGGCCTTGAGCCGCTGCATCAGCTCGAGCGCCACCGGGTCCTTGTAGCGCCGCAGCTCCTCGCGCTTGACGAGGCCGATGCCGTGCTCTGCCGAGATCGAGCCGCCATAGGTCGCCACGAGGTCGTGCACCAGCCGGTTGAACGCCTCCCACAGATCCAGGAAAGCGGCCGGGTCCATGCCCACCGGCTGGCTCAGGTTGAAGTGGATGTTGCCGTCGCCCATGTGGCCGAAGGCGCAGACCCTGAGCCCGGCAAGCCGGGCCATGCAGGCCGCGCCCGCCTCCAGCATGAAGTCGGCCATCCGGGCCACCGGCACGCTGATGTCGTGTTTGATGGAGGCGCCCTCGGCCTTCTGGGCGTCGGAGAGCGCCTCGCGCAGGGCCCAGAAGGCCGCGGCCTGGGCCTGCGAGGCGGCGAGGGCGGCGTCTTCCACCTCCCCGGCCTCGGCGGCGTCGGCGAGCAAGGCGAGGATGAGGGCGGGCAGATCGTCATTGGCGCGCGGCGAGCTCAGCTCGGCCAGCACGTACCAGGCATGGGGAGCGGCCAGCGGGTCGCGGGTGCCGTGCAGGTGCCGCAGCACCAGGTCGAGCCCGAACCGCGGGAGGATCTCGAACGAGGTGAGCGCATCCCCGGCGCCCGCCCGCAGCCGGCGCAGCAGGGCCAGCGCCCGGTGCGGGTCGGCAAGGCCGATGAACGCCGTGGCCCGGGCCCGCGGGGCCGGATAGAGCTTCACCACCGCGGCGGTGATGATGCCGAGGGTGCCCTCGGCGCCGATGAACAGGTCCTTGAGATCGTAGCCGGTATTGTCCTTGCGCAGGCGGGAGAGGACATCCAGCAGCCGGCCGTCGGGCAGCACCACCTCCAGGCCGAGGGTGAGGTCGCGCATGTTGCCGTAGCGCAGCACCGCCGTGCCGCCTGCATTGGTGGACAGGGCGCCCCCCACCTGAGCGCTGCCCTCGGACGCGATGGACAGCGGAAAGATGCAGCCCGCGGCCTCCGCGGCCTCTTGGAGCGCGGCCAGGGTGCAGCCGGCCTCGACGGTCGCGGTCATGTCCACCGGATCGAGGGCGCGGATTCGGTTGAGACGGCGCAGCGAGAGAAGCAGGCCGCCGAACGGCACCTGCCCGCCCACCAGCCCGGTATTGCCGCCCTGCGGTACCACCGCCACCCCCGCCTCGGCGCAGGCGGCGACCACGAACGCCACCTCCTGCGCATCGCCGGGGAGGGCGAGGGCCGGCGTCGCGCCCTGGAACAGGCCTCGGCGCTCCACCAGATGGGGAGCGAGGTCCGCCGCATCGGTCACCAGATGCCGCGCCCCGAGGCGCGCGGCGATGCGGGCGGTGAGGGCATCCATCACGGCGGGATCGACGGGCGGCAGGGGATCGGGCGCGGCGGGCATGGCCCGACACTGGCCGAGCCGGGCCCGCCCGGCAAGGTCGCGCGCTGCGGGGGCCTTCCAATTTGCGCCAAGCTGCACCAGAAGGAACGGATCATGCCGCTATCCGAAGGACCGTCCGTGACCCAGCGCATCCTAGTCGCCCGCATCGGCGCGCCCCATGGCGTCAGGGGCGAGGTGCGGCTGTTTGCCTTCACCGCCGATCCGCTGGCGCTGCGCGACTATGCCCCGCTCACCGATGCCGAGGGGCGGCGGCAGTTCAAGATCCTCACCTTGCGGCCGGCGAAGGAGCATTTCGTCGCCCGCCTCGCCGGGATCGACGACCGCAGCGCCGCCGAGGCGTTCACCAATACCGACCTCTTCATCGCCCGCGACGCCCTGCCGGCGGCCGAGGACGAGGACACCTTCTACCACGCCGACCTGATCGGCCTCGCGGTGCGGGACGAGGCCGGGGCGCGGATCGGCACGGTCACGGCGCTGCACGATTTCGGCGCCGGCGACATCCTGGAATATACTCCGGAGGGCGGTGCCGCCCGCCGCGCCGGCACGCTGATGGTGCCCTTCACCCGCGATGCGGTGCCGGTGGTGGACGTGGCCGCCGGCCATGTCACCCTCGCGGTGGCCTTCGTCGACCGCGGGACGGACGATGCGGACGGCGACCCGGAGGCCGGCCCCGACGGCGGCGGTGACGGCGATGGCGACTGAGCCGGAGACGGCCAGGGGAGGAACCGAGCCCGAGGCATTGGCGCACTCGCCCACCGCGATCCCTCTGGAACCCAGGGCCATCAGGCAAGGACCCCACCCGGAGGCGGTGAGCGCCGGAGCCGAGCCAGCAGCAATGACGCCCCCGCCCGCCGGTACCCCTCCGGAACCCGGTTCCATGCGAACGGAGTTCGACCCGGAGGCGCAGTCCGCCCCGGGCGCGGCGCGGCCGGGAGCTGAGGGAGAGGCGGTGGCGCACTCGCCCTCCGCGATCCTTCAGGAACCCGGCCCCATCAGCCAAGGCCCCCACCCGGAGGCGCAGGCCGCAGCAGGACCCGGACAGGAGGCGGTGAGCGCCGGAATTGAGCCGGCGGCAATGACGCTTCCGGCCGCCGGACCCGCCCCGGCGGCGGAGAACCCGCAATCCGAGCTGGAGCCGGCGGCGCCCGAGCCGGCCCCGAAGCCCCCCCGACCGCAGGCGCCGGCCCTGCCCTTCCGGGCCAGCGTCCTCACCCTCTATCCCGAGATGTTTCCCGGCCCTCTCGGCCATGCCTTGTCGGGCCGGGGGCTGGAGCGCGGGCTCTGGGGGCTGGAGGCGGTGCAGATCCGTGATTTCGCCCTCGACCGCCATCGCTCGGTGGACGACACGCCGGCCGGCGGCGGCCCCGGCATGGTGATGCGCGCCGACGTGCTCGCCCGGGCCATCGACGCCGTGGCGCCCGCGGACGATCCGCGCCCGCGCCTGCTGATGACCCCGCGCGGCCGCCCCCTCACCCAGGAGCGGGTGCGCGCGCTGGCGGCCGGCCCCGGCGTGGTGATCCTGTGCGGCCGCTTCGAGGGGGTGGACGAGCGGATCGTCGCAGCCCGCGCCCTCGAGGAGGTGTGCGTGGGCGACGTGGTGCTCTCCGGCGGCGAGGCGGCGGCGCTCTTGCTGCTGGACGCCTGCGTCCGACTCATCCCCGGCGTCATGGGCAAGGCGCAGAGCGGCGAGGACGAGAGCTTCTCCCACGGCCTGCTGGAATACGCGCAATATACCCGGCCGCAGGTGCTCGAGGTCATGGAGATCCCGCCGGTGCTGGTGAGCGGAGACCATGCCCGCATCAACCGCTGGCGCGGGGCGCAGGCCCTCGCCGCCACCCGCGCCCGGCGGCCGGACCTCCTGGCCGCGGATGACGAAAACCTCACGACAGGGGAATGACAGGGCGGCATTTCTGCTGTATGGAGCCGCGTCCCCTTAACTTAAAACGACACATCGTGGCGCCGGGGCTTCGCGCTGGCAGCCGCAAAAGGTTGGCGACATGAACATCATCCAGACGCTGGAGGCCGAACAGGCCGCCAAGCTCGCCGAGAAGCGGGCTATCCCGGATTTCCAGCCCGGCGACACCGTGATTGTGAACGTGAAGGTGGTCGAAGGCGACCGCACCCGCGTGCAGGCCTATGAGGGCGTGGTGATCGCCCGCTCCGGCGGCGGCATCAACGAGAGCTTCACCGTCCGCAAGATTTCCTACGGCGAGGGCGTGGAGCGCGTGTTCCCGGTCTATTCGCCGATGGTCGAGGGCGTCGAGATCGTGCGCCGCGGCAAGGTGCGCCGCGCCAAGCTCTATTACCTGCGCGACCGTCGCGGCAAGTCGGCCCGTATCGCCGAGCGCCAGGACCGCGACGCCAAGGGCAAGAAGACCGTCAAGGCCGGCAAGGGCGCCACCGCCGCCGAGTGAGGCCGGGCGCCCAGCGGCGTCTCGTCTTCTCAAAGGTTCGAAACCGCCGGGGCATCCGTCCCGGCGGTTTTTTTATGCCTTCGACGGAATTTAGGGGCGGGCGCCGGGGCATCCCTCGCGCCCCCCCCAGGCCGCCGATGGGTGTCGACTCCCGCCGGGGCGATGCCCTCGGGCACGGGCGCCCCGATGGCACGAGAGGCCCTTGATCGCGCTTGGACGATGTCGGAGAGCGGAGGTCGGACGCGACCCGTTCCGCATCGGGCGGCAGCCGTGGTCGGGGGCGTCCATCTGCCCGGCGTCGAGCGGGGCCCGAGGCCTCCTGGCCGGGACGACTCAGGTCCGCACGGTGGCCAGCAGGCGGGCGAGGAAGCCGTCCGGGTCGGCATCGTAGGCGGCCTCTACCCGGGCCAGCGCCCCCGGGCCGCCGCCACGGTGCCCGGCCCCGCCCACATGCAGCCAGGTGTCGGCGAGCAGGAAGTGCTCGCTCTCCCCGGTCAGCGGATCCTCCAGATAGACCCGCCGGCGGCGCGCCTGCCGGAACCGCTCCGGTGCCAGCGTGCGATAGAGCCGCTGCCAGTTCTGGCCGCCGGTATCGAGGCCGAGCGGGGTATCGGTGCCGAAATCGAGGCCGAGGCCGGCCACCGCATCGAACCGGAACACGCTGTAGCCCGGCCACAAATACCACGGCGCGCCCTGCGCCTCGGGCCGGTCCTCGGCCCGGCGCACCATGCCGTAGCAGGGCTGGTCGGCGACCGAGGCGGCAAGGTCCGCCGGGGCGAGCGGGATCAGGTCATGGTCGATGAGGGCGAACACCTGCGGCGCCGCCGGCCCGATGAGATTGGCGAAAATCCAGTTGAGCGCCACCGCATGGGAGCGCGAGCCGTTGCGCCCGCCCTGATAGGGCGAGGGCGGCAAGGCGAGATAGTCGAGCCCCTGCCCCGCGCACACCGCGGCGATGGCCGCGCGCTGGCCGGGATCGGAGGAATTGTCGCAGACCACCAGCCGGGTGCCGGGCAGGTACCGCGCCATGGCCGCCCCCAGGAAGGCGATGGCCTGCGGCATATTGAACGCGACGGTGAACGCCACCGGCCCGCCGACCGCCGCAATCCGCGCCACCAGCTCCCCCTGCCCCGGCGCGGTGCGGCCGCGATAGATCCGGTCCACCAGCAGGTTGCGGGCACGGCGGATGCCATGGGCGAGCGGAACCGCACGCCCCCATTCGCTCAAGCTGTAGTCGGCGAGGTTCCGCATCCGGTGGCCTTCTGCAACGGCGGCAGCCGCCGGGCGGCAAGCCGGGGCGGGAGCATGGTCCCGGCCCCGGCCGCCTCTGGTCTCAGCCCTGCTCCCACGCCTTCGACAGCGGCCTCGACCGCCGCCGACGGCATCAGGCCCGAGCGCGGCGCGCGCCTGGAGAAGGCGCGAGCTGGACAAGGCGCGAAGGCGCTCCCGCATCCGCGCCTTGAACGCTCAGCCGCCGAACGGGCCTGCGCCGGCCTCAGCCTTCCTTCTTGGCCCGCTCGATCCCTTCCAGGATGAGCTTCTTGGCCTCGTCGGCATCGCGCCAGCCGACGATCTTCACCCACTTGTTGGGCTCAAGATCCTTGTAGTGCTCGAAGAAGTGCTCGATCTGCTTGAGGGTGATGTCCGGCAGGTCGGAATAGGTCAGCACCTTGTCGTAGCGCTTGGTGAGCTTGGAGGTGGGCACGGCGATGATCTTCTCATCGAGCCCGGCCTCGTCCTCCATCAGCAGCACGCCCACCGGACGCACGGAGATGACCGCGCCGGCGATGATGGCGCGGGTGTTGGCCACCAGCACGTCGCAGGGGTCGCCGTCGCCGGACAGGGTGTGCGGGATGAAGCCGTAATTCCCGGGATAGCGCATGGCGGTATAAAGGAAGCGGTCGACGAACAGCGTGCCGGCCTCCTTGTCGAGCTCGTACTTGATGGGCTCGCCGCCGATGGGGACCTCGATCACCACGTTGACGTCGTCGGGCGGGTTCTTCCCAATCGGAATCGCGTCGATGCGCATTGCGTTCTCGCTTGCAGCCCCGGCCGCCGCCGGCGGAAGGCCGGCAACGCGCAAGGCGGGTTTGGAACGGGATCGGACGCGCGGGTTGCCCCCCTGTTGTCCGCCCCCGGTTCGACCGCGCGCGAGCGGGAGCCCGCGCGGGCGCTACCGCTGCCAAGCGAACGCGGTCTTGTCCAGAGTTTTCGTACCGAACTGCTCGGTCGAGGTCGCCACCGGCTGCCCGCCGAGCGCCCGGTAGAAGCCGGCGGCATTCTCGTTGTCGGCCAGGCCCCATACCACGAGCCAACCGGGCGGGGGGGGCTGGGGGTCGGGCGGGGGGGCCGCGAACGGGCGCTGGCCGACGCCGGGGCCTTGAAGGGGGGGATGGGGGTAGATCTCGAAGCCCCCCCCGCCATAGGGCAGGCTCTTGGTGCGGTTGCCGCCGAAATTGACGTAGCCGGCGATCTCGTCGCGCACCAGCAGCACCGAGAGGCGGCTGCCGCGGCGGATGGCGGCCTCCCACCAGCGCGGGCCGCGCCGCTCCACCATGCGCTCAAGCTCGAGCCCGGGGATCAACCCGCGATAGGCGCCGCGCCACGCCGCATCATGCACTGCCGCGATGGCGCTGGCATCGGCGGCCTTGGCTCGGCGAATTTCGATGAGCCCGGTTGTCATGCCTTGATGGAAGCAAACCCGGGGCTTCGCTTCAAGGGAATCTTGCGGTTATGATGCAGCCGCCCATCGGCGCCGCGTCGGCCCGGGGCCGGGTGTTCCTTATCCAGCGTGGAGGCGGTTCCCGACGATGTTCCGTTTCCTGTTTCGCTTCACCGGCTTCTGGCTGCTGGCCGGCGGCTTCGTGGCGCTGATCGTGGACGGCACGCGCTCGATCGCCGCCTCGGGCCTCCTGCTCACCTCGGTGAGCGATGCCTGGTATGCGATCGCCCCGTCCAGCCTCGAACGGGCGGAAGCCGCCGGGCATTCCGGCTGGCCGACCCTGTGGGACACGGTCGCGGCACCGCTGCTCGGCCTGCCGGCCTTCTTCATCCTCGCGCTCCTGGGCGTGGTGCTGCTGGCGCTCGGGCGGGTGCGGGAGCGCTCACGCTTCGCGGTGTGAGCCGGCGTCCCCTCGCAAGCGGGCGCGATCCTCCCCATATTGGGCCGACGAACGGCCGGGCCCGGCACCGGCCGCTTCCGACACAGCCCAACTCAGATGCGGCCGCTGAGCCTTCGCCCGCGGCCGCGGGAGCACGCGCATGTTCCTGTTCCGCAAAGCCCTCGACCTGCCCACCGCCGCCGAGGCCCTGCCCGGCCGCCCCGGCGCCATCGCCACCGCGGAGCGCCACTTCGTCAACGGCCATCCGCTCAAGGGCCCATATCCCGGGGGGCTGGAGCAGGCGGTGTTCGCCGCCGGCTGCTTCTGGGGGGTGGAGCGCAAGTTCTGGCAGCAGCCGGGGGTCTATGTCACCGCCGCGGTCTATATCGCCGGCCACACCCCAAACCCCACCTATGAGGAGGTCTGCTCCGGCCGCACCGGGCATACCGAGGGGGTGCTCGTGGTCTACGATCCCAAGGTGGTGTCGTTCCCGGCGCTGGTGAAGCTGTTCTTCGAGGCCCACGACCCCACCCAGGGGATGCGCCAGGGCAACGACGTGGGCACCCAGTACCGCTCCGGCATCTATGTGGACGATGCCGCGTGCCTCGCCCAGGCCGAGGCGGCGAAGGCGGCCTATGCCCCGGTGCTCAAGGGCGCGGGGTTCGGGCCCGTGACCACGGAAGTCGCCCCGCCCGGCCCGGTCTATTTCGCCGAGGGCTACCACCAGCAGTATCTGGCCAAGAATCCAGCCGGCTATTGCGGCATCGGCGGCACCGGCGTCTCCTGCCCGGTGGGGACCGGGGTCGCGGCGCAATAGGGCGACAGCTCAGGCGGCAGCCGGACTCCGGGTTCGGATGCGCTCGGCGAAGGCGATGAGGTCCGCCCGGCGCTTGGCCACGTCCGGGCTCAGCGGCTTGAGGAGGAGGGTGCGCGGCGCGAGGTCGGCCTGGATCCCGGCGATCTTGTGCGCCACCTCCGCCTCGGTGCCGATGAGGGAATCGGCCAGCAGCCGGTCGAGATCGAACCACGGCGTCCAGCCGGGCTGCGCCACCTGGGTGGTCTTCCGCATCCGCTCCACGAACGGGCGCAGCCAGTCGCTGGCCTCGGCGAGCGCGGCGGCGCGGGTCGGGGCGAGGTGCAGGAAGCGGATCAGGGTGAAGCGCGGGTCGGCCTCCGGCGCGGCGGCGCGGTAGAGGCGGATATTCTCCTTCGCCTGCATCAGCGGAAACGGGGGCGCGGCCATGATGGCGTCGCCCTGGGCGGCGGCGAGCTCCACCGTCTCAGGGGTCGAGGTGGCGACATGGATGGGGATGGGCGCCTGCACCGGACGCGGCACCAGCTCCAGGCCGTCGACCTTGTAATAGCGGCCCTCGAAGCTCACCTGCGGCTCGCTCAGCAGTCGCCGGATCAGCGCCAGCGCCTCCCGCGACCGCTCGCGCGCCTCCTCCGGATCGATCCCGTAGTGGCGGTATTGCAGCGGGAACGGTCCGCCCTTGGCGACCCCCAGGTCCAGCCGGCCGCCGGAGAGGATATCCACCGTCGCCGCATCCTCGGCCACCGTGATGGGATTGTGCAGCGGCAGCAGCACCGCCGCCGAGCCGAGGCGGATCCGCTGCGTCAGGGCCGCGAGATGGGCGAGCAGCGTCAGGCAGGAGGGGCTCGCCGCGCCGGGATTGAAATGATGCTCGGCGACCCATGCCTCCTCAAAGCCGAGGTCTTCGGCGAGGCGGACCAGCGCGCTCTGGTCGGCATAGGCGGAGGCGAAATCGAGCGTCGGATTCTCATAGGTGCAGAACAGGCCGAACCGCATGGCAATCTCCTGTCCGCCACGCGGCAAAAAGAGCGCCACAGGGCGCAGATTGCGCAGCGGAACCGTTCCGGAAAACAGGGCGCCCGATACAAAGGCGGATGGACGAAAGGCAGATGGGCGAAAGGCAAAGGAACGAACAGTAAAAGCTATATATATCTCGATACACCAGGGCTGTCACGGCTTGCCCCGCCGCCCGCTCCCCCGAGGGTTCGCCCCCGCCCGCTTGCGGTGCGAAGGGGCGCAGGCCTCCCGATGGCGGCTTTCGAGGGGGTGTCGGCTCCGGTCGGCGGGATCCGGTCGCGCGCGAGGTTTACGGCTTTGCAGGGGGCCGGCGGCGGTTTAAGACCGCGCAGGCGCCGGGCCCATCCGCCGGCTGCCGCAACGCGGGCCCGATGGTGCCCCCCGACGGCCGGGCGCCGGCCCGCCCCGTGGCCCTCCCCCCCCCGCTCTTGGAGTGCGTCCCGTGAGCTTCATCTTCCCGCCCGCGCCCCAGGCCACCCTGCCGGTGGCGGGCAGCGCCGATCTCTTCCCGGTCCACCGGGTCTATTGCGTCGGGCGCAACTATGCCGACCACGCCAAGGAGATGGGGGGCGATCCCGACAAGGAGCCGCCGTTCTTCTTCCAGAAGAATCCGGACCAGCTCATTCCCTCCGGCGCCACCATCGCCTACCCGCCTTTGACCCGCGACCTCCACCACGAGATCGAGCTGGTGGTGGCGCTGAAGGCCGGCGGGGAGAACATCCCGGTGGAGCGGGCGCTGGACTGCGTGTTCGGCTACGGCGTCGGCCTCGACCTCACCCGGCGCGACCTGCAGAACGCCCTGAAGAAGCTCGGCCGCTCGTGGGAGACCGCCAAGGCGTTCGAGGACAGCGGCCCCTGCTCGGCTTTGGTGCCGGCGAGCGCCATCGGCCATCCGTCCGCGGGCCGGATCTGGCTCGACATCAACGGCGTGACCAAGCAGGCCGGCAACCTCGACCAGATGATCTGGAGCGTGCCGGAGATCATCGCCTCCCTCTCCACCCTGTTCCGGCTGGCGCCGGGCGACGTCATCTTCACCGGGACGCCGGCGGGGGTGGGGCCGATCGAGAAGGGCGCCGTTCTGAAGGGCGGGGTCGAGGGCGTCGGCGAGATCGACCTGACCGTCGCCTGACACCGTCGCCGCCCCTGCCTTTGCCATAGGCGCCGGCCTCCGGCCGGTGCCAGGCGGGCCTGCGCGCGCCATGGCGTCAGCCGGCTCCGCACGGGGCGGCCGGGCGCCCGCCTCACGGAAAACGAAAACGGCCCGGACGGAAGCGTCCGGGCCGTTTTCGTCATGTCATCGGCCTGCGACCGGTGCCGAGGGCGCCGGCTCTGCCATAGCCCGCGAGTCGGCCTCGAGCGCCGTCACGCGCGGCGGCGATCAGGCGCTGGCGGCGTCGAGCTCGCCGATGATCGCCGCGCCCATCTCCTGGGTGGAGATGGTGTCCAGCCCCGGGGCGCGGATGTCGGCGGTGCGCTTGCCCGCATCCAGCACGCCGGAAATGGCCGCCTCGATGCGGTCCGCCACCTCGCCCTGGTTGAACGAGTAGCGCAGCGCCATGGCCAGCGAGCCGATCATGGCAATGGGATTGGCGATGCCCTTGCCGGCGATGTCGGGCGCCGAGCCGTGCACCGGCTCGTACATGGCGGCGCGGCGGCCGGCGGCGTCGGGGGCGCCCAGCGAGGCCGAGGGCAGCATGCCCAGCGAGCCGGTCAGCATGGCGGCGATGTCGGACAGCACGTCGCCGAACAAATTGTCGGTGACGATCACGTCATACTGCTTGGGCCAGCGCACCAGCTGCATGGCCAGCGAATCGGCGAGATTGTGCTCCAGTTCCACGTCCTTGTAGGACCGCTGGTGGAGGGCGGTGACCACCTCCTTCCACAGCACGCCGGTGCGCATCACATTGTGCTTCTCGGATGAGGTCACCTTGTTGCGGCGGGTGCGGGCGAGGTCGAAGGCCACGGCGGCGATGCGCTCGATCTCGTAGGTGTCGTAGACCTGGGTATCGATGGCCCGCTTCTGGCCGTTGCCGAGGTCGGTGATGGTCTTCGGCTCGCCGAAATAGACGCCGCCGGTGAGCTCGCGCACGATCAGGATGTCGAGCCCCTCCACCACCTCGCGCTTGAGCGAGGAGGCGTCGGCCAGCGCCGGATAGCAGATGGCGGGACGCAGGTTGGCGAACAGCTGCAGGTCCTTGCGCAGGCGCAGCAGGCCGGCCTCGGGGCGCGCCTCGTAGGGCACGTTCGCCCACTTCGGGCCGCCGACCGCGCCGAACAGCACCGCATCGGCGGCCTTGGCCCGGTCCATGGCGGCATCCGAGATGGCGGCGCCGTGGTCGTCATAGGCGCAGCCGCCGACCAGGTCCTCCTCGATGGCGAAGGAGGCGAGGCCGGCCTTTTCGAGCCATTGGGCCACCCGCTTCACCTCGGCCATCACCTCGGGGCCGATGCCGTCGCCGGCGAGAAGGAGCAGCTTGTGGATCGCCATGGGCCTGTCCTCGGGTTGGGGCTTGTCCGGCCGGATGTGCGCAATCGGGGCCGACGCCTGCATTCTGGAACGGGACGGGCTCTAGGGCTTTCGCCGCGGCAGCGCAAGGGCGGGGAAGGATGGGCTGTGTCCCGGCCTGCAAAGGGCGATCGCGAAATTCCCTCTTTCGCTTGTGGGAGAGGGAATTCTCATCCGTTTTTCCGGTGATCTGGAAAAAGGCGCCGCCGTGCCCCCTCCCCCACAAGCGGGAGAGGGGCTGACGGCATGCGATTCAAGCTGAGGCACGACCCGAAGATGCCCCCCGTTCCCTTGGCGGGCTACTTCAGGCCGGCGCAGTTGGCGTAGAAGGTGACCGTGGCCGGCCAGTCGGAGAACACCCCGATCACCCCCACGTCCTGCGCCAGCACGTCGAGCAGGCGATAGGTGTCGGACGGCCGCGAGACGGCGTCCTTGATGCTCTTGTAGTAATAGCCGCCGCCGTCGGCGAGGGTGCCGGAGCGCTCCAGCGACCAGGTGATGATGGCCAGCCCCGCCGCCTTCGCCGCCTTGGCATAGGCGGAGGGCACGATGTTGCGGTCGCCGTCGAGGGTTACCAGGACGTGCATCGGCGGGGCGATGATCTTCACCCCCTGCTGCGCCAGCTCGGCCATGGAGGGGGTCCAGGTCTCCGGCTTTCCGGCGTCGAAGCCCTTCGCGGTCTCGTCGCGGTCGTCGAGGAACACCGCCTGGGCGCCGAAGGCCGGCTCCGCCTTCAGCCAGTAGAGGATGTCGCGCAACTGGAACGACTGGGGGAAGACCTCCCGGGGATCGATGCCGGCGGCCTTGTACTCGTCGATCATCTGCTGGGCGTAGGCATCCTGGGTGTAGTCGCCGTCGAACGGCATGGCGACGCGCGGCGCCTTCAGCTCCGGGGTGAACTTCACCCCCAGCGCCTTGAACAGGGCGATGCTCTCGGCATGGGTCATCAGCGTGCCGTCGGTGGCGTAGAGATCGGTGCGCCATCCGGGGGTGCCGGCCATGTAGGCGGCAAGGGTGGTGGCGTTGGCATTGGCGCCGTCCATCTTGCCCTTTAGCGACTTGAACTCGGCCAGCGTCAGGTCGCTGGTGCAGCACAGGGCGTCGGCCTTCCTGCCGGCGGCCGGATCGGCCGGGGTGAAGGGCCGGGTGCACTTCGCCGCCAATGAAGACCCCAATTCGTTCGACCGCACCATCCTGACCCTGCGCGCGGATTTCCTGGAGGGTGCGCTTCCGGGGGTGTCCTTCTTCCTGGATGAAATTCTGGAAAAGAAAGCCGTCTACGTCCGCGACCTGGGCGTGCTGGCGCGCCTGCGCGAGCCCGGCCTGGAAATGGCCCGCTTCGAGGCCGAGTGGGAGCAAAACCACACCCCCACCCTCTACGAGCAGATTGGCCAGCGCGAGGAGCAGACCTGGGAGCAGGCCTGGGCCAACCAGCC
>CALMSN010000285.1 GCA_937872325.1 uncultured Xanthobacter sp. | reverse complement strand
ACGGCGGCGCGAAGCACTTCGAGCCGGTGCGGGTCGACGCGCCGCTGCTGGCCGAATTGCGCGCGCTGGTGCCGCTGGCGCCGCTGCACCAGCCCTTCGCGCTGGAAGCCATCGAGATCCTGCTGCGCGAGCAGCCCGAGCTGCCGCAGGTGGCCTGCTTCGACACCGCCTTCCACCAGGGCAAGGCGTTCGCCCAGGACACCTACGGCCTGCCACGCGAGCTTTATGCCCAGGGCGTGCGGCGCTACGGCCATCACGGCCTCTCCTACGACTACATCGCCGGCGCGCTGCACAAAGTGGCGCCGGAGGTGGCGGACGGGAAGGTGGTGATCGCCCATCTCGGCAACGGCGCCTCCATGTGCGCCATCCATCGCGGCCGCTCGGTGGAATCCACCATGGGCTTCTCCGCCCTCGACGGCCTGCCCATGGGCAGCCGCTGCGGCCAGCTCGACCCCGGCATCCTGCTCTATTTGATGCTGGTGAAGGGCATGAACGTGGTCGATATCGAGGCCATGCTCTACAAGCAGTCCGGCCTCAAGGGCCTGTCCGGCCTCACCAACGACATGCGGGTGCTGGAGGCGGCCGCCACCGCCGAGGCCGAGCAGGCCATCGACTACTTCACCGCCATGGTGCGGCGGGAGATCGGCGCCATGGCCACCACGCTGGGCGGGCTCGATGCGGTGGTGTTCTGCGGCGGCATCGGCGAGAACGCCGCCGGCGTGCGGGAGCGGGTGATCGCGCCGCTGGCCTGGCTGGGCCTGGAGCTGGACGCGCCGGCCAATGCCGCCGGCCAGACCCGGATCTCGGCCGCGGGGAGCCGGATCCCGGTCTATGTGATCCCCACCGACGAGGAGATCGTCATCGCCCGCGCCTGCCTCAGCTTCGTGGGCGAGCCGGCGACGGCCTGAGGCACGGGTCCCGGAGCGGCACGCGCGCTTTTACTCAGGTTGGTGCGACGCCTGCCCGCCTTAGGCGTTTTGTCGTGCGCCGGCCCGACCACGGGCTCGGGAGACGGGTATTGGCATATCGTCGTGCCTGGAACTGTCGCGGCCCCCACACGGCAGGAATCGGCGACAGGTTTGCGGGTACGAGGCCATCCCCGGCGATGGCGTGTCGCGATGCGCCCTCCCGGCTGGATACGACGCCGCGGTCCCGGGCAGTCTTGTCGATACGGGAATTCCGGCAGTCGGTCTGGCGCGGCGCCCCCCGCGACGCCTGGGCCCGCGAGGTGATCCTCGGCGCTGCCGTGTTCGCCCTGCCGGGCGCGGGCGGAGGAGCTGTGGAAGGCCCGCGACGCCTGAAGCGCGATCCGATCGGAGGCCTCGGCGCTGGAAAGGACGACCCCGTCAGCTACGACCCGCACCCCTCAGGGCGTGAAGCGGGCGAGCTCGGGGTCGTGCAGGGCCGCGAGGCGGCGCGCCGCCATGTGGCCGAAGCGCAGGGTGACGGCCCGGCGGGTCGCCGGCGGCAGCGGATGGTGCGGCGCCGCGCGCAGGCATTCGGCGCCGAACGCGTCGGCCACCAGCAGCCCGGCCTCATCAGGCAAAAGCGCGAGCGGGAAGTCGAGCGGCACCGCGAACAGCAGGAAATCGCAGTAGGCGCGATAGTCCGGCCATTTGCGGTCGGTGCGGAAATCCGTCGCCGAGGACTTGATCTCGACGATGGTCACCTGCCCCTTGCCGTCGATGGCGACGAGGTCGGCCCGCCGGCCCGAGGCCAGCGGGAATTCCGGCAGCACCGCCTGCCCGAGCGCGGAGAGATGGCGCATCACCCCCCGCTGCACCGAAAGCGCCACCGCCGACTGGCGACCGTCCGGCGGCGGCACGGGCAGCGGCCGGCCGGCGACGCCGTTCATCGCGGTGCCGGCGGCGGTCTCGGGATCGGGGTTCGTGGTGTCGTGGGTCATTGCGGCGGCGCCTCGGCGGCGGGTTCCGCGGCGGCGATCGCGGCGCGGCGCCGGGCGCCGGAGCGGGCGATGGCGGCGTTCAGCTCGCCCCCGAAGACGAAGATGGTGGCGGTGAGATACAGGAAGACCAGCGCGATCATCACCGAGGCGAGGCCTGCATAGGTGGAGACGTAGTTGGCCGGAAACTCGGCCAGATAGACGCCGAACACGGTGCCGCCGACGAGCCAGAGCAGCAGCGTCACCACCACCCCCGGCGCCACCTGCCGCAGCGAGCGCCGTCCCGCCGGCAGCCACAGGTGGGCGACCATGAGCGCCACCACCAGGATCACCGTGGTGGCGCCGAAGCGGATCAGCGTGACCAGCCGGGAGAACGGGGCGAGCTGCGGGACGTACGCCACCGCGGCCTGCCACAGCAGCGGCCCCAGCACCACCAGGAACGACAGGGCCAGCATGGCGACCGCGCCGATCAGCACATAGCCGATGGATTCCAGGCGCAGCAGGTACCAGGCCCGCTCCTCGCGCACCGCGTAGGCGCGGTTGAGGCCGATGCGCAGGCTCTCGATGCCGTTGGAGGAGAAGTAGATGGCGAGCACCACGCCGTAGGTCAGCACATCGGTGCGGACCCGGTTGGTGACGCTGTGGATCTCCCGGGCGATGGGCTCGGCCACCTGCTTGGGCCAGGATTCGAACATCAGCTGGATGGTCTCGTCGGCCAGCGGCCGGAAATCCAGGAAGCCGGCCAGCGCGGTGACGAAGATGAGGAAGGGAAACAGCGACATGAGGGCCGACAGCGCGATGTGGCTGGCGATGGCCCACCCGTCGTCCTCGGAAAACCGCCAGATGGCGTCGAACACGATGTGATAGAGGCGCAGCAGCATGGACCGGTTCCGTCAGCCCCTCACATCGGGCTTTCCGGCGCGAATGGCAAGGTGGAGCCTGGTCGCGCCGGCTGCAGTCGCGGCAGGGCGATCACCCGGCGGCAGAAAGATTGGGAGCTCGGCCGGCGCCATCCGCCGGCCGGGTCCCGGCAGGCCGTTCACCCGGCACACGGAACGCTCGCGCGCTTCCATGTGCCGGGATGCGGATCCGGCCTAGCGGCATTCCTGCGCCGCCCGGTCCAGGGCCTGGCCGAAGCCGGAGAGGGAGTACTTGTCGGTGGTGGGATTGCCGCGCCCGGAGACGCTGACCACCGTCACGTCGCGGCCCTTGCGCATGGCGTCCACCAGCTTGGCCTCGTCGGCGGCATTGCGCAGCCAGGCGCTGCTGTCCTTGGAGTAGAATTGCAGGGTCAGGGCGCCCACCGTCAGCTTGACGTCGCTGCCGTCCTTCAGCGGGAAGCCCGAGGTGATGGTGATCTCGTTCTTCACGTTCTCGCTGGGGCGGGTGGACACGAAGAAATAGGCCGGATCCCGGTTCAGCCCTTCGGGGGTGCGGGTCTTGGGCTGGGACATGGCGAAGCAGAGCTTCGGCGCGGCGATGGAGACATAGACGCCCCAGTCGCCGAACTGCGCCACCGAGCGGGACGGGCCCTGGCCCTGCGCCGCTGCCGGCCCGGCCAGCGCCAGGGCGAGCGCGGCCATGGCGAGGGCGCCGGCGCGGAGCCCCGCCGGGCGGCTGGGTCCGGACGGGGCGATGCGTCCCGCGAGACCGGTGACAGTCTGCACGATCCGGGCGGTGCGGTGCATCGGGCGGACACGGCGAGGTGTCATGGGTTCTCCTTCGACTGGGCTCGCGGCTTGGCAAGCGGAAACGCCGGCTCGTCCACTCCCCCGCAGGGCGATCCGATCGGCGGATCGCACCCGTGAGCGGAGATCGAGACCGCGTGGTCCCGGCCCGCTTGCAGGCGCAAGCCGGCCGGCGCGTGCTCTACGTCCGGACACGGTCAAAAAAATGACCGCGACGTCTTGCTTTTTCCTAAACCGATGGCTCCCGTGGACACGCCGGATGCGGCGCCGCGAGCGCGCGCCAGGGCCGGCGCGGATGTCCGCAAAGGCCATGAAACGGCTTGATCGCGGCTTGGACAGGCAGGGGTGTTGCGGGATGAAAGCGGTATTGTGCACGCGCCATGGAGCGCCGGAAGCGCTCGAAATCGTGAACTTGCCCGATCCGGTTCCCGGTCCCGGCGAGGTGGTGGTGGACGTGGCCGCGGTCGGGCTCAACTTCTTCGACACGCTGATCATCCGCAATCTCTACCAGGTGAAGCCCGAGCTGCCCTTTTCCCCGGGCGCGGAGTTTTCCGGCCATGTGTCGGCGATGGGCCAAGGCGTCTCGACCCTGGCGGTCGGCGATGCGGTGTGCGGCAGCGTCACCTACGGCGCGGCCCGCGAGAAGCTGGTGGCGAAGGCCACCGGCCTCACCCGCCTGCCGGCGGGCATGGACCTGGTGAAGGCGGCCGGCCTTATCATCACCTACGGCACCTCGGCCTTCGCACTGCGCGACCGCGGCGGGCTGCAGCCGGGCGAGAGCCTGGCGGTGCTGGGCGCCGCCGGCGGGGGGGGACTTGCGGCGGGGGGGGTGGGGAAGGCCCCGGGGGCGGGGGGGCCCGCCCGCCCCCCCCCCCCCGGCAAAGGGGAGTTCGCCATCGCCCACGGCGCCGATGCCGGGCTCGACTACACCCGCGAGGACCTCAAGTCGGCGCTCAAGGCCTTTGGCGGCGAGAAGGGCCTCGACATGGTGTTCGATCCGGTGGGCGGCACGCTGTCGGAGCCGGCGCTGCGGGCGCTGGGGCCGGGCGGGCGGCTGATGGTGGTGGGATTCGCCGCCGGCGAGATCCCGAAGATCCCGCTCAACCTTCTTATGCTGAAGAATTGCGACGCCCGCGGGGTGATCTTCGGCAACCACGCCGCCGCCCACCCCGAATGGCTGGCGGAACTGGTGGGGGATCTGGTGGCGCACGCCCATGCCGGGCGGATCTCGGCCCACGTGGACGCCACCTTCCCGTTCGAAGCCTGCGCCGCGGCGCTCGACGAGATCGCCGGGCGGCGGGTCAAGGGCAAGGTGGTGCTCACCACCGGCGCGTAGGAGCGCGATCGGCCCTTTCGGAAGAGCGTTTTCCTGCCGGCAAGTCCGCAGGACCGTCATGCCCGGCCGCGTGCCGGGCATCCGCGCAGATTGGCCGGGCGAGCTTGGCGCACGGGCCGTTGGTGAAGCCCGCACGGTGCTTGAGTATTCCAGTCCCGTACCGGTCCGGCGCCGATCGTGCGGCGGGGGAGGCTCAGGGGTCGGTCCGCAGCCGGTCGATCGCCTCGCGGGCAGCCTCGTAATGCTGCGGGCGGATGTGCTCGGAGAGCATTCGCAGCGCCGCCATCAGAACCGCCGCATCGTCGGTGAAGCCGATCACCGGCAGGATGTCCGGCACCGCATCTGCGGGCACCACGAAATAGGCCAGGGTGGCGAGGAGCATGGCCTGCACCTTCACCGGGGTGCGGCGGTCCAAGGCGGCGAAGTAGGCCGCCGCGGCTTCCTCGGCCATGGGCATGGAGGACACCGCCCGGCGGAGCGTCTTCCAGAAGCTGCGCCGCACCTTGGTTTCGTCGCGCGCCTTGCCGGCGGCCTCGTCCACAGACAGCGCGGCCCAGTCCATGTCGCCAGCTCGTGCGGTATCTGCATTGCCCATGCACGACAAGATGGCCCCCGCTGTCGGGTGCTGCAAGATCTCGCGCTGTCGTTGGCGACGGCTTTTTGCAACGGCTGCTTGGCCGTGGCGGGTTTTTCAAGGTGTGCCAGCGGGAAAGACTGAAGCCGGCTACCGTTCTATAATAATTCCAATATGAGGTCGCCCTCAGGCCAGCGGGTACACCGCCTCCACCAGATAGGGGCCGCCGCCCACGGAATCCCGCGAGGAGAACAGCACGAAGCGCGGCACCTTGAAGGGCTGGCTGCGGTAGGGGCCGCGGGTGGCGAGATAGTCGGCCACCTGGCGGGCGGAGGCGTCGCGCAGCCGGGCGAGGGTGACATGGGGCTTGAAGTTCCGCCCCTCGGCGCCCAGCCGCAGCCGCTGCATCAGCCGCTCGTTCTCCGCCTGGAGCTCCACCAAAGCGGGGGTGGAGCGGACCGCGGCATAGACCGCCCGCGGCTTGCGCCCGCCGAACTGGTCGAGGCCCTCGAGCTGGAGCTCGAATGCGCTGCGCCGCACCTCGCCAAGCATGTGCATGATGTCGCGGCCCACGGCGTCGTCCACGTCGCCGATGAAGCGCAGCGTGACGTGGTAGTGCTCCGGGTCGATCCAGCGTGCCCCGGACAGGCCGCCCCTCAGCATGGACAGGCCGAGCCCCACGTCGCGCGGGATCTCGATGGCGGTGAACAGCCGCGGCATGACCAACCTCCGCGCCCGCCCGGGGCGCACTGGAGCACGCGCCGGCCCGCCTGCAGGCAAGCGGACCGAAAAATGTCAGACGCCCGCGAGCTGGGCTCATGGGCCTCCGGTTCAAGCCGGCGCGGCGCCTGGCGCCACCCGCCCGGCATCGGTCGCAGACTGAGACCGATGGTATAACGCGTCCTCGATCACGCGTTGAGGGGTTGATTTGCCGGATCCGGCGATCCGCCGATGTGGCTCAGCGTGCTCGGGTCGTGACCGTCAGCCTCCACGCGCCTCCAGTGGGCGGGGCATGGCCCCGCCAGATCATTGCAGCGGGACCAGGATATCGATGGTGAGGGCATCCGGCCGGGTGGTCGCCAGATCGGTGCGATACTGCTCGATATACAGGTCGTCCGACGAAATGTTCTTCTCGTCGAGATAGTTGTTGAGCTGCTCGTAGGTCCCGTCCATGTCGGCGAAGGCGCCGACATGGGTGAAGCGCATCACCCGCCCGGCATAGGAGCCGCCAAGCTTCATGCCCCCCTCCGGCTTCAGCGTGGTGGTGCCGGAGAACGGCACCTGGATCTCGAACTCGAAGCCGAGGTCGTCGCTGGAGGTATAGACCACGAATACGCCGTCGGCCCGGGCGAGGCCGAGGCGGGCAAGCTCGGCGGTCGCCGCCTTGGTGCTCGCCACCAGCTTGTCGTAGGCCTCGTCCCAGGTGGCCGAGCCGGGAAGCACCAGCACCGGCACCGGCGCCAGGATCACCTCCTGCGGGGCGGGCACGGGGGCGTGCTCGCCGCCGCCGGACGGCGCCACCGGCCGGGTCTCCACCGGCCGCGGATCGATCACCGGGGGCGGGGTGAGGCCGTCGTCCGCGGCGCGCGGGGTGGCGGCCGCAGGGGGTGT
>CALMSN010000284.1 GCA_937872325.1 uncultured Xanthobacter sp. | reverse complement strand
TATCGCAAAGCGATGGCCGGGGCGGCGCAAGGCGGTCAGTTATGCCCGGACGCGAGGGCGAAGTGCGGACCGCCGCGGCCGTCCAGCATGGTCCGGTCGCCGTCGCCCCGGGGATGCGAGCCGCCGTGACGCGGGCCGCCATGGCCGCGGGCCTTCATGCGGCCGCGCAGATCCTCGCGGATCATCAGGTCGAGGCGCCGCTTCTGCGCCTCATCGAGGGTGCGGTAGAGCGGATCGGCGGCGGTCGCGATCTTGCGCAGGTCGGCGGCGTCGGCCGTCAGCCGGTCGGCACGGGAGGTCAGGCGATCGGCCGCGGTGCGCAGCCGATCAAGGGTATCGGGCGCCGGACGGGGGGCCGGAACCTGAGCCGCGGGCGGCTGCGGGGGCGCGGACGTGCCGGACGAGGGCGCAGCCGGAGCGGCGGGGGTCGCCGGCGCCGCTGCTGAGCCGGAGGGGCCCCGCGGCGCACGCTCGGCCGCCCGTTCCGTCGCCCGTTCCTGGGCGCGCGCCTCGCGGGCGGCGGAGGCCCGGGCGATCCGAGCCTGGCTGACCTCCTTGAGCGCGGTTTCCACCGCCGGCCACAGCTTGTCCTGCTCGGGGGTCAGCCGCAGGCCGGTCTTCAGCGCCGCGATCCGGGAATCGGACAGCGCCGCCATGTCCTCGACGGTCGGCCGCGCCCGCTCGCCGCGCCGCTCCGAAGAACGCTCCTGGGGCCGCTCCTGGGCCGACGCGGAAAACCCGGCGGTCGAACCTGCGACCAGCGCGAGAGTCGCGGCGGCGATAACGATCTTCTTCATGAGCCATCCTCCGTGGAATCTCACCCGCAGGATGCGGCCCGCACCCCCGGAGGCCAACTTAAAATTCTGTCATTCTGTTTTATTTTCATTAAGTTATGATCACATTTCCGCCCCGCTCCCGGCTTGCTCAGGCCGCAGCCATGGCGGGCGCGCGCAGCACCTGCGCGGCGATCCGGTGCACCGTGGCGGACCCGGGAGCGTAGCCGCGCCGCTCCATTTCGCAGCGCCAGCGCCCCGGCCCTCCCTCGATGCGATAGAGGCAGTAGCCGCCGGCGCCGCGCGGGTCGTTCGGCCCGGCGGAGGCCGAGGGCACGCCCACCACCGGGATCGCCCCGCCATCCGCCGCCGGGATGTGGCCGAGAGAGGCCCGGTGGTCGTGGCCGTGCAGCACCAGCTCGGCGCCCGCCTCCGCCAGCACCGCGCGCACCGCCTCCGCATCGGTGAGGTCGCGATGGAAGTGGCGCTCGCCCACCGGCGGATGATGGATCATCACCACCCGGAACAGGCCTTCGTCCTTGAGGCCGGCCAGCAGCCGGCGCAGCCGCTCGCGCTGGGCCTCGCCCACCTTGCCGCTGGCCATGAACACCGCGGTCGGCACCGCCGTGGAGACCCCCACCAGCGCCACCGGCCCGCGCCGGCGCACATAGGGAAACGCGGCGACGTCCACCGGCGAGTGCGGCGCGCCCGCATCGCCCGCCAGGAACGGCGCCCAGCGCTCCAGGTGATGGTGCATGGCCGAGCGGACATAGGCATCGTGATTGCCGGGAATGACGCTGACCTTGTCCGGCGCCCCCAGCGCGGCGAGGAAGGCGGCGCCGGTATCGAACTCGGCCGGCAGGCTGACGTTCACGAGGTCGCCGGTGACGCAGATGTGATCCGGCGCCTGGGCGTGGATGTCGGCCACCAGCGGGGCCAGGGTCGCCGCGCCGAAATTGCGCCGGCGCGCGCTGATCCAGTTCATCATCCCGAAGAATCTCTTGCCCAGCAGCTCGGAAAGCCGCGCCTCCGGGATCGGGCCGAGATGGGGGTCCGACAGATGGGCGAGCACGAACATGGCGGGGCGGGTCTCCGCGGGGCGATGACCGTGTCTTAATCCGGCGGCATTCGCCTGCATAGGCACGGGGGCGGCCGCCGCGGGTGCGCCGCGAGGGCCGATTGCGATCCGCCAAGGCCGGGCGCATGGTGCCTCGCACCTTGCCGCCGGTCGGCTCCGGAGACAGACGTTGCGTTCCTCCATCCTGCGCCCCTCCCGCTCCTCCCTGGCCACCCGCCTGCTCCGGTCCGTGCGCCGCGCTTTGCCCGCGGCGATGATCGCGGCGGCCGCGCTCGCAGGCGCCGTCCCGGCCCTCGCCAGCCAGGTGCAGATCCGCGGCACGGAAATCCTGGTGGACGGCCGGCCGTTCGTGCCCAACGGCGCTGCCGCCGAGGGGCGCCTGTCCGAGTTGAAGGCGCTGGGGGCCAACGTGGTGCGCACCTACGGGCAGGAGCCCGGCCCCATTCTCGACGCCGCCCAGCGCGCCGGCCTGAAGGTGATCGTCGGCTTCTGGATGGGCCATCCGCGCCGCGGGTTCGACTATGGCAACCGGCGCGCTGTGGAGGCCCAGCTCGATGACCTGCGGCACATGGTGGAGCGCTATCGCAGCCATCCGGCGCTGCTGATGTGGGGCATCGGCAACGAGGTGGAGGTGGACCTGCCGCCGGCCCAGGCCATGGCGGTGTGGCCGGCGATCGAGGAGGCCGCCCGCCTGACGAAAACCCTCGACGGCCAGCATCCTGTCATGGCGGCGGTGGCCGAGGGGGGCGGCGACAAGGCGGCGCTTCTGCATCGCCTCGCGCCCTCGGTCGACGTGCTGGGCATCAACGGCTATGGCGACGGTCTGCTCTCCGCCGTCGGCCGGGCCCGGGCGCAGGGCTGGAACGGTCCCATCGTGCTGTCGGAGATGGGCGCGCAGGGCCACTGGGATTCGCCGCGGGCGCCATGGGGCGCACCGCTGGAGCCGACCTCGTCCAGGAAGGCGGACCGGATGCGCGCCTACCTCGCCGCCGCTCGCGGCGACGGCGCCGGCGCCATCCCCCTGCTGTGGGGCCACAAGCAGGAGGTGACGCCCACCTGGTATTCCCTGCTCCTGCCAAGCGGGGAATGGACCGAAACGGTGGAAGTGATGGCCGACGCCTGGGGCGGCCGGGTTCCGGGCGCACCCAACCGGGCGCCGCGCATCCGCAGCCTGGCCTTCAACGGCCCAGCCAGCTTCCCCGCCGACCAGGGCGCGGCCGTGACCCTCTGGGCCAGCGACCCGGACGGCGATCCGGTGCAGGTGGAATGGCAGGTGATGGCGGAAAGCACGGTGCGCAGCGTCGGCGGCGACCCGGAGCCGGTGCCGCCATCCTTCCCGGAGGCGCTGAAGGGCGCTTCGCCGCAAGGGGTGCGGATCGGCGGGTTGGCGCCGGGGCACTACCGCATCTTCGCTGTAGCGCGTGATGGCCGCGGCGCCGCGGCCACCGGCAACCTTCCGTTCGAGGTGCGCTAGGCACCCGCCGCGCCTGGACCGCAAACTGCGCGGATCATACGGTGGCAAGGCGTCCCGCCCGCAACACGACACCCCAAAGACGACTTCGCCGACCGGTCCGGACAGGACCGATCGGCGACATCCGGGATCAGCAGGCGCGAGGCGGCCGGCGTCAGCGGCTCCGCGGCACCAGGGCCCGGGCGAACCAGCCCACGCCGCCGGCCAGAACCGCGCCGCACACGAAGGCCAGCAGCGGACGCTGGGAGGCGGTCAAGGCAAGGCCCATCACCAGCCCGGACATGGCACAGGCCAGCGACAGCACCAACGAGGCCGCATTGCGGCTCGCCGAAAGATCCTCATCCCCGGCGCTCGGGACAGCCACCGCATGAACGGAAGCGGAATGCCGGGGTCCCCGCCGGCCCGCATCATATTCCAGCGCCACCTTAACCTCCCCACAATCTGCGCGGACCGACGAGTCCCCACCCTTCGCCGCGTTCTGGTAACCATGTAAAGCAAAAAACTTCCGCGGATTCATCCATTTTTTTAAACAGTCCAAGTCCTTTTTTGAGCCCCGCCTTTGTGCAGTGCAAGTATACGCACCGCAGCGTCGCCTCATCTTGAGATGCCGCAAGGACATAACGCCTGAAAACCAGATCCATGCTGCAATGCATGGTAGACGTCGGATTTGCCCGCCATCTAGCCTGAAGCTCGAACTTTACCTAAAGGCAGAAGGCTACAGAGCTGCCGAAAACGAATCTGCTGCTGATTTGCCTCACTTGTCCCAAGGTAAACACTCGCCGACGCACGGCCGCGTCGGCGGGGGCCCCGGGGCCCGAGGTGAAATGCCCCCGGCATGAGCTGCATCATCGAAGCCGAAACGGCTGCCCGGTCCCGGCCCTACGGCTTGCGGCCGGCGTCCAGCAAGGCTTTGCGCAGCTTGTCCTGCTCCTCGCAACCGTCGGGGAAGCACAGCAGGCGCAACAGCTCCAGGTTCTTCTCGGCCCGCGCAAGATCGCCGACCGCGATGAAGAGCTCACCCTGGTATTCCAGCGCCGGGCGATGGCCCGCATCGTAGAACAGGGCCTCCTTGTACCAGCGCGCGGCCTCGTCGTAGCGCTTCAGGTTGCGGTTGGCGAAGCCGAGGAGGTTGAAGAGATCGGCATGGCGAACGGTCTCGGTCAGCGGCGTCAGCAGGCCGAGCGCCCGCTCATGGTCGCCCGCATAGATCGCGGCGCGGGCTTCCGAGAGATCGGGCAGGTCAGTGGAAGGGGCGCTGTCCATCGCCCGCGCCGACGCCCCCGCGCCAAGGCCGGCGAGCGCCAGGGCGAAGGCCGCCGCGAGGCGGAAGCGGCGGCGCCGCGCGCGGTGGGCGGCGCTCATCAGGCGGCCCGCGTGATCCGGCGCCCGCTGTCCTCGCCCATGGCGGCGAGGATGCGCCGCTTGAGCGCGACGAACCGCTCATCCGCCCGCTCGCGCGGGAAGGCGAGGTCGATGTCCACCGTCTCCACGATCCGGCCGGGATTGGCCGCCATCACCACCACCCGGTTGCTGAGGAAGATGGCTTCCTCAACGTCGTGGGTGACCAGGATCATGGTGATCCCCTCCACCTCCCAGATCCGCTGCAGCTCGGCCTGGAGATGGACCCGGGTGAGCGCGTCGAGCGCGCCGAGGGGCTCGTCCAGCAGCAGGATTTCCGGCCGGTTGGCGAGCCCGCGGGCGATGGCCGCGCGCTGCGCCATGCCGCCGGACAGCTCGTGGGGATAGGCCTTCTCGAAGCCGGAGAGGCCCACCAGCGCGATGTGCTGGCGCACCGCCTGCGCCTTTTCGGCCCGGCTCCAGCCCGAATTCTCGAGGCTGAGCCCGATATTCTGCTCCAGCGTGAGCCAGGGCAGCAGCCGGTGGTCCTGGAAGACGATGCCGCGCGACAGCGCCGTGCCGACGATGCGCCGGTCGTTCAGCTCGATCTCGCCGCGGTAGTCGTCGTCGAGGCCGATGATGAGGCGCAGCAGGGTGGACTTGCCGCAGCCGGAGGGCCCGACGATGGTGACGAACGCGCCCGGCTCCACGTCGATGCGCACGTGCGAGAGCACGTGGACGAGCGGGCGCCCGGGGCTGGCATAGGTCTTCGAGACGTCGCGGATGCGAAGGTGACCGGGGGCGGCCATCGGTTTTGCTCCTGTGATCGGGCGGTCAGCCCTCGTAGCCCTGCTTCCACTTCAGGACCCGCTTCTGGGCGAGGAACATGGAGCGGTCGATGGCGAACCCCACGAGGCCGATGATCACCATGCAGACCAGAAGCTGGTCGGTGAGCAGCAGGCCCTGGGCGCGGAAGATGAGGAAGCCGAGGCCTTCGAGGCCGGACAGCCCCTCCGCCACCACCACCAGCGCCCAGGCGAGCCCCGCCGCATAGCGCAGCGACACCATGATGGACGGCATCGCGGCCGGCAGGATCACCTTGCGCACCAGCTGCCAGCGGGTGAGCGTGAAGACGTCGGCCAGCTCGATATAGTTCTTCTCCACGTTGCGAATGCCCTGGAGCGTGTTCAGGAACACCGGGAAGAAGACCGACTTGGCGATGACGAGGATCTTCGCCGGCGCGCCGATGCCGAGCCAGAGCACGATCAGCGGCAGCCAGGCGATGCCGGGAATGTGCCGCACCGTATCGAAGGTGGGGCCGAAGAACTGCTCCACCCGGCGCGACAGGCCCGCGGCGATGCCGAGCACGATGGCGGCAACCGAGCCATAGAGGAAAGCCTGGCCGACGATGGAGATGGAGGCGAGGAAATCGAAGGCGAGGCGCTGCTTGGTCAGCATGGTCCAGAAGGCGGTGACCACCTTCGCCGGCTCCGGCAGGAACACCGGGTCGATCCATTTGTTGCGGGCCGCCAGTTCCCACAGCACCAGGATGGCGAAGGGCAGGATGAAGCCGGTGAGGTTCGGGCCCCTGAGCCACCAGCCGGGCGGTTCCGGAAGGTCGGTGGTGCCGGCCGCGACGGCGGCGCCTTCCAGGGTATCGGAGGAATTGGCCATGATGCTCCCCGTCCCGGCGCCGCGGGAGGTCTCGATCGGGTCGGACGCCGGCGGCAGAAGCCGCCCGGCAAAGGGCACCCGCCGGACCCTCGAGGGCCCGGCGGAGCGCAGCGTCAGTTGTAGATGGAGTATTCGCCGCCGACGAAGAAGCGGCCGTCGACGAAGGCGTTGATCTGATCCTCGGAGAGCTTGCGCTCGGCCAGGATGTCGTCGCCATTGTCGATGTACCAGGCCTGGAACGTCTTGATGGAGGTGCGGGCGCGATCGGCGTTGGGCTCGCCGGCGGTGAACTCCCATTCGCCAGCGTGGGTGATCTGGAACTTCGCCACCTCCAGCGGCACCCGGGTCTTCTCGGCGACGATGGCCGCCGCCTCGTCCACATGGTCGTAGGTCCACTCGCGGGTGCGCTCGCGGGCGGCGAGGAAGGCCTTGATCACCTTGGGATACTTGTTCACGAAATCGCGCCGCGCGAAGTAGGTGATGCGGCCGGCATGGTTCACGTAGACGCCGTCGTCGGGCGAACGGCCCACCACCTTCAGCTTGCCGGAGAGCCAGGCGCCGGCGAACGCGCCGGCGGCGAGGTGGGCGGTGGTGGCATCGGTGGCGCCGGACAGCACCGAGGAGATGGCCACCGCCGAGTTGTCGATGGAGGTGTAGCGGATGCGCCCCTGCTTCTCGCGGCTATCGAACGGCAGCCCCGCCTTGGTGGTCTGCTCGAACGGCGAGGACCAGTAGCAGGAGATGCGCGAGGAGCCGAACTTCTTGCCGTCGAGGTCGGCCACCGAATTGATCTTGTCGTTGTCGGCGCGGGCGAGGATGGGCGCGCGGTAGCGGTTCGAGGTCTCCGAGGCCCAGATGATCACCCCGTCGAGGCCGTTGGCACGGTGCACCGTGGCCGGGTAGATCATGCGCTGGGCGATGGCGATGGCGCCGGCATTCACCGCCGCGGATTCCGCCCCCACCAGATCGGCGGCGCCGGAGGCGATCAGGCTCACCTTGGTGGTGCCGATCTTGTCAAACTATTCTTTGAAGAAGCCCTTCTCCTGGGCGATCACCGTCCACGGCGTCAGCTGCAGGTTGATGGCGGGCAGCACGTCGTCGGCGGCGCGGGCGGCGGGGGCGCCGGCGGACAGGGCGACGATCGCGCAGGCGGCAACGGCCGACAGCGCCCTTCCGGCGCGGGCGGTCTGGGCGCGGCCCGGCGCGAGGGAGGCGCGGGGCGAGGAGGAGCGGGGCATGGCGGTCTCTCGAAGTCGCTGGACGGGGTCGCTGGATGGGGATAGCGGCGGGAAGTCGTAACCGCCCGCTTGCAATGTTGATATAATCCAGCGATTTTATAGAAAATAGCAAGCGCCTTTTTGCCCCCCGGGTCGGGATCCTCTCTCCCGGCGGGGCGCGGCGCGCGTCTCCCCCATCGGATCGAACGCCATGGCCTCTCGCCGGACGCCGGTTTTCCTCTTTGCCGTCGCGGTCGCCCTTCTGGCCGGAGGCCTCGCGGCGGCCTCGCTCCTGTCGGCGCCGGCCGGCGCGGACGCCCGGCAGTTCGCCGGCACCACGCTGCGGGTGGGCGTCGCCTGGCTGCCGCCGCCGGACACGCCCGATATGCGGCTCTACATGGAGGAGGGCTTCGAGCTGGATCTCGCGGTGGAGATCGCGCAGGGGCTCGGCGCCGGGCTCGCGCTCGCCGTGGTGGCGCCAGACGAGGCGGCGCAGGCGCTCGCCGCCGGCAAGGTGGACCTGGTGCTGACCCGCTCGGCCGCCGACGATCCCCTGCGGGGCCGCGCGCGCATCGTCGAGACCGGATTCCAGTCGGGCCTCAGCCTGGCGATGCGGGCCGACCGTCCGCTCGCGTCCTGGAGCGAGCTGAGGGGCCGGGTGGTGTGCGTGTCGCAGGCCAACCGGCACGCCCGCGCGCTGGCCGAGCGGCTCGGCGCGACGGTGAAGCTGGAGCGCGCGCCCGCCCCCGCCTTGATGCATGTGCGCACCGGGGCGTGCGACGCCGCCATCCACGACCGCGTCCTGCTCGATCCGCTGTTCGCGAAGATGTCATGGCAGAAGTTCTCGGCGACGCTGCCGCCGGTGGAGCCGACCGCGCTGGTGGTCGCCCTCGCCCCCGGCAGCTCCGATCTGGCGCGGGCGGTGGCCGGCGCCCTGGCCGCCGGCAGCGGACCGGAGCCGTGGCGCCGGCGCCGGGAAAAATGGGCGTCCACCGTCTCGTTCGAGGTCTATCGCGACCAGGTGGCGGCGGATTGCCATTGACCCGCACGCTCGCCCGGCTGGCGCTGCTGATCGCAGCCGCCTGCGGCGCGGGGGCCGGCACGGTCGGAGAGCCGGCGGCGGGCGAGGTGGCGGGCAAGATGGCAAGCCTGCGCGCCGCCTATTCCGGACCGCCGGCCTCCTGGCCGCGGCCCTGGCTCGATCCCGGCATCGCCTTTGTGGAGCTCGACGCGCCGGCGCCCCTGCCGCCGCCACCGCCGTCGGAGGCGGACCTCGGCGCCCGGCTGTTCGGTGATCCCCGCCTTTCGGCGGACGGCCGCGTCTCCTGCGCCAGCTGTCACGATCCGGCTCACGGCTTCAGCGTGGCGGACCAGGTTGGGCGCGGCGTCGGCGGCATGCCGGGCCGGCGCAATCCGCCGGCGCTCCATGGGCTGGACGCGCGCGGCAGCCTCGACTGGGACGGCGGCGGGCCCGCCCTCCCCGCCCGACTCCTTGCGCCGCTCACCGACCCCAAGGAGATGGGCGCCGGAGCACTTCAGGGCTCCATGGAAGCGCCGGAATGCTCCAAGATATTGATTGGAGAGAGCTTATTGCCCGACCGGATCTGCCAGCCCACCGGGAACCGCCCCGGCAGCCTCGACGACGCCATGGCGCGGCTGGCCGGCACCGGACCGGGCGCCGAGCTGGCACGCCTGTCCGGCGACCTGGCGCCGGGCACGCTGGCGCGGGTGCTGGCGGCCTATCTCGCCACCATCGACGGCGAGACCCGCTTCGACCGCTTCATCCGCGGCGACGCCACCGCGCTGGACGATACCGAACTCAACGGCCTTCATCTGTTCCGCACCAAGGCGCGCTGCGCCAACTGTCATTTCGGGCCGCAGCTCTCGGACGGGCGCTTCCACAACCTGCGCCTCTCCTTCTTCGGCGAGCCGGCGCAGGATCTGGGCCGGTACGAGGTGACGGGCGCGCGGGAGGATGCCGGCCGCTTCCGCACGGCGAGCCTGCGGCATGTGGGCGACAGCGCGCCCTACATGCACAACGGCCTGTTTCCGACGCTGGCGGGGGTGGTGAACTTCTATGATCGCGGCGGCGGCGAGGTCTGGGCGCGCAATGCCGCGGAAGCCTCGCGCCCACTCTACCGGGAGGCGGCGCAGTTGTCGGCCCACATCCGTCCGCTCGGCCTCTCGCCGCAGGAGAAGGCGGCCCTCGTCGCCTTTCTCGGCACGCTTTGAGGCGTCTTCGCGCGAGGCGGGACATGCGCCTGCGGCGGCGTCCGGCACCCCGCGTCGGCGACGCGATTCCATCGGATCAGGGGACGCGCGGCACCCCGGAAGTGCCGACCAGCTCCAGGTCGGCGGCGAGGCGGCGGCGCACCTCGTCCTGGCGCGCGCGCACCAGCCCGTAGGTGAGAATGCCGTCGATGACCCACCAGATGATTCCGACAACGAAGAGGTAGGACACGATCTGCAAAATCGCGGTCCCGGTCTTGCCCAAATAGAAGCGATGCGCCGAGACGACGCCGAGGAACAGCCAGAAGAAATAGGCCGTCGGCATGCTCGGCCCCTCATTGGCGAGGCGCGCTTCAACGTAGATCTTCTCGACGAGATCGAGGGCCATGGCATCCCCTTTGCGGCAGCGTCAGGACATCTGGACGGCGACCTGCGTCCCATGGTTGTCTCGCGGACCACCGCCCGGCGCAAGGGGACGCGGCGGAAACGGCGGCCTGCGGGAAACCCGCCGCGCCGGCCGGCGTTCCTTCCCGACCGCCGGCATCGGCGCACCCGTCAGCAGGTCCGGCCGCGGGCGCGTTCGCCCAGGAGACCATCCATGAGCTTTGCCCCCTGCCCCGACCCGATCCCCGGCGACGCCGCAAGCTGCGATGCGGTGGAGATGGTGGTGGTGCCCCGCGCCCGCGACATCGGCGGCATGATGGTGGGCCGGGTCCTGCCATCCCCGGCCGGCCAGATGATCGGCCCCTTCATCTTCTTCGACCGGATGGGACCCGTGCGCTTCGGCCCCCACCAGGCCGAGGACGTGCGGCCCCACCCGCATATCGGCCTGTCCACCGTCACCTACCTGTTCGACGGCTCGATGGTGCATCGCGACAGCCTCGGCACCGAGCGCACCATCACCCCCGGCGCGGTGAACCTGATGACCGCCGGCCGCGGCATTGTCCATTCCGAGCGGCATCAGCAGGCGGTGAAGGCCGACGGCGGGCCGCTGTTCGGCATCCAGACCTGGATCGCCCTGCCGGCCGGCCACGAGGAGGATGCCCCGGCCTTCTTCCATGCGGGCGCGGCCGACCTGCCGCTGGTGGCGGATGGCGGCGCCAGCGTCCGGCTGGTGATGGGATCGCTGTTCGGCGCCACCTCGCCGGTGCCGTCGGTCTCGCCGGCCCTCTATGCCGATGCGACCCTCGAGGCGGGCGCGCTCCTGCCGGTGGATCCCGCCGCCGAGGACCGGGCGCTGTTCCTGGTGAGCGGCGAGGTGGAGGTGGACGGCAAGGCCTTTCCGCCCGGCGACATGCTGGTGCTGCGCAAGGGCCGCGCGGCGACAGTGCGCGCCACCACGCCGGCCCGCCTCATCCTGCTGGGCGGCGAGCCGCTGGAAGGGCCGCGCTACATCTGGTGGAACTTCGTCTCCTCCGACCTCGGCCGGCTGGAGGAGGCGAAGGCCGCTTGGCGGGCGAACCGTTTCCCGCTGATCCCGGACGATCACGCCGAATTCATCCCTGCCCCCGCCGACGATTTCGGCCGCCCCCGCCCGCAGGCCCCGCGAACCTGAAGCGCCCGCCGAAACGGACCCGCTCCGGCGGACGGCGCGTCGGCAGATGCGGATTCAGGATCCGCCGGGCTGGGTAAGCGAGGGCGGATCGCTGGCGGGAAAGCTGTCGTCCAACTCGGCGTCGAGCAGAGCGGATTCAGCGGCGGCTTCGGCCGCCGATTTGGCGGATGACCGCGCCGGCGTCGCCTCCGCTGACGCGCCGCGCACCAGGGATGGCGGGTCACTGGCGGGGAAGCTGTCCGCGAGCTGGGCGTCGAGCGCGTCGGATTGTGCCGCCTCTTCCGCAGTAGCGCGCGAGGGCGCCACCTTGGCAGGCGGATCGCGCACCAGGGACGGCGGGTCGCTGGCCGGGAAGCTGTCTGCGAGTTGGGCATCGAGCGCTTCGGATTGGGCGGCCTCGTCAGCAGTGGGGCGCGCGGGTGCTGCCTCGGCCGGCGCGTCGCGCACCAATGATGGCGGATCGCTGGCGGGGAAGCTGTCCGCGAGCTGGGCGTCGAGCGCGTCGGATTGCGCGGCCTCGTCAGCGGTGGGGCGCGCGGGTGCCACCTTGGCCGGCGGATCGCGAACCAAGGATGGCGGATCGCTGGCGGGGAAGCTGTCCGCGAGCTGAGCGTCGAGCACGTCGGATTGGGCCGCTTCGCCGGCGGCGGGGCGCGACGCCGGCATGGCGGGCGCATTACCGGGAGGGAAACGATCGGTCCGTTGCCGGCCGGGGCGGACATCCTCGGACCGCGGGGTCGGGGTCGCCATGGCAGTCTCCTTCGCAACGGGGCTCTGCAAACACCAACGTTCCGCGACCCTGCGGGTTCCTGTCCCGCCCTTGCGCGCCGGAGGACGGAAAGCCGGGCGCATCACACGTCCTCGCCCTCCGGGACCGGACAGAGCCGGGCGGCAAGGCGGTGGAAGGCCATGAGCTGCCCCTCCGGCGGGACGGCGCCGGCAAGGCCGTCGGTGAGATCGCGCGCCAGCCGGGCCAGCAGGAAGACGTCGAGCAGGCCACGATCCACCGCCCAGAGCGGGCTGGTATGGAGATAGGCGCCGAGCAGCGCCCATTCGGCTCGCCGGCGGAAGGCGTCGAGCCATTCTCCGGCCTGTGCCGGGGCCACGCCCGGCCGGGCCGCCGCGGCCGATGCCGCCCCCGCCTGCAAGGCCAGCCGACCGATGGCGGCCAGCACGTCCGCCACGTCCTGCCAGGGGCTGGCCTTGGTCCGGTGCGCGGCCGGCGCAAGCGCCGGATGGCCGAAGCCGACGATCACCGCATCGCCTGCCGACACCCGCACGGCGGCCAAGTCGAAGTGGCCGTGAATGCGCAGGATCGGCGTGCCGCGGGCGGCGCTGACCAGGGACGTCACCTGGGCCAGAAGCGAGGTCCGCCGCGCCCCCAGCCCGGCGGCGATCGCGGCGAGCCCCTCGTCCGGCCACTCCGCCCGTTCGCTCGCATCGACGGCGGCGGCGACCGCATCGCAGGCCGCCCGTGCCCACGCCGCCAGCTCGGCGTCGCCCGCCTCCTCCGGCGCGAAGGCCGGATCGTCGGTGGGCAGGGCAAGGGCGAGGTGCATCTCGGCGAGGCGGCGGCCGATGCTGCGCAGCAGCGGCATCAGGCCGGAGACGCCCTCGTCGAAGCGGCGTCCCGCGGCATCGCCCGCCGCGGCCGCCTCGTCGCGCATGCGCCGCAGCTGGGCGGCGATCCAGCTTGCCGCATCGCCCTGGTCGGCCACGAAGCCGTAGAGCAGCAGCGCGGTGGCGCAGCGCCCCTCGGCGTCGCAGCGGTCCACCTCGCCGAGCAGCGGCGGCGTGGCGGCAAAACCGCGGGCGGTGAGGGCACGCGCCATCTCCGCCTCGACGGTGGCTCCGAACCGGGTGCGGCGGAACAACTTCACCCGCACCTCTTCCGCCGCCACGATGCTGGCCGCCGGCTCCTCCGCATCGGTGATGTCGATCCCGCCCTCCCGCTGCACCTCCATGGCATCCAGAAGGCGGGTGCAGGTGAAGCGCAGGGCGCCGCCATCCGGCAGCGTCACCGGCGCGCCCTGCCGCAGCGCCCGCACCACGCCGTGAGCGAAGCTCTCCAGCGCCGCGCCGTCGGTGAGGTAGCCCACCCGGCGCCCCTCCCGCACCCGCGCCAACGCCAGTTGAACCGCGATGGGCGGGACCGCCTCGTCCTCCCAGACGATGCACAGCGGCATCAGATAGCGCTCGATCCCCGCCGGGCCGGTGACGGTGATCTCGGCGAGGGCCACCTCGCGCGTGGTGCCCGCAAGCCGCATCGCCCAGGAGACCGTGGCCTCGGGCGCCCCGTCACCCGGCGCCCTACCCTCCGGGCGGAACCAGCGCCGCCGGGCGAGATAGAAGGGCAGCGCCTCCTGGGCGATCACGGCCCGGTTCTTCTCGCTGAAGGCATCCATCAGCCCGCCGCGCACCACCAGGGTCGCGAACTCGGCCAGCGCCTCCGGCGGCGCCACGTGCCAGTCCGGCTCGGCGGCGTCCGCGGCGAGCCGGAAGGCGTAGAAGGCATAGGGCGAGAGGGTGAGCACGTAGGGCCCGCGGCCCACCGCCGGGAAGGTCGCGCCGCTGGTCACGTCCACCGGCACCCGGCGCTCGAAGCCGGACAGGTCCAGCTCCACCGCCTCCAGGGTGTGGGCGAGGTTGGCGACGCACAGGATGCTCTCGCCGGCGTGCTCGCGCAGATAGGCGAGGATGCGCCGGTTGGCCGGCCGCAGGGCACGGAAGGTGCCGCGCCCGAAGGCGGCATGGCGCCGGCGCATGGCCAGCATCCGCCGGGTCCAGTTCAGCAGCGAGTGGGCGTCGCGCTCCTGCGCCTCCACGTTCACCGCGCCGTAGCCGTAGAGGCGATCCTGGATCGCCGGCAGCACCAGGCGCTCGGGATCGGTGCGGGAGAAGCCGCCGTTGCGGTCGGCGGTCCACTGCATGGGGGTGCGCACGCCGTCGCGGTCACCCAGATGGATGTTGTCGCCCATGCCGATCTCGTCGCCGTAATAGATCACCGGCGTGCCGGGCAGGGTGAGCAGCAGCGCGTTCATCAGCTCGATGCGCCGCCGGTCGTGCTCCAGCAGCGGGGCGAGGCGGCGGCGGATGCCGAGGTTGATCCGCGCCCGCCGGTCGGCGGCATAGGTGTCCCACAGATAGTCGCGCTCGGCGTCGGTCACCGTCTCCAGGGTCAGTTCGTCGTGGTTGCGCAGGAAGATGGCCCACTGGCAGGTCTCCGGTATGGCCGGGGTCTGCCGCAGGATGTCGGTGATGGGGAAGCGATCCTCCTTGGCGATGGCCATGTACATGCGCGGCATCAGCGGGAAGTGGAACGCCATGTGGCATTCGTCCGCCCGGGCGCCGAAATACTGGCTGGTGTCCTCCGGCCACAGGTTGGCCTCGGCCAGCAGCATTCGGCCGGCATAGCTCTCGTCGAGGGCGGCGCGGATCCGGCGCAAAATCTCGTGGGTTTCCGGCAGGTTGGCGTTGTCTGTCCCCTCGCGCTCTACGAGATAGGGCACCGCATCCAGCCGCATCCCGTCGACCCCGAGGTCGAGCCAGAAGCGCATCACCTTGAGCACCCGCTCCAGCACCTCGGGATTGTCGAAGTTGAGGTCGGGCTGGTGGGCGTAGAAACGGTGCCAGTAATACTGGCCGGCGACCTTGTCGAAGCTCCAGTTGGACGGCTCCACGTCGCAGAAGACGATGGGGGTTCCGGCATAGCCGGTGTCGTCGTCGGCCCAGACATAGATGTCGCGTTCCGGGCTGCCCTTGGGCGCCCGCCGCGCCGCCTGGAACCAGGGGTGCTGGTCGGAGGTGTGGTTGATCACCAGCTCGGTGATGACCCGCATCCCGCGTCGGTGCGCCTCGGCGATGAAGCGCCTCGCCTCCTCCATGGTGCCGTAGTCGGGCGAGACACCCTCGTAGAGCGCGATGTCGTAGCCGTCGTCGCGCCGCGGCGAGGGGTAGAAGGGCAGGAGCCAGATGGCGGTGGCGCCCAGCGCAGCGATATAATCGAGCTTCTCCAGCAGGCCGCGGAAATCGCCGATGCCGTCATTGTCGGCGTCGAAGAACGACTTCACGTGCAGCTGGTAGATGATCGCGTCCTTGTACCAGAGCGGGTCGTCGCCGGGGGTGACGGGATCAGCCACGGGCCGCCTCCTTGAGTGGATGGGGCGCAGGGCGCGGCGCCTCGCGCCGACGGGCGGGCGGGCAATGCAATGGCAGCGATGACACGCGACGCACGACCCCCGGGGCGATTGGACCAGCCTCCGCCCGCCGGCCACGCGGCCCGGCTTGCGCATGCCGACCCAACGCAGCGGGGGCGTGACGGTTCCCCCCGCCTCTTCCAGCCGGCCTGCAAAGTGGCGCCTGGGCTGCTCACCCGGGACAGCTTCCGGGCATCCACGCCCAGCGGCTTGGGGGCACGGGAAACCCGTTTCCCGCCTCACCGCCTCGATGGGCGGAACCCGCAGCTTGCGCGTGCCTCGGTGGAGGCTGCTGCTCGGCAGCACCCGGCTTCAACGACAAGCCCGGGCCTGACGGCGACGAAGCGCTTCCCCCGGTGGAGGCCAGGCCTGCGGGCGATTTTCCAGACAGGCCTCAGCGGCCCTGCCCCACCCGCCTGGCCACGGCCTCGCCGATGGCCAAGGCGGCGGTGAGGCCCGGAGATTCGATGCCGAGCAGGTTCACCAGCCCGCAGATGCCGTGCTCCTCCGGACCGTCGATGACGAAGTCCGCCGCCGCGTCGCGGGCCAGCTTGGGGCGGATGCCGGAATAGGCCGGCACCAGGTCTTCGGCCGCCACCGCCGGCCAGTAGCGGCGGATGGAGCCCAGCATCGGCGCCTTGCGTGCCGGATCGACCCGGTAGTCCCGGCTCTCCACCCATTCCACGTCCGGCCCGAAGCGGGCCTGCCCCGCAAGGTCGAGGGTGAGGTGGGTGCCGAGCCCGCCCGGCTCCGGCACCGGATAGATGAGATGGCGGAACGGCGCTTTGCGGGTCAGGGCGAAGTAATTGCCCTTGGCCAGCGTCAGCTCCGGCACGAAGCGCGGATCGAGCCCGGCGACGGCGCCCGCCACCTGCGGCGCATCGAGCCCCGCGGCATTGACGAGATGACGACAGCCAAGGCGCATCGGGCTCTCCCCGCCCACCGTCACCGCCAGCGTGTCGCCGTCAGGCTCCGCCCGCAGGAACGGAGCGGCGAGGGCGATGGCACCGCCATTGGCCTCGATCTCCCCCTGCAGCGCCAGCATCAGGCCGTGGGAATCGACGATGCCGGTGGAGGGCGAGAGCAGCGCCGCATGGGCCGCCAGCTCCGGCTCCAGCTCGCGGACGGCTGCGACATCGAGCAAAGCGAGGTCGTCCACCCCGTTCTGCAGGCCCCGCGTGCGCAGCCCGTCGAGATAGGCGACCTCCTGCGGGCCGGCCGCGACGATCAGCTTGCCGAGCCGGCGATGGCCGACCGCGTGGTCGGCGCAGAAGGCATAGAGAAGATCGCGCCCGCGCACGCACAGCCGGGCCTTCAGGCTGCCGGGGGCGTAGTAGATGCCGGCATGGATGACCTCGGAATTGCGCGAGGAGATGCCGGTGCCGATGGCGCGCTCCGCCTCCAGCACCACCACCTCGCGCCCGGCCAGCGCCAGCGCCCGGGCCACCGCAAGCCCGACCACCCCGGCGCCGACGACGATGCACTCCGCCTGTTCCATCGCCTCGCCTGTGGTTTCCTGCGGGCGGCGCCCGCCGATCCGCCCCTGTTGCCTCGGTTCGGCGCACCACTATGGGCGACGAGAGCGGCCGGGTTCAACAACCTGGAGCGAGATGCGGCGCGCCAGCCCCGCGCCGGCTTGCCCCGGAACCGGCTTTCAGCCTCTCGACGTCTGCGATGGGCCAAGTCGCGATGGGGCCGTTCGCGCAAAGCCGCGGCGCCGCCATCAGCCCGGCCGCGCCTGACCCGGGCGGCTCCGGCCTGCGTCGATCGTCCACGGCGATGCTATGTTGGGATCGCGCGCCCATGGCGCGACACGCGGGCATTCTGGAGGACCTGGCCTCATGGAAAGCGGAAAGAGGCGCGTCGGCGCGCAGCTGGCGCATGTGTTTCGCACCTACGTCTTCACCCGGGCGGCGCTGATCGCGATCCTGCTCACCTCGCCGGCGATTCTGACGACCGCGGTGTCGCTGGGCATCGCCGCCTCGGTGGACCGCAGCCTCGCCAACCTCAACCGCGACCGCGCAACCCTGGCGCAGGACATGGGGCGGCTGGAGGTGTTCATGAAGGAGTTCGACAGCTACCAGCTGCTGCGGGCGTCCTTCCTGCTGATCATGGCAGCGGACGGCGACAGCCAGGACCTGCGCTACCTGCTCGACCGGCTCTACCGGCAGAACGCCAAGGGCTCGCTCCGGCGGATCGCGGCGGTGATCTATCCGCAGACCTGGCAGGAGACCCTGAAGACCTATGACGGGGTCGTGGATGCCGCCTATGCCGACAAGGCGGCCATCGATTCGCTGCAGGAGCAGGAAGGCCGCATTATCGCCGACGCCGGCGCCAAGGCGACCGCCTACCAGGCCGAGATCAACACCCTCGCCGGCCGGATCGACCGCCTGGAAAGCAACAAGATGCTGATCCTCACCCTCGGCACATCGCTGTCCTACGTGCTGACGATCCTGATCTTCTTCATCAGGACCGCAGACACCGGCGCCCCGGCGCGCCCGCCCTCATGAACTTTCCGGCGCCGGAGAGGGGACGCGCCATGGCCGCACCGTCATCGCCGGAGGCCGGCCGGCGCCCGGCTCAGGGCGTCGACAGGTCGAGCAGGAAGCCTTCGTCGATCCAGCCGGTGATGCCGCCGGCCATGATCTTCACCGGCCGCCCGAGCCGGGCGAGGCGCAGCGCCGCCCGCGCGGCCCCATTGCAATGGGGGCCGGCGCAATAGGCGACGAATAAGGTGCCGTCGGGCCATTCGGCCATCCTGGAGGCGGTGATCTTGCCGTGCGGCAGGCTGACCGCGCCGGGAACATGCCCGGCCGCGAACAGCGCCGGCCCACGCACATCCAGGAGGACGAACCCCGGCTCCACACCGCCCAGCGCTTCGTGGACATCCCAGCAGTCGGTCTCGAAGCGGAAGCCGGCGGCGAAATGCGCCTCGGCCTCCGCCGCGCCGGCGGCGGGAACAGCGGTGACGGCATTGCTCATGAAAGGCCTCCGCGAGGCCGGCCGGATCGGCGCCGATTGACGCCCCGACCGAGCCCTCGCGGGCCAATAGAGCGGCAAATCCGCTACCGTTCAATCGATGCCGGCGTTCCGGAGTTCAGCACGCCGATCCGGAACCGGTGAGCCCTATTCGGCCGCCATCAGCTGTCCCGCCTGATCTGCGGACGGCGTGCCATTGCGAAGGCGCGCCAGACGGGATTCGCCGTCCTCGGCGCCGAAGCAGACCTGGAAGTCATCGCATTCCGAGCAGACCGGGCTGGTGCACAAGGTGAAGCCCTCGGCGCCGCAGACCATGCGGTAGAGAAACTTCTTCCACTTCATGTCGCCGCGATTCTTCTCCGCCAGCGGCGCGAAATGCCGGCGCATGAGGGCGGAAAGCTCGCCGCGATCGCGCAGCCCCAGGTCCTGCCACAGATGGTGCGGCGCCTGGCAGCGCCGGGCGATCATGGCGATGAGCCGCTGTTCGAGCGCATCGCCGCGCGAACAGTACATGGAGAGGATGTCCCGCACCGATTGCTCCTCGACATCGAGGACGACCGGCCGATCCCCCACCGCCCGATCGAGCACCGCGCAGGCGGCGGGGAACATCTCGCCGGCCAGCGCCAGCAGCTCGCTCTTGCTCAGGCCGACGCCCTCCAGGAGGGAACGCCCGCCCGCCTGCGCCTCCGCCGCGGCGATAGCCAGGATGGCGCCGACCACATGGCAATCGAACGGGTCGCAGGCGGAAGAGGCGCACGAATCCACCAGCCAGCCATAAAGCTCATCTGCCTTCATCATCAGCCCCCCTCGCATGGCGCCTGCCGGACCGGTCCGCAGACGCGCGCTCCTGAGATGGCTCAGGCCGCCGCCTTGTCCGCGCCGTGAACCTGGCAGTTGGCCGGGCAGACACGGGCGCACGCGCCGCAGCCGATGCAGGCGCCGATGTCGTTCATCACCATCACCGACTTCTCGACGTCGTCCTCGTCATCATCGAGGTCGACGATCTCGCCATCCTCGTTGAGGCCTTTCAGGGTCATGACATCCCGGCCGCACACCTTGAAGCAGCGCCCGCAACCGATGCACTTCTTGGCATCGATCTCGAGCAGGTAGTCTGGCTGCCAGGCTCGACCATCTCGGGTTTCATTGGACATGGGTGGCAAACCTTCCAGGATCAGGCGGCCTCGAGGGCCTTCAAGTCCGCGCGTTTCTTTTCAAGCTCGGCAAATGCGTCGTAAGCCTTCTGGGCGACGAGCAGGATCTGCTCCCAGTTGATCGGAAGCTCCTCCGACAGATCGTGCAGGTCCATCTTTGACTGGGTGGCTTTCGCGGACAGCTTCTTCAGCTCCGCCTTCAGCGCGTCGACGTCGCTCATGAGATCACCTCAGTACTTGGCCACTTCAGGGAACTGGTTGATCATGTCGACGCCCTGCTTCACGTATTTCGAGCCCTCCTCGGCCAGCTTGCCGAGAGTGTCGAAGCCGAAGCGATGGACGTCGCGCAGCTGCTTGTTGACGACAATCAGCCGGCCGCCGATGAGCACCATGCGGCCGAAGCCCTCGTGGCTCATCTTCAGCATCGGGGTGATCATCACCCGCGTCTCCTTCTCGATCAGCAGGCAGATGGCGTTGAAGAACAGCTCCAGGTGCCAGATCGTCTCGGGGTCGGGATCCCCGATGATCGGCAGCGCCCGGCGCGCCTCCTTGTCGACGATGTAGGGGCCAAGAAGGTCCAGGTCCTTCCTGCCTTCCCAGGCCCCGTGGGTATCCTGGGCGCGCCACACCTTGATCAGCTCCTTGATGAAAGGGCGCTCCTCGGGGGGAGCCGCCTCCACGACGGCGGCAGCAGCAGTCTCGGCCATGTCAGTCCTCACTCATCGAAATCGAAGCTGCGGTCCTGGCCCTTCGACATCACCTTGCGCAGCCAGGGCGGAGGGGTTCCGCGCAGCACCGTGGTGAGCTTGTCGATGAGGTCGGAAATCTCTTCCGGCTGGTTCACCTTCATGGGGTGAATGTTGTTGGCGACCACGCGCGCCGCGCCCGAGCCGCCGATCGCCGCCACGTAGAGAATGGTGCAATCCTTGATCGCCTCGATCTTGGGGGCCAGCTTGTCCTCGTTGCCATCCTCCTTGAGGTCGCCGTCGAATTCGATGGCCTCCACGAAGTGGTTCTCGTCCGGATTCACCTCGTAGATGGCGATATTCCTGGCCCAGCCGAAGTGTGCGTCGACGCGCTTCAGGTCCTGGGTTGCGAATGCGACTTTCATGGCAGCTTCGCCTTTCCGCTTTCCAGATCGCCTCAGTGCTTCATGGAAACACTGAAACGATCTAGCGCCTTGATTACAGGTTGTTTTATCCGCTCGGGAACCGCTCTAGTAATGCACCGCCGGGCCCTCGGCCGCGCCGCCATGCGCGCCATGGCCGTCGCCGCGCCAGGTGTCGGGCGTCGGCTCGTGATTGTCCTGGTGGTCCTTCATCACCAGGTTGGCGATGTTGAAGATGAGATCGCGGGTGCCGCGATAGCCCACCGAAAGCTGGTGCCCCGCCCCCAGCCGATCGAACATGGGAATGCCGATCCGGTGGAACGGGATGCCGAGCCGCGCGGCCCCCTGGCGGCCGTGCGAATGGGTCATCAGGAGGTCGCAGCCGCGCTCCCTGGCGAGCCGCTCCAGGTCCTCCAGGTCGCCGATCAGCACCTCCTCGGTGGGCAGCTTCTCCAGCACCGGCGACTGGGTGGTGGTGACCGCCGCCACCATGTGCGTGCCCATCTCGTGCAGCATGGTGCCGACATCGTTGAGCAAATCGGGCTCGGCGCCGATGGCCAGCCTGCGCCCGCCGAGGTGGAAATGCGCATCCAGCATCGCATCCACCAATTGGCCGCGCTGGCGGCGATACTTGCGCGGCACCTCGCGGCCCGAAATCTCGCTGAGGTGCATGTAGAAGTCGTCGTTCACGCCCAGCCCGCACAGCCGCTCGAACACCCGGCCCCTGGAGCCGGTGCGCTTCTCCATCGCCGCCACCGCGCGATGCATCTGCGCGCCGATGCCGATGGTGTGGGCGGCCTCGCCCATGGCGGCGATCTCGTCCACCCCGATGCCGCCGATGGTGGTGGGGGTGAACTCGTCGGGGATGTGGCCGTCCAGCGAGCCGGCGAGGTCCGGCAGGAAGGACGGGACCAGGCCGAAGTCCTCGCAGATGGTGCGCAGTTCGTCGAGGTCGCCCGGCGTCAGGTGGCAACCCGGCAGGATGTTGACCCGCCGTGGATCCTTCGCCGCCCCCTCGGTCGGCGCCTTCACCAGCACCTCGACCATCCTGGCGACAGTCTTCTCCCAGCCGTCCTGGAAGGCGTCCTTGAAGTCCGGCGTCGAGACATAGACCAGCGGGAAGTCCGCGAGCTGCGGATACTTCTCGCGGATCAGCCTGATGTAGCCGTCGACATCGTCGCCCTTGGTCTCGGTGACCCCGGTGGAGCAGATGCCGATCAGCTCCGGCTTGGTGCGGTTGTAGATGTTGAGAACGGCCTGCTCGACATTGTCGTAGCCGCCCAGCACGGTTGCCACCTCGCTCATGGCGGTGGTCTGCAGCGGGATCGCCTCCTTGAAGTGGCGCACGAACAGCACCAGCCCGAACGAGGTGCAGCCCTGCGAGCCGTGCAGCAGCGGCATCGCGCCCCGCACGCCCATGAAGGCGAGCGCCCCGCCGATGGGCTGGCTCATCTTCAGCGGATTGACCGCGCAGGCTTTTTTCGTGGAGATCAGCTTCGCCATGGCGCCCTCACTCCGCCGCCACGAGGGCGGCGCCGGCGTCGTTGGCGGTCTCCGCCTTCAGCCGGTCGAGGATGTCCTCGATCCGCTCGCCGCAGGAGCCGCAGCCGCCGGACGCCTTGGTCTGCGCCTGCACCTCGGCCGGGGTGCGCACGAAGGCCTCGGTCGTGAAGCCCAGGCGCGGCGCCAGCCCGGCCTGCAGCGCCGCGGCCACCGCCTCGCTGCGGCG
>CALMSN010000283.1 GCA_937872325.1 uncultured Xanthobacter sp. | reverse complement strand
CGCCAGCCGGGCCCTCCCCCTTGCCCCCGCCGCCCTCGACGCCACCGACGGCGGGATCGCGAGGGTCGGGGACCGGCTGGGCCGGGTGGACATCCTCACCAACAATCCCGGCGGCCCCCCCCCCCCCCCCGCCGCCGGCCAGCCGCTGGATGTGTGGGAGAAGAATTTCCGCGCCATGGTGCTATCGGTGATCGCGCTCACCGACCGGGTGCTGCCGGGCATGCGGGCGCGGGGCTTCGGCCGCATCATCACCTCCACCTCGGCCGGGGTGGTGGCGCCGATCCCCAACCTCGCCATGTCCAACGCGCTGCGCCTGTCGCTGCTCGGCTGGTCCAAGACCCTGTCGCGGGAGGTGGCCAAGGACGGGGTGACGGTGAACGTGGTGGTGCCGGGGCGCATCGCCACCGATCGCGTCGCCTTCCTCGATCGCGCCGCGGCGGAGCGCGAGGGCATGGATCTCGGGATGGTGGAGGCCCGCAGCCGGGCCGCCATCCCCACCGGCCGCTACGGCCGGCCGGAGGAATATGCCGACATGGTGTGCTTCCTCGCCAGCGAGCGCGCCTCCTATGTCACCGGCGCGGTGATCCGGGTGGACGGCGGGCAGATCCCATCGGTCTGAGAGCCGTTCGACACGGCGCGTGGAGGGGGCGGGGGTGTTTGCGAGCGGGCCCGCACGCGTGGCGGGGCGGGTTTCGGAAGATCGTTTCAGGCAGGCCGGCGGGGCTCCCCGGACCTGGCCGGGCATGACGGCGGCTTTCGATTCCACAGTCGGCACCGCCGATCGGCAGACAATCCCTGAGGTTTAGGGGAAACGCCGCCGCGCGACCCGCTCACCGCCGCTTCGACGCCTTGGCCGGCGGCCCGGCGGCGGCGGCCGAGAGGGCCGAGCCGAGTTGCGCCGCATCTCCGGCCACATGGAAGGTCTTCACCCGCGCCGTCGCCCCGGCGCTGAGCCGCACCCGGGCGGGGGCGACGCCGGCGGCATCGGCGACCACCCGCAGCACGGCGGCAGTGGCCGCGCCATCTTCCGGGGCCGCCCGCACCCGCACCTTCAGCACGCTGCGCCCGTCGGCGAGCACCGCGATGCCGTCGAGCCCGTCGCGGCCGCCCTTGGGGGTGGCCCGGACCAGCACCTCGATCCCCTCCGCCGCCGCCCGCCAGAAGGTCATGGCCGGCGGCCGGTCAGAAGACGTGGGGGTAGATGTAGTGCCCGATCACCTGCTGGATGAAGAAGATCAGCAGGATGAGGATCATCGGCGAGAGGTCGATGCCGCCGAGGCTGGGAATGAGGTTCCGGATCGGCGCCAGCAGCGGCTCGGTGATCCGGTAGAGGAAGTCGCCCACGCTGCGGACGAACTTGTTGTACGGGTTGACCACGTTGAACGCGATGAGCCACGACAGCACCGCGGCGGCGATCAGCAGCCACACATAGAGGTTGAGAACCACCAGAATCACGTCGAGCAGGGCGCGCATGGTCGGTTGAGCCTCGCGGAAGATGGGCCGGTCCCGCGCGGTGCGGGGATCCGGCACCCATAGCCTTCCGAGTACGGCTTGAACAAGGCCGCACGAGGCCTTTCCGTGAAAACGGCGAAGCGGTCGCGCCGCGGCCACACGTCAGCCGGTGCCGCGCCGGGCTTCCACCCGGCGCCGGCGGGGCGGACCCACGCCGCGATCACGGCGGCGCGGGGGTGCGTCAGCCGGTCGAATCCATCTCCTGCGGGCGGCTCGGATCCGGCAGCGTGCCCGCCCCCGGCGTCTTCATCTCGTCGGTCAGGTGCGGCTTGGCATGGGGACCGGCGGCCGGGAGCACATCATCGACGGCAGGCTTGGCCGGCGTCGGCTGGACCTGCTGCGGACGGTTTTCGGTCTGGGTCTGAATGGCGGACATGGGACATCCCCCTTTCTGTAGAGAGGACAACGCCCGAGCCCCGCATCCTGTTGCATCGGAGGCGGCGCATCGGGATCCTCGCCGCGACCTTCCCCCTTCGCGACGGCCGCCACATTGATCTGCATCGCATGCGGCTGCGTCCAATTGACCGATTTCGCAGCGTGCCTGAATTTAGGGCAGCTGCGCCGATCGCCCCGTCACCGAACGGCAGACCGGTCCCGAAAAGCGCCGTCGGGCCACCGGATTGTCCAGGCCGCTTGACTTGCCCGCCGGGCAAAGGCAGCTTCCCGCGGCACCGGGGCAGGCCGGCCGCAGATTGTTGGATTGCGGCCCACAAACCCTCGCGGAGGCCCATGCGCAGCTATCTGGACTTCGAGAAGCAGGTTGCCGAGCTCGAAGCCAAGGTGGAAGAGCTGCGCGCCCTTTCAGCCAAAGGCGAGGGCGTCGCCATCACCGACGAGGTGCAGCGGCTCGAGGCCAAGGCCCACGACGCGCTGGTGCTGCTCTATTCGAGCCTGACGCCGTGGCAGAAGACCCTTGTGGCCCGCCACCCGGCCCGGCCGCATTTCGGCGACTTCGCCAAGGCACTGTTCGACGACTTCACCCCGCTGGCCGGCGATCGCAAGTACGGCGAGGACGAGGCCATCATCGGCGGCTTCGCCCGGTTCCGCGGCGAGGCGGTGTGCCTGATGGGCCACGAGAAGGGCTCCACCACCGAGACCCGCATCCGGCACAATTTCGGCATGGCCCGGCCCGAGGGCTACCGCAAGGCGGTACGCCTGATGGAGCTGGCGGACCGCTTCGGCCTGCCGGTGATCTCGCTGGTGGACACCGCCGGCGCCTATCCCGGCATCGGCGCCGAGGAGCGCGGCCAGGCCGAGGCCATCGCCCGTTCCACCGATGCCTGCCTGGCGCTCGGGGTGCCGAACGTGTCGGTGATCATCGGCGAGGGCGGCTCGGGCGGGGCCATCGCGCTCGCCACCGCCAACAAGGTGTTGATGCTGGAGCACGCCATCTACAGCGTGATCTCGCCGGAGGGCGCCGCCTCCATCCTGTGGCGCGATACCGCGCGGGCGCAGGACGCGGCCACCAACATGAAGATCACTGCCCAGGACCTGCTGAAGTTCGGCATCATCGATTCCATCGTGAAGGAGCCCGCCGGCGGCGCCCATCGCGATCCCGAGAGCACCATGGCTGCGGTGGGCGATGCGGTGGCCGACGCGCTCGGCCACCTGGCCGGGCTCGATGCCGTGGCGGTGCGCCAGGCCCGCCGCGCCAAGTTCCTGGCCATCGGGCGCAGCCTTTAAGGGATCGTTTACCACCGCTGCCAAAAGCGCGGTGCGCCGGCCCTGCCTGCCCGATTGCGTTCTCATCTTGGCCGCATTTCGCCGATTTTCTGCTCCGTCAGGGCGCTCCCGCACCGGCTTTGCCGTGATGAAGGGGCCGACGTCGGAAATGGCCTGCCGGGGCAGATGCCTTGCAGTGCAGCAGGCCGGAGGGTAGAGGAGTCTCGCATGCCGCAAGCCGCGTCCGGTCGGGATTTCAGGAGCCTCCGTGTGCGCCGTCCCTCGTTGAGCCTTTTCTCCCGCCTGCGCACCCTGTCCTCGGGCGTGCGCCTGGCCGCCCTCGCCGCCGTCGGCGCGCTGGCGCTGGCCGGCTGCAACGCGACCGATGCCGAGGTGGCGCGCAAGGCCAACAAGCCGCTCTCCCCGCAGATGCTCTCGCTGATCTCCCAGAAGGAGATGGCGCCCGCCAGCCCGATCCTGGTGCGCATCTTCAAAAAGGAGGCGGAGCTGGAGGTGTGGAAGGCCAAGGCCGACGGCACCTACGACATCCTGAAGACCTATCCGATCTGCCGCTGGTCCGGCGAGCTCGGCCCCAAGGTGAAGCTGGGCGACCGGCAGGCGCCGGAGGGCTTCTACGCCATCACCCCCGGGCAGATGAACCCGAATTCCAGCTACTATCTGTCGTTCAACCTCGGCTTCCCGAACAACTTCGACAAGGCCTACGGCCGCACCGGCGAATTCCTCATGGTGCACGGCGACTGCTCGTCCGCCGGCTGCTACGCCATGACGGATGAGCAGATCTCGGAAATTTTCTCCCTGGCGCGCGAAAGCTTCGCCGGCGGGCAGCGCTCGTTCCAGGTGCAGGCGTACCCGTTCCGGATGACGCCGAAGAACCTCGCCCGCTACCGCAACAATCCCCACATGGCGTTCTGGCGCAACCTCAAGCAGGGCTATGACCACTTCGAGGTCACCCGGCGCGAGCCCAAGGTGAACGTCTGCGCCCGCCGCTACGTCTTCGACGCCCAGCCGGACGGCGGCCGCAGCTTCGACGCCGACGCCGCCTGCCCGAGCTACCAGGTGCCCCCGGCCGTCGCCAACGCCGTCGCCGCCAAGGAACGCGAGGACGAGGCCCAGGTGGCGGCGCTGGCGCCCTCCTCGCCCACCGCGCCGGTGCGCACCGGCGCCGACGGCGGCATGCATCCGGTCTTCCTCGCCAAGCTGAAGGCGCAGCGCGGCGAGGGCCAGGCGTCGGCCTTCGCCGCCGACGCTCCCGGCACCATTCCCGAGACCACCCGCCCGCCGCTGGCCACCGACGAGACCGACGTCTCCGAGGATGGCGGGCCGGCCAAGCCCGCCGCAGCCTCGGTATCGCAGACGGCCGGCATCACCGCCCGCCCCGGCGCCGCCCCGTCCCCAACCGCGGCCGCCCCGGCCGGCTCTCGGGTGGCGGACGCCGCCGCCGCGTCTCAGGGCTCGGGCAGCAGCTCGACCTTGGGCCGCTGGTTCGGTGGCACCCAGGCCCCCGCCGAGCCGGAAGACGTGGCATCCGCGCCACTGCCGCCGGTGAAGCCGTCCCGCTGACCACCGCCGGACGGTCTGCGTCCGCACACACCCTGCGCCGGCCGGCTCCCATCGATGCCGGCCGCTTCCGGCGGGAGAGTTTCCCACTGGATGAGGGGAACGGTGCAGCCTGCGCCGCGCCGGATCCGGCAGGCGATCAACTCGGCTGACGCCGCCGATACGCGGCCGCCTCCTTAGAGCGGCCTTTCCCTCTTGCGCTGTTGTGATCTGCCGGCGGCCCCGCGCGCCGTAGCCGCCCCCTCCTCCGCCCGCTGTGGTGGCCCGGAGGTTCGATCCCTGGCTTCCCGCAATCTGCTGCGATGCAAGCGACTTTCCGCTCCGGACTTGACGCTCGTTATGCTTTGTAGGATACAAGAACCGTTCGGCACCTGAATTACACATCGGGAGGGCGCCCATGGACGAGATCGTGGCTGACGACCTTCCCGTCTTCGATATCGGCGTCGATCACCGCGGATCCCGAGACCGCTCCCATCGCGGCCGCGGATCCCGCGCCCCGCGGGTGGGACCGCTCGAAACGATGGCCCAGGCGCCCGCCCGGCATACGGGCGAGAGCCAGCCGCTCGTCTTTCCCCTCCCGATGATCGAAACCGCGTGCTCGCGGGGTCCGTCCATGGCCGCCTTCGCCCCGGCGATGCCCGGCCGACGGGATACATCGTTTGCTTTCGCCGCCCTTTGCGATGCCGGCCGCATGCGGAAAGGGTGGTGCGCGCCTGCCTCCAATTGAAGGCTGTCACGCCGCGGCGGCCGGATCCCATCCCTCCCGAAGCCACGGCACCTCGGCTTCGGAAAGGGGTGCCGCAAAGGGTACCCGGCGTTCGCGCCCGGTACCGGTGGCAGCGCACCGGATCAGGGTCCTGCGCGTTGCCTGCGGCCGGCGTTTTCAGTTCACCTTCTTCACCCCTTCGTGGGGTTGCCGCTCCAGGGCAGACTCGGACCAAGGTCCCCTGGAGCGGTTTTTTTTGCCCAAATGGCATTCCCCGCCCTGCCCCTTGCGCGCCCGCCACGGCGGGTGTCCCGCGTGCCGCCCTGTGCCATAGTCGCGGGCGAAAGCCGGATTCGGAGGGAGCGTGCTCCCGATCGGACCGCGCTCCGGCTGGCGCCGCCAGCCCCGACCCGGACCGGAACAGGCGACGCCGACCATGGCCTCATTGAGCGTGCGCGTGGATTTTGCGCCCGACCGCCGGCTGGGGCCGGGCAAGATCGTGCTGCTGGAGAAGATCGCCGTGCACGGCTCCATCTCCGCCGCCGGGCGCGAGATGGACATGTCCTACCGACGCGCCTGGGAGCTGGTGGAGGAGCTGAACCGCCTGTTCCGCGGCCCGCTGGTCAGTGCGCGGACCGGCGGCCGGCAGGGCGGCGGCACCACCCTCACCCCGCTCGGCCAGAAGGTGGTCGCGGCCTACCGGCAGACCGAGCGGGCGGTGGAGGAGGCCGCGCACCCCTACGTCGCGGAAATGTCGGCGGCCCGCGCCACGACCGCGCTCTCTCCCCGATCCTCCAAGCGCTAGCCCCCCGCCCGACGACTGGCGATGGCGCTCAAACGCTGCGCAGAGGCTTTTCCAGCACGGCCAGCACCTGCGGCAGCTCCCGCCCGCGCTTCAGCACCAGCCCGGTCTGCGAGACCACCGAATAGGCGCCCTGGCGCCGGGCAAGGCGCGGGTCCTTCTCGATGCGGAACAGCGGCGTATCCATGGCCCGCTTGAAGATGGCGAACACCGCCCGGTCGCGGGTGAAGTCGATGGCGTAGTCGCGCCACTCGCCCAGCGCCACCATCCGCCCGTACAGATCGAGGATGCGGTCCAGCTCGCGCCGGTCGAAGGTGACCCGGGCGGGTGGAGCGCCGGCTGCGCTGGTGGCCGGCATGCGCATGACGCTTATGGGTTCGATCTCGCCCATTCCGCCTCCGTCACCGCTGCCGTCCTCTCCGCCGGAGCGCGGCCGCGGCGCGGTATCGAGGCATGATTGCCGCGCCGGCTACGGGTTTCAAGAGCAACCTGGCGCCGCGCCGCGGTATGCCGCTGCCCGGCCGCTCACGCCAACGTCAGACGAAACCACAGTGTCGCCGGATTTCGGCCCATCGCCCGCCCGCTGAGAGGGTCAGTCTCATATCCGTAGCAGGGCCGGTTCGCAGCGCGCTCCGGTCTATCCCAGCCCCCCAGCCCCCCGGGGTGCGCGCGAGCCGGCCACTGCTGCGCCATCTATACCCCCAAGTTTCGTCCCTCCGAGCCGCCCTGTTCCCACAGGGCGGTTTTTTTCTGCCGCGACGCTCGCGCCGGCCCTCCCGAGGGAGCGGCAGCTCGATCGTCCGGCCGATGGTTCAGTCGAGGGAGAGGCTGGTGGCGCCGAGAATAGGGCCGGGCTTGGTCGCGGACCCGGCCTGGAGCAGCACCACCACCTTGTCGATGCCCTCTAGGCGCACGCTGGAAAGCGGAATGGTGCGGCGGGTCCGCCCGCCATCCCAGGCGCCGAGCCGGATCCAGCCCCGCACCACGTTGGAATAGGTCATCTGCCGGCCGCTGTTCTCGCCGCGGCCGATGGCCACCGGCTGGACCTTGGTGACCGGGCACAGCCAGAGCTCCGCCCCTTCCATCCCCGGCGGGACGCCGCCGTCGACGGCCAGCTCCAGCGCATCGCCGGCGCGGTCGCCGAGCTCAAGGCGGCCAGGGGCGTCACGCCCGGCCTTGCCGTGGTGCTGGTCGGCGAGGACCCGGCCAG
>CALMSN010000282.1 GCA_937872325.1 uncultured Xanthobacter sp. | reverse complement strand
TTATGCCGAAGTCCTTGGCCGGGAGGGAGGGCACGCACCTTCCGATCCCATCCGCTTGATCGTGCCCATGCTGGAGCGGTTCATCGCAACCGATCGCGGGTTCGCCAAGGCGCGGCGCTGCGCGGCACCGTCTGCTGCTCCGATCGGATGAGGCGATCAAGGTATCGCGAAAGCACGGCTTCAAAACCCCGATGGATCATGGACGATCATGGGCGGCATTTTGCCGTGAAGTGCGATCGGGTGATTCAACAAACTGTTTTCCAACCGGACCAAGAGGCCATGTCGCGACGCCAAGCCCATAACACACGGCGCCGGGCGCGTGTCGTCTCCGGTGTCCTACCCAATGACCTGTACGGCTATATCGACGATGTGGCGGACACACCGCCGCTCCCCGCGAAACCGGCCAGTGCCCGAGCGGATGAACCCAGTTTGCAGAACTGGACTGTCTCTGACGACTGGCCAGATCGCGTGCCAGTGACGGAAGCCGAGATCGACCTGTTCGAGGCATGGTTCGGCGACATAATCGACGAACTGTTCGGGAAGCCCGGCTGACCCTGCTCCATGAGACAGGACAGAATAGCCTTGATATTGTTATGTTACTATGATAACTGAATTGGCGAATATACGCTTCGCCATCTGACGCCTGCGTCTGGCTGGGAAGTGCCAAGACGGAGGCCGCGTGCCATGCCCACGTTGAAAATCGGCATTGCCGACACCGAGGAGATGAAGGCCCGCACGCTGCGCATCGCGCGGGGCGAGGAGAAGCCGTCAGCGGACGATCCGAAGGTCTGGTTCATTTCGACAGAATCCTTTTCCAAGGTCTTGTCCGCATCCAATCGCGACATGCTGCGCCTCATTGCGGAGAACGAGCCGGATTCGCTCGACGCCCTGGCCGAGTTGACCGGGCGCGCGAAGTCCAACCTCTCACGCACCCTCAAGGCGATGATCGGCTACGGCTTGGTCCGCATGGAGCGGAGCGGCAAGAAGCTCGCCCCCAAACTCGTCCATGATCGCGTCGTGCTGGAGCTGGCTCTGACCAGTTCGCGCCGCAAACCATCTGGCCCGAAGGAGCCCCCCCATGAATAAAGAAGCTCCCTTGGTCGCCACCCGCGCCGCCCTCTATCTGCGTGTCTCCACCGCACGCCAAGCCGAGCATGATGTGTCGATCCCCGACCAGAAACGGCAGGGCGAAGCCTATTGCATCTCGCGCGGATACGAACTCGTCGACACCTTCGTCGAGCCGGGCGCGACCGCGACCAATGACCGCCGTCCGGCCTTTCAGCAGATGATCGAAGCTGGCACCTCCAAGCCCGCGCCCTTCGATGTCGTCGTGGTCCATAGCTTCTCGCGCTTTTTCCGCGATCATTTTGAGCTGGAGTTCTACGTCCGCAAGCTGGCGAAGAACGGCGTCAAGCTGGTCTCGATCACGCAGGAGATTGGCGACGATCCGATGCACGTCATGATGCGCCAGATCATGGCGCTGTTCGACGAATATCAGTCGAAGGAGAACGCCAAGCACGTCATGCGCGCCCTGAAGGAGAATGCCCGACAGGGCTTCTGGAACGGCGCTCTGCCGCCGATCGGCTATCGCATCATCGCGGCCGAGCAGCGCGGCACCAAGACCAAGAAGAAGCTGGAGATCGACCCGCTACACGCCGACACGGTGCGACTGATCTACCGGCTTGCCCTTCAGGGCGAAGGCGGTTCTGGCCCGATGGGCGTCAAGGCGATCGTCAACCACCTCAATCGCAACCGCATCTTCACCCGTGACGGCGGGCGTTGGGGCATCGGTCAGCTTCACCGAATCCTGACCCGGCGCACCTATATCGGTGAGCACGAGTTCAACAAGCGCTCCAAGTCCAAGGAGTTGAAGCCGGTCAGCGAAATCGTCGTCGTGCCGGTACCGCGATTGATCGACCAGGAGACGTTTGATGCCGTGCAGGAGCATCTGCGCATCCGCAACTCGAAGGTGACACCGCCGCGCGTCGTCAGTGGGCCGACCTTGCTGACCGGCATCTGCTTCTGTGAGAAGTGCGGGGGAGCCATGACGCTCCGCACCGGCAAGGGCGGGCGCTATCGCTACTATACCTGCTCGATCAAGGCACGGCAGGGCGAGACGGGTTGTTCCGGCCGCTCGATTCCGATGCCGCAGCTCGACGCCATCGTCTGCGACCATATCGAGAACCGGCTGCTCCAGCCCGAGCGGCTGGAGGAGATCCTGGCCTCGATCCTTGATCGACGCGAGGAGCGGGCCGAGCGCCGTCGCGAGCATATCGCCGAGTTGAACCGCCGCGCGGCCGAGACCGAGCTTCGCCTGAAACGCCTCTACGAGGCCATCGAATCGGGCGTTGCCGACCTGAACGACCCGGCTCTGAAGGAGCGCGTCGTCGCCCTTCGGGCGCTACGCGATCAAGCGCAGGCCGATTCCGAGCGGGCACAGGCCATGCTCGAAAGCTCCGGCAGCATGGCGGTGACACCGACCGTTCTACGCAAGTTCGCCACGACCGCGCGGCGCCGGCTTCGGCAGGAGGGGGGCGGCTATCGGCGGGATCATGTGCGCGCCTTTGCCCAGCGCGTCGAGGTCGGAGAAGGGCATGTTCGCATCATGGGATCGAAGGGCGAACTGCTGCGCGCCCTTACTTCGGTCTCTAGCGGGAAATCGGCGGGAATCGGCGTGCCCACTTTGGGACTGAAATGGCGGAGAGGGAGGGATTCGAACCCCCGATACGGTTGCCCGTATGCCGCATTTCGAGTGCGGTGCATTCAACCACTCTGCCACCTCTCCTCAGGCGCGCCGGATCGCTGCGGCGCAGGCATGTGTGGTTCGGCGCTTCTAGCGGACATGCGCGCCCGCGACAAGTGCGGTCATCGCGCCATCGCCCGGTGTCCCCACTCTGTCCACGATTCGCGGCGGGCGGCCGGCTCGGCCAGTGTCCCATGCTCGGAAATGTGCACCGCATCATCTGGCCGACGGGTGTTTCGCGCTGCCGAATTGTCATATGAAGACAACCGTGGAAGAACTCCAGCCTGAGATGAGAGCGGGAGCGTCAGGATGAGCGCGGTGGAACTGCCCGAGCGCGAGGGCATGGATTACGACGTGGTGGTGGTGGGCGCCGGTCCGGCCGGCCTGGCCACCGCCATCCGCCTCAAGCAGCAGGCCGCGGAAGCCGGCACCGACCTGTCCGTCGTGGTGGTGGAGAAGGGCTCGGAGGTGGGCGCCCACATCCTGTCCGGCGCCGTCGTCGATCCGGTCGGGCTCGATACCCTGCTGCCGGGCTGGCGCGAGGAAGCCGATGCCCCGCTGTCGGTCCAGGTGGTGGCGGACGAGTTCCATCTGCTCGGCCCGGCCGGCGGCATCCGGCTGCCCAACTTCACCATGCCGCCGCTGATGAACAACCACGGCAACTATGTCGGCTCGCTGGGCAACGTCTGCCGCTATCTGGCGAAGAAGGCCGAGGAGCTGGGGGTCGAGATCTATCCCGGCTTCGCCGCCAACGAGATCCTCTACGACGACAAGGGCGCGGTCACCGGCATCGCCACCGGCGACATGGGCATCGACCGCCAGGGCGAGATGAAGGGCGAGTTCACCCGCGGCATGGAATTGCGCGGGCGCTACACCGTGTTCGCCGAGGGTGCGCGCGGCCATCTCACCAAGCAGCTCATCGCCAGATACGGCCTCGACGCCGGCCGCGACGTGCCGAAATTCGGCATCGGGCTCAAGGAGCTGTGGAAGGTGAAGCCGGAGAAGCACAAGCCCGGCCTGGTGCAGCACGGCTTCGGCTGGCCGCTGGACGGCAAGACCGGCGGCGGCGCCTTCCTCTACCACATGGAGGACGAGCAGGTGATGGTGGGCTTCGTGGTCCACCTCAACTACCAGAACCCGTACCTGTCGCCGTTCGACGAGTTCCAGCGCTTCAAGACCCACCCCGGCTTCCGCGACACCTTCGAGGGCGGCAAGCGCATCGCCTACGGGGCGCGGGCCATCACCGAGGGCGGCTACCAGAGCGTGCCGAAGCTGGCCTTCCCCGGCGGCGTGCTGGTGGGCTGCGGGGCCGGCCTCGTCAACGTGCCGCGCATCAAGGGCAGCCACAACGCCGTGCTCTCCGGCATCCTCGCCGCCGACCATCTGGTGGCGGCGCTGGGCGAGGACCGCGCCCACGACGAGCTCTCGAACTACGAGGCCGCCTGGCGCGGATCGGCGATCGGCGACGATCTGCGCAAGGTGCGCAACGTGAAACCGCTTTGGTCGAAGCTCGGCACCTTCATCGGCATCCCGCTCGGGGCGCTGGACATGTGGACCAACACCTTCGGCTTCTCGCTGTTCGGCACCCTGGGTCACGGCAAGACCGACGCGGCCAGCCTGAAGCCGGCGGCGCAGTGCAAGAAGATCACCTTCCCCAAGCCGGACGGCGTGCTGACCTTCGACAAGCTGTCTTCGGTATTCATCTCCAGCACCAATCACGAGGAAGACCAGCCTGTGCACCTGGTGGTGAAGGACATGGCGCTGCAGAAGTCGTCGGAGCACGACATCTTCGCCGGCCCGTCCAACCGCTACTGCCCGGCCGGCGTCTACGAGTGGGTGGAGGATCCGGATACCGCGCCGCGGTTCCAGATCAACGCGCAGAACTGCGTGCACTGCAAGACCTGCGACATCAAGGACCCCAACCAGAACATCACCTGGACCGCCCCCGAAGGCGGCGGCGGCCCGAACTACCCCAATATGTGAGGCAACAGCCGGGGCAGGCTGCATCCCCTTTGCGGAGAGCGCCTGTCCGGCGTGTTCCTGCCGGCGTTGCGATGCGGGCTGCCGGCTCCTCGGCGTCCGTCCCGGCGATCGCCGCTCCCGCCCCTGCCCCGCGACGATGCCGGGCGGCGGGACGGGCGGCAGTTCGGCAGGTGCCTGAAGCCTGCCCTCCCCCGACCTTCTCCTGCCCCAGCCCGACCCGTGTCCCGGGAGGGAACGGCGTTTCATCGCCGAGGGGCTGCGCACGCTTGTTCCGGCGCCAAGCCGCACGGGCGGCAGAGGGAGCACGCCCCGCCAAGTAGATCGGGCGTTATCTATCAATACTTCATGCGGCGATTCACCAATCGAATTGATTCAGCTTGACAATACCCAAACACCGTCACTTAGACGGCTACTGATCGAGACCAGACTTCCCCCATCCGCCCTGTCAATCGCCTTCTGGTTGTGAAGCCCCGGATCGATTCGGCTCCGGAGGCTTTTCCAGAGCTATGGTTAACGCTTCGTGCGAGGACGCCGCGTTGAAGCCTCCGGCCGAAGCGCTTCGTGCGAGCCATGGAGCGGAGACCACCTCTATCCGTTGGCCGCCCGCGACGGGAGCGCGGGTTCCGCCTCCCCTCCCCCGGCGTCGCCGGCCAAAGCGTGGGGGCCGTCGGCGGGCACCAGCAGGGTGAGCGCCGCCGGAGCGAGCGCATAGCGCAGCGGCATATCCTCGCGGGTCACCTCGCCGTCGGTGGCCACCCAGGCGCGGCGGCGGCGGGCGTGGATCGTCACCTTTTCGGCGGTGAAGGTGTGGATGCCCGGATTGGCGCGCCAGGCATCGGTCAGCACGTCGGCGCCTACCTTGAGCTTGGCGAGGGTGCCACGGTCCTCCGCCACCATCACCTCCAGATGGCCGCGATCGAGGCGCGAGCGCCGCCAGCCCGGGGCATCGAAGGCGTTCACTGTCACCAGCACCGCATAGGCATGGATCGGCTGGCGCCGGCCCTCCACCTCGATCTCGATGGCGAAGCGGCCGGCGCGCCAAGCCGCCTTCATCAGCGCGATCATCCAGCCGGCGATGCGGCCACGGGTGCTGCGCACCCGCTCGCGCTCCATGGCCATCTGGCTGAAGAAGCCGAGCCCGGAGACGCCGTGGAACGCCCGGCCGTTGACGCGGCCCACATCCACCTGCCGCGGCTGCGCCGCCCGCAGCGCCGCCAGCGCACCGGGCAGGTCGCGCGGCAGGCCGATGTCGTGGGCCAGAAGGTTCATGGTGCCGAGCGGCAGCACCCCGAGCACCATGCCGGTGCCGGCATAGACCGAGGCGGCGTAGGATACGGTGCCGTCGCCCGCCCCCACCACCACCGTGTCGAAGCCGTAGGCCGGCGCGGCGCGGATCGTGGCGGTCAGTTCGTCGCCGGAAAGCACCCGCACCTCGACATCCATCTCGGGCGTGGTGAGGGCGTCGTCCCCCTGCCGGCGCCCTTGCTCGGCCCCCAGGTCCCGGACGGCGCCCGCATCGGCGTTGAGAACCACCAGCATCCGCCGCATCCACGTCTCCCCATTGCAACTTTCCCGATCGGCGGTCCCGGGTCGGCCGGCATGCGATCTCGAGGAACCGATGCCGGCCATTCACCGTCCGGTACCTTCACACCGCGCCGCCTCGCCCCCTCACGCCAGCATTGGCACCGACATGCCCGGCCGCCCCTCCCTGCGCCGACGAATGTCGGCATCGGAGCGACGTGCGCATTGACACCCTCGCGGCGCACCGCAGGATGCAGCACTCAAGTCCGCGGACCGCCCGGCAGTTCCCGCTGGTGGGCCGGCGACGGGCTTCCGGCCGCCCCTTCCCGGCCGAACCAAGGCAGCAAAGGACCAGAGCAGCACACATGGCGCCTGAGACCCGATCCTTCTCCTCCCCCTCGATCCTGCGGCTGCGGGCGGGGATTCTGCTGCTGATTCTCTCGGTGCTGCTGTGCGGCACGGGTGGCGTGTTCGTGGCCCGGCAGTTCAGCCTCGGCATCGGCTGGGCGCTCCTGATCGCCATCGCCATCTGGATCGCGATCGGGGTCCTGCTCTCGCGCCTCGACAGCAAGATCTATTACGGCCTGGCGCTGCTCATCACCCTGCTGCTCGCCTATCTGGTGTACGATTTCTCCACCTCGGTGCTGGGCTGGTCGAGCCTCGTCTCCGCTCTGCTGGCGGCGGTCGCTACCGCGGTGGTGGCCTTTGCGTTCCAGGACTTCCGCAAGATCAAGGTCGAGCTGAGCCGCTGGGCCTACCGGCGGCGCTGAGGAGCACGGATGATGGGCAAGCGGATGCGCGCGCCGGCGGCGGCGGCGTTGATCACCCTGCTGGCGGCGGCTCCGGCCGGCGCCACCGGCAGCCTCGATTGCGAGATCGCCGACAAGACGCTGACCTTCAACGCCGCTACCGCCTTCTCCTACAGCATCGGCGGCTTCAACAATTTCCGCGGCGCCATCGAGCTGCGGGCCAAGGACGTGCCGGCCGACCTCGCCAAGTTCGAGTTCGACAACGAGGCCCTGCTGCACCACTGGTTCGGCGGCAAAGAGCTGAAGCTCGAAGTCTACCGCGAGCGCGAGGGCTCGCCCCACGGCACGCTGCGGCTGGTGGTGGAGACCCGGCGGGTGGCCGGCAGCGACGGCGCCTATCGAGGCACCTACGTGCTCACCCTCTTCACGGTGCCGGAAGGCGGCGGCGATGGCCGCAGCCGCACCTTCAAGGGCAAGGTCGAATGCAGCGCCGAGTGAGGCCGCCTCAGGTGACGCCGCGCCCATTGGCCTGGGCTGTCGCCGCGCTGGCCACCATGGGCGGGGCGCGAGCGGCAGCGGCGGCCGACCTGCCGCCCTTCGCCTGCGCCGGCCCGTTCGTGCCCACCGCGACCCAGGGCAGCCTGCAGAAGGTCTTCGGGCCGCCCAACGTGATCTATCGCAGCGAGCCCGCCGGCGAGGGCACGTTCGTGATGGCCACCGTCCTGTTCCCCCGCGAGACTGCGCGGCGGGCGGTGATCGAGTGGATGGTGCATGAGAAGCGCCGGCGTCCGGCGCTGGTGCGGGTCGATGTCGGAGCGCAATGGAAGACGCCGGAGGGGATCGGCCTCGGCACCTCCCTGAAGACGGTGGAGCGGCTGAACGGGCGGCCGTTCACTCTCGCCGGCTTCGGCTGGGACTACGAGGGCACCTCGCTCGACTTCCAGGGCGGCGCGCTCGGTGGCGGTGCCTGCCAGCTGACCCTGCGCTTCGCCCCCCATGCGGTCGACGACGCCGCAGCGGAGGCGCTGGGCCCGCTCTTGGCCCAGCTCACCGGCGACGGCGCGTTCCGCTCCGACGACCCGGCCATGCAAAAGGTCGATCCGGTGGTCTACGAAATGGTGCTGAAATGGGACTGAAACGGCCGCTGCCGCCGGACGCGTCGGCGGATGCCCCCTTCTGGCGCACCACGCCGCTGGCGCAGATGACGCCGGAGCAGTGGGAGAGCCTGTGCGACCGCTGCGGCCGCTGCTGCCTGGTGAAGCTGGAGGACGAGGACAGCGGCGCCATCGCTTACACCGACGTGGTGTGCCGACTGTTCGACCCCGGCACCTGCCGCTGCAGCGACTACCCCAACCGCTCCGCCCAGGTGCCCGACTGCGTGCGCCTGACGCCGGAGGCGGTGGCGACGCTCGGCTGGCTGCCGCCCACCTGCGCCTACCGGCTCGTGGACGAAGGCAAGGACCTGCCGTTCTGGCATCCGCTGGTATCAGGCGATCCGGAAAGCGTGGCGGCGGCCGGCATCTCGGTGAAGGGCCGCCTCGCCGGGACGGAAGAGGCGTTTCATCTGCTGGAACTGGTGGACCACGTGGTGTCGTGGCCGGTGCGCTGGCCCAAGGGGGCCAAGGCGCGGGTGAAATCGGGCGGAAAGGGCGCGGCGAAGCAAAGCGCCTGATGCCCGGGCCCCGTGAGCGTCACTCGCCCGCCTTCGGTTCAAACGCGCCGGGCGCCTGAAACCGACACGGAAAGCATGGCCCGGCGAGAAGGCGATCGCTCTTCCCGATAGGGCCCCTTCGATCCGCATAGCATCAAGCCCCTGGGCCCCGCCCCCGATGCGGCGACGGCGCCGTCACGCCCCCCGCTTGGATTTTGCCCTCCTGCGGCCTTGGCGATACGCGCCGATGCTGGCCGCCTCGACTGCGTAACGCAACATCGCCCGGCGGGCGCCTCCAGAAAGCCCTCGGGCCGAAGGGGGCGAGGGAATCTGGTGCATCTGCCGCGCGCCGACCCCAGTCGATGCCGGCAAGCATCGGCACCCCGCAGGCGACCGGATTAGCCAGCCAACCGCCCCGACGCGCTCTTGCCAAAGCCCCAGGCTCGGCTGCCGATGGTGCGAACCACCGCCCCCGGCCCGGCACGGGCGGGGGCAACACTTCGGCGGCGGGCGAGGCCGGTGGCCTTTCCGCGGGTCCGGATGATGTGCGATAGGTGCCCGTGATGCCCCCGCGCCCCTCCGCAGCGGGCCGGCACAAGCGAACGTTGCCCATGATCCCGCGTTCACCCGTCGAGTGGCAGGCCCTCCTCGCCTTCTACGCCGAAGCCGGCGTGGACATGGCGCTGGGCGAGACGCCGATCGATCGCTTCGCGGAAAGCGCGGCCGAGGCCGCCGCCCGCAGCCAGCGCGCGCCGCAAGGCTCGATGCCGCAGACCGCAGCCCGGGCCCCGGTCCCGGAGGAGGCGCTGTCCGACGCCGGCCCCGCGGCCGCCATCGCCCGGCCCCCGGAGACCCGGCCGACCGCCAATCGCCTTCCCCCCGCGCCCCCGGCGGCGGGCCTCGACCGTGCGCCGCCGCTGGTCGCGAGCCCGCCGGACGAGGCGGCCATCGCGGCGCGGGAGGCGGCGCGCACCGCCGGCTCCCTCGACGCGCTCCGCGCCATCATGGACGCCTTCGACGGCTGCGCCCTGAAGCGCACCGCCTCGCGGCTGGTGTTCGCCGACGGCAACCCGCAGGCCAAAATCATGTTCGTCGGCGAGGCGCCGGGCCGGGACGAGGACCAGCAGGGCCTACCCTTCGTCGGCCGCTCGGGCCAATTGCTGGACCGGATGATGGCGGCCATCGGCCTCGACCGCACGAGCGCCTACATCGCCAACATCATCCCCTGGCGGCCGCCCGGCAACCGGACGCCGACGCCGCAGGAAACCGCCATCTGCCTGCCCTTCATCACCCGGCAGATCGCGCTGGTGGATCCGGACCTGCTGGTGTGCCTCGGCGGCCCCTCGGCCCATGCCCTGATGGCCACCACCGAGGGAATCACCCGCCTGCGCGGCCGGTTCATGGACTATGATACCGGTACGCGGACCATCCGTGCCGTCGCCACCTTCCACCCGGCCTATCTCCTGCGCACGCCCATCGGCAAGCGCCTCGCCTGGCGCGACATGCTGGCCATCGAGGCGGCGCTGAAGCGCTGAGCCGAGAGGAAGCCGGCGCGTCGGCTAAGGCCGGCGCCGGCATGGCTGCAGAAGGTTGGCGATCCCCGAATACGCAAAAGGCTCGCCCCGAGGCTGCGCGATGCAGTCCGGAACGAGCCCTTGCACGGCCGCTTATAGAAAAGCGGCCGATTCAACTCTCCGCAGTCGACCTAAAGGTCAGGCCGCCAGCGCCTCGAAGGCCTCGCGCGGGAGGCGGAAGAAGCCGCGGCCGTTGGCGAGCGCCCGGTAATACTGGGGGAACGTCATGTACAGCGTCTCGAACCAGGCCTTCTGACTGACGCCCTGGGGCAGGCCGTCAATGGTGAAGATCTCGGCGTTGGGCTGGAAACGGACGTGGATGAGCACTTCGGCCGGAGCCTTCACCAGATCGAGTGCCGGAAGCGCGGCGACATCTTCGACAATCTTCAACTTGGCAACAGCGGACATGTCGATTCCCCATGAAATTCGAATTCGAAATCGATGACGATATGCTTGATATAAAATAACTACACGACACACGAAGGCGCAGACTTGCCTTCCAATCCCTTCCGCCGGGGACATGCCGCAGCATGAAGTGCATCGTCATGGGACTGTATAAATTGCCGGCGCACTGGAAAAATTGATCCAGTCGGAGTTCGCTGCCGTTTTTCAGGGCTTGCTGTAAATTTGAGCAGAATGAGGCGTCACACGCCTTCGCCATCCAGCGAGTCCCCGCCCTGGGGCGCCAGCGCGAGGGCGGAATTGCGGTAGCGCGGATCATGCGTCACCTCGGCGCCCACCCAATCCGGCAGGGTGACGGGATCGTCCGGATGGCCGAGTTCCACCTCGGCCAGGACCAGGCCGGCATTGTCGCCGCCGAAGACGTCGACAGTCCAGGCGCGCCCGGCCACGTCCACGAAGTGGCGGGTCTTCTCGATGTGCGGCGGCGGGCAGAGGTCCGCCAGCATCGCCAGGGCGTCGGCCAGAGGGATGGGATATTCGAACTCGGCCCGGCTCGCCCCGGACGACTGGCTCTTTATGGTCAGGAAGGCGGCGTGCCCGGCGATGCGGACCCGCACCGTCGCCCCCATCCCCATGCTGAGATAGCCTTGCCGGATCGGCATCGCCGAGGCGCCGGCGCGCCAGCCGTCGCCATTGACCAGGAACTTCCGCTCGACCTCGACGCCCATGATGCTCGCTCAACTGCCGGTTCGCCTGCCCGCCGGCCGGGCGACCCGCCCAGCCGACGCTTGCTCAGCCCACCCCGCGCCCGCGATAGGGCGCGTGCCAGGCGAGGCCGGCATCGGTGTCGCCCCGCGGGCGGTATTCGCAACCGATCCAGCCGGCATAGCCGGCGGCGTCGATGGCCTCGAACAGGAAGGGATAGTTGATCTCCCCGGTCCCCGGCTCGTGACGGCCCGGGGTGTCGGCGATCTGGATGTGCCGGATCCGGTCCATGTGCTTCCGAAGCGTCGGGGTCAGGTCCCCTTCCATGACCTGCATATGGTAGATGTCGTATTGCAGGAAGATGTCGTGCGGCCCCACCTCGTCCAGCACTGCCAGCGTCTGCGCCGAGCGGTTGAGGTGGAATCCCGGCATGTCGCGGCTGTTGATGGGCTCGACGACGAAGGTGATGCCGGCCTTTTTCAGTTCCGCGGCGGCGAACTTCAGGTTCGCGACCAGGGTGGCATGAACCCTCTCCGCCGGCACCCCCGGCGGGGTGAGGCCGGCGAGGCAGTTCAGCGCCGAGGTGCCGAGCGCCCGGGCATAATCCAGCGCCCGGCCGACGCCGTCCTGGAACTCGCCTTCGCGCCCCGGCAGGCAGGCGATTCCCCGCTCGCCCTTCTCCCAGTCGCCGGGCGGCATGTTGTGCAGCACCTGGACAAGAGAGTGCCGGGCGAGCCGGTCAGCTAGGACGTCCGCCTCGTAGGCATAGGGAAAGAGGTATTCCACCCCGGCGAACCCGGCGGCCTCGGCCCGCTCGAAGCGGTCGAGGAAATCCACCTCCGGCCAGAGCATGGAAAGGTTGGCGGCGAACCTTGGCATTTGTCGTCCTCCCGGTGCACAGTGGCGGCGCTCCCCGATTGCAGGACGTTGCCCATGATCCGCCGTCTGAGCCCCCGCCTCCCGCGCAAGATCTTCCTCTCGCCTGTTCTTGCGGC
>CALMSN010000281.1 GCA_937872325.1 uncultured Xanthobacter sp. | reverse complement strand
CCTGCCCGGACGACTCGACATCGACGGGCTGCTGCGGGGCGTCGTCGGCGTGGCGCTGTTCGCCGCGGCCTACATGGCGGAGGTGGTGCGCGGCGGCCTGCAGGCGATCCCCAAGGGCCAGTACGAGGGCGCCATGGCGGTCGGCCTCAGGTCCGGGCTGATGATGCGCCTCGTGGTGCTGCCGCAGGCGCTGAAGCTGGTGATCCCGGGGATCGTCAACAACTTCATCGGCTTGTTCAAGGATACGACGCTGGTGCTGATCGTCTCGATCTTCGACCTGCTCGGCTCCATGCGGGCCGCCTTCACCGACCCCAACTGGGCGACCCCCACCACGCTGTTCACCGGCTTCGGCTTTGCCGGGCTCATCTATTTCATCTTCTGCTTCGGCATGTCCCGCTATTCGATGGCGCTGGAAAAGCGTCTCGATCGCGGCCGACACCACTGAGGGACGCGACCCGTGAGCCAGGATCCCATCATCGCCGCCGCCGAGGCGGGCGCCCCCAAGGTCGCCATCGAGCTGATCGATGTCAACAAGTGGTACGGCAACTTCCACGTCCTGCGCGGGGTGAACCTCACGGTCGCCCGCGGCGAGCGGATCGTCATCGCCGGGCCCTCGGGCTCTGGCAAGTCGACGCTGATCCGCTGCATCAACCGGCTGGAGGAGCACCAGGCCGGGCGCATCATCGTCGACGGCATCGAACTGACCGGCGACCTCAAGAAGATCGACGAGGTGCGGCGCGAGGTCGGGATGTGCTTCCAGCACTTCAACCTGTTCCCGCACCTCACCATCCTGGAGAACTGTACCCTCGCACCCATCTGGGTGCGCAAGATGCCCAAGAAGGAGGCGGAGGAGGTGGCCATGCACTTCCTCACCAAGGTCAAGATCCCCGACCAGGCGAACAAGTATCCCGGCCAGCTCTCCGGCGGCCAGCAGCAGCGCGTCGCCATCGCCCGCGCGCTGTGCATGCGCCCGCGCATCATGCTGTTCGACGAGCCCACCTCGGCGCTCGATCCGGAAATGGTGAAGGAGGTGCTCGACACCATGGTCAGCCTCGCCCACGAGGGCATGACCATGGTCTGCGTCACCCACGAGATGGGCTTCGCCCGGCAGGTGGCGAACCGGGTGATCTTCATGGATGCCGGACAGATCGTGGAGATGAACGAGCCGGAGGCCTTCTTCTCCAATCCCCAGCACGAGCGCACCCGGCTGTTCCTCAGCCAGATCCTGCACTGAGCCGCCGCCGGCCCGCCGGCCGGGGAACCTCAGGGCGGCCCACGGGCGTTGTCCTCCTCATCGAGAGAGGAGGATGCCATGGCGCAGCCTGAACCCAACCAGACCAGCCCCGGCGAGGCGCGGCAGGACCGCGAGTTCTATCAGCCGGCATCGCCGCCCGGCCCGGACGGCGAAACCCGGATGCCTGCCGCCAAAGCCCGGCAGGGGGTGATGTCCGGCCGCATCCTGACGGTGCTCTGCGCCGGATTGGCCTTGGTCGCCGTCGCTCTGGTGGCGAGCTACATGGGGGCGGTATAGCACCACGGCCCCGGGCGAAGGCTAGCTGGACGCACGGCGCCGGAGCCGGTGAGCTTCGCCACGCGAGCCTTGGGCCGCGCGGGCGCATGTGCCCGCGGGCTCCGGGTCAAGCGCGAAAGGTACCGAAGAGTGCTGATCCGGCATGGATGGAAACCGGCGGACATATCCTGGGAGGTTTGAGCGCATCGCTCACGAGCCTTGCACCCACCCGGAGCAGGGCCGAAGCCTGTTCATCCCGCGTGGATGAGAGCCGCCGCTTATATTCCCCGCCGCTTCTGCGCGTCGCTTCATGAGCTCGGCATCGCGCCGGACCGGGATGTACTGATCCGGTGCGGCTCGGACTTGGCGGATACACTCCTTTAGGCGTGTGCGCACCGCTCACGAGCGCTTGGTCTACCCCTTCCGGCGCCGATGCCCCGCCCCGTGCATCGGGTGCCCCGCCGTGGGCGCAAGGCCGGCGTCCGGCACGGGAGCGGGTGCCTGCGGACACATCCGCAGGCACAGGGGGCAGGATGCGCGCCTCAAACCCCCAGATTGTCGATCAGCCGGGTCTTGCCGAGCCAGGCCGCCGCGAGCAGGCGGATGGGCTCCACCCCGGGAGCGGGGTCGGACGCCAGGGTTTCGGCGTGGCGGGCGACCACATAGTCCACCTTCAGCCCGGCATCGGCGATGCTGCGCGCCGCCGCCGCCGCCGCCGCATCCGGGGCGGTGCCGGTGCGGATAGCAGCCGCCGCCGAGTTCAGCGCCTGGAAGATGACCGGGGCGACCGCGCGCTCGGCCGGATCCAGATAGGCGTTGCGGGAGGACAAGGCCAGGCCGTCCGCCTCGCGGGTGGTGGGCACCGGGACGATCTCCACCGCGAGGTCGAGGTCGCGCGACATGCGGGTGACGACCTTGAGCTGCTGGTAGTCCTTCTCGCCGAAGGTGGCGTAGTCGGGCCGGCACTGGGTGAACAGCTTGGTCACCACGGTGGCGACGCCGGAGAAGAAATGCGGGCGGAAGTCCGTCTCCAGCCCCTCGGCCGGGCCGGCCATGTGGATGCGGGCAGCAAAGCCGTCCGGATACATCTCCTGCGCCGCCGGGGCGTAGACGAGGTCGACCGCTTCCGCGGCGAGCTTTTCCACGTCGGCGTCGAAGGTGCGGGGATAGCGGCCGAAATCCTCCGCTGGTCCGAACTGGGCCGGATTGACGAAAATCGACACCACCACCCGGTCGCCGGCCGCCTTGGCCGCGCGCACCAGCCCGATATGCCCGGCATGGAGCGCGCCCATAGTCGGCACCAGCGCCACGCGCAGGCCGTCCTCCCGCCACTGCGCGACCTGCGCCCGCAGATCCGCCACCGTTTCCACTACCTTCGGCGTGCTCGCCATGTTCCGTTTCCTTCCCCCGCGGTCCCGGCCGGGACTCGCCTCCTCTGTGGCCGGACCCTAAAGGCCGCGGGGCGGGGAAAAAAGTGGTGATGCGCGCCCGCCGCGTCGCAGGCCATCTTGGTGGCGGGGGGCGGGCGGCCTATGTGAAGAGAAGTTGAGGAGGCCCGAGACGATGACCAAGCCCCCGACCCGGGCGGCCGCACCCCGGGCTTCGACGCCGGCCACCGGCGGCGCCAAGGCATCGAGCGCCGACGAGGTCGCCGCCTTTCTCCAGGCCACGCGGGAGACGGCGCCGGTTCGCGGGGCAGGGCAGGGGCGGCTCGCCTTTGCCCTCGATGCCACGGCCTCACGCCAGCCCACCTGGGCGCTCGCCTGCGATATCCAGGCCGACATGTTCGCCGCCGCCGCCGCTCATGGCGGGCTCAAGATGCAGATCGTCTACTATCGCGGCCATGACGAATGCCGCGCCTCGCCCTTCCTGGATGATGCGGCGGCGCTGCGAACCTTGATGAGCCGCATCGCCTGCGAGGGCGGCCTCACCCAGATCCGCCGCGTGCTGGAGCATCTGGCGCGCGAGGCGGAGCGCTCCGGCCTGAAGGCCGCGGTGTTCGTCGGCGATGCGCTGGAGGAGAGCGTGGAAGCCATCACCGCCGCCGCCGGCCAGCTGGCCTTGCGCGGGGTGCGGCTGTTCATGTTCCAGGAGGGCGACGACGGCCGGGTCGAAGACGCGTTCCGGGCGGTTGCGGCGATCACCGGCGGCGCCTATTGCCGCTTCGATGCGCGATCGGGGGCGCAGTTGCGGGCGCTGCTGTCGGCGGTGGCGGCCTATGCGGCGGGCGGCCGGCCGGCGCTCGCCGCCCGTGCCGATGCCGGAACCCGCCGCCTGCTGGCGGCCATGGGCCATGGCGCCGATGGCGCACAACGGGAGCACGGCGGGTGATCAGCTTTATTGCGGGCGCGGCTTTGCTGGCGCTCGGCCTCTACGGCCTCAAGGTGTGGACCGGCGCGGATCCGAAGGTGCTGGTGAAGGTGGCGACACGCACCCTGGCTTATGCGGCGCTGGTGGCGGCGGTGGTGCTGCTCGCCCTGGGCCGCATCACCGTCGCGCTGCCGCTGGGGCTGGGCGGGCTGGTGATGCTGGGGCGGCTTGATCCGGCGCGGATCGGCGGGCCGTTCGGGGCGGTTCTCGGCGGGCTGTTCCGTCCCCGCGCCGCGCCCCGGGTGTCGCGGGTCGCCTCCGGCCTGTTCGAGATGGAGCTGGACCACGCCAGCGGCTCGCTTTCGGGGCGGATCGTCTCGGGGCCGCATGCCGGGGCGCTGCTGGACGATCTCGATCTCGCCACCCTGGTGGCTCTGCGCGCCGGCTGCGACGCGCAGTCCCTGTCTTTACTCGAAGCTTATCTCGACCGCCGGGCGCCCGCCTGGCGTGAGAACGCGCAGGGCGATGCGGGTGGGGGGGACCTGGGCGGCGCGGCGCGTGCGCGCAGCGGCGCCATGACCGAGCAGGAAGCTTATCAGGTCCTTGGCCTTGAACCGGGAGCGGGCCTTGAGGCGATCCGCGCCGCGCACCGGAGCCTGATGAAGAAGCTCCATCCCGATCAGGGCGGGTCCGATTACCTCGCCGCGCGAGTCAACCAGGCCAAAGATATTCTTCTGGACGTTCTCCTGCGCGAACATCGTTGAACTCTCCGAAACGCAAATCAGTTCCGAATAGTCATGCACGAGAACGCGTTACGCTGGAGTAAACGGCAGGCTTCGCGCGCGCCCTTCTCGTCCAGGCCGGCAAAGCGGGCGCGGTAGAGCGCGCCGGAGCCCTTCGACACCTTCTCGGTGTAGGAGGTGGCATTGCCGAGGACGGCGCCGGCCTTGGACTTGGCCTGGTCGAGCTTGGCCCGGGCCTCGCGCTCGGCATCGAAGGCGCCGATCTGGATCTGCCAGCCGGAGCGGGCTGCGGCGGGGGCCGCGGCGGGCGGCGCCGCGGGGGTCAGGGAGGCGGTGCGGACGGGACGCGCCGGTGCGGGCTCCTCCACATCCATGGCGGCGATATGGGCGGCCCGCTCGGCCGGCGAGAGGCCGGCATGGTCCATGCCGGAGCCGGACTTCGCCGCGGTGGCGCCGCGGGTGGAGCGGCTGCGGCCTTCGGCGGCCTGGCTGGCGGCGAAGGCCGCCGGGCTAGAGGCGGTGCCCGACGGATCGAGATAGCCCAGCACGCCGGCGGGAGCGGAAGGCGCGGCCGCCGAGGCGGTGACGACGCGGGCCGCGGGTGCAGGCGCCGCCTCAGCCGTCGCTGCAACAGCCTGGGGCCGCTGGATGGCCACGGTGCGCACCGCGGTGGGGCGGATCGGGTCGGTGGAGCCGGCGCTCACGACCTGCCGGCCGCGGCCGGCGGCGGGGGCCGGGGCGGGATCGGCGGCGGTAAGCATGGCCTGCTGCGGCTTCGGCAGCGGCGCGACGGCGTGCGGCGCTTCCGGCTCGCGGGCCGGGATGGAGGCGGTCTCGACCACCCGCGGCGCGGTGCGGCCGCCGGCATAGGCGCGCGGCAGGGTGTCGGAGATCAGCGAGGCCATGCGGGCATCGCGGGCCCCGCCCGAGCGGCCGCCCAGCACCACGCCGATCAGGTAGCGGTCGTCGCGCTTCACCGAGGTCAGGAGGTTGTAGCCGGAGGCCTGGGTGTAGCCGGTCTTGATGCCGTCGACGCCCTCGACCCGGCCGAGCAGCCGGTTGTGATTGCCGATGGCGGCCCCGCGATAATAGAAGGTGCGGGTGGCGAAGTATTTGTATTCCTTGGGGAACCGGTCCTGGATGGCGCGGCCGAGGGTGGCGAGGTCGCGGGCCGTGGTGACCTGGTTGGGGTTGGGCAGGCCGGAGGCGTTGCGGAACTCGGTGCGGCTCATGCCGAGGGCGCGGGCCTTCTGGGTCATCAAGTCGCCGAGCTGGGATTCGGCGCCCCCGCGGGCCTCGCCCTTCCCCTCCGCCACGTCGTTGGCGGAGCGGGTCACCAGGGCCTTGATGGCGTCCTCCACCTCGATGGTGGACCCCGCGCGCACGCCGAGCTTCGAGGGCGACTGCGACGCCGCCTTGGCCGACACCTCCATCTTGCTGTCCAGCTTCAGGCGGCCGGCCTGGAGCTGCTCGAACAGCAGGTAGAGCGTCATCACTTTCGTGACTGAGGCAGGATGACGCAGGGCGTCCGGATTATCCTCGAAAAGGACCTTGCCGGTATTCGCGTCCACGATGATGGCCGATGAGCCATACCGCCAGCGGCCGCTGTCATCCTCGGCCGCGGGGGCACGGGCGACGGTCGTCCGCGAGCGGGTGGTGACCTTGGCCCGGTCTTTTGTGCGGTCCTTCGTGCGCTCGATGGCGGCGCGCTTCCTGGGCTTGGCGTCGGCCGTCGTGGTGGCGAACGAAAACCCCGCAACCATTGCAACCGCAAGGAAACGGGCGGAAAGTGAAAGGCGCGCGGACGCTGAACGCATGGACTTGGCCCCGTAGCTTCGGACGCTCCGTTGGCCCTTGGGCCGCGGCTATCCAGCCGTCGCATTCAGGCGGTCGATCATGCAGTGCAATGATCTTGGAGCGACCAGGGGATGACCCTAAAAACACGGAGTTACCAAGGCGTAAACCGGGCCGCGTTTGCCACATTGTGCGGCGCACAAAAAAGTTGACACTCATGTTGCACCGCATAATATATGTCCTGGGCAGAGCGAGAACAGCCACTGCCTGATCTGGGAAGGGGCCCGCCGGGCTCCGCTAGGAATGAGGATACCCCAATGGTGCAGAGCCCCGAGGAGCTCCAGAAGCTCAGCCAGGAAAACATCGAGAACGCCATGAAGAGCTTCGGCACGCTCTCCAAGAGCGCCCAGGCCATCGCGGTCGAAGTGGCTGATTACTCCAAGTCGTCCTTCGAGCAGGGCACCGCTGCCCTCGAGAAGCTGCTTGGCGCCAAGACCCTCGAGCAGGCCGTCGAGATCCAGCAGGCTTACCTGAAGTCGGCTTACGAGGGCGCCGTGGCCCAGGCCACCAAGATCGGCGAGCTCTACACCGAGCTGGCGAAGGAAGCCTACAAGCCGTTCGAGACCGCCTTCGGCAAGATCGGCCGCTGAGCCGCAGCCGCAGCCGTCCGTCGCCCTCCTGAACGGACGGTTTCGGCCATAGAACAATTAAAAGGCTCGGTTTTCGAATCGAGCCTTTTGCATGTCCGGCGTCAGGACGTCCCGTGCGGGCACGCCCTTGGCGGGCATTTCCGGGACGTCGTCGTGATTTTCCGGCGCCCGTCGTCGCAGCGGCCCATGTTGCAGCGCACTGGCGCCCATGCGCGCCGACCGGCAGGAATGGTGCGCCAGCACCATGCGCCACGGGCTGCGCTGCCGCTGGGTCTGGCGTTCAGGCCTCGCGCTTCTTATTATTATGCCCGAGCGCCGAGGACATTCCGGCATTGGCCGGCATAGCGCTACGGGGCGCCTTTCAGATGACGCATATTGCCGAAGTCGGCCTGCCCGGGGCCGGTGCCATTTCATCCCGGCCGCAGGTGCCTGAGTCGGCCGCGCCGTCGGCGGCGGTTGCATCGCCGAAAGGCGGCCCCGACACCGTTCTCCCCGCTCTCCGTTTTTCCCTGCCGTCCCCCGCCCGCATGGCGGACGAGCCGCCGCGCCGCGATGGCGACGGGCCGGGCACCTCGGTCATCACCCGCACCAAGTCGCAGACCAAGCGCCCGAGTCTCTACCGGGTGCTGCTTCTGAACGACGACTACACCCCCATGGAATTCGTCGAGCACGTGCTCCAGCGGTTCTTCAACAAGGACCACGGCGAGGCGCGGCGGATCATGCTCCATGTGCATCACCACGGGGTCGGTGAGTGCGGCGTCTTCACCTACGAGGTGGCGGAGACCAAGGTGACGCAGGTGATGGACTTTGCCCGCAAGCATCAGCACCCGCTTCAGTGCGTGATGGAAAAGAAGTAAGCATTCACGCCATTTTGCGGCTGCCGGCGGATAACGATTCCAAAGTCCGGCCACACTGAATTTCGCGGTGGCAAGAGCGCAAGGGGCTTGCGCAGTGCGGCATCCGGTACGAAGTTTGTGTGAAGGATGCACTTGCTCTCCAAATCCAGCGGAGGTTTCCGTCGGGCCGGGAGTAGCGCGCGAAAGAGGTGTCGATGCCTACATTCTCCCGCAGCCTCGAGCAGTCGCTTCACCGCGCTTTGGCCCTCGCCAACGAACGCCACCACGAATACGCGACCCTCGAGCATCTGCTTCTGTCCCTCGTCGACGACCAGGACGCTGCCGCGGTGATGCGGGCGTGCAACGTCGACATGGACAAGCTCCGCCGCAATCTGATCGAGTACGTGGATACGGAGCTTGAGAATCTCGTCCAGTCTAGCTCCGATGATTCCAAGCCCACGGCCGGCTTCCAGCGCGTCATCCAGCGCGCGGTGATTCACGTGCAGTCGTCGGGCAGGGAAGAGGTGACGGGCGCCAACGTGCTGGTCGCCATCTTCGCCGAGCGCGAAAGCCATGCCGCCTATTTCCTGCAGGAGCAGGACATGACGCGGTACGACGCGGTCAACTACATCTCCCATGGAATCGCCAAGCGCTCCGGCATGTCGGAGAGCCGCCCCGTGCGCGGCGCCGAGGAGGAGACCGAGACCAAGTCCGGCGACGAGAAGCAGAAGAAGGCGGATGCGCTCGACGCCTATTGCGTCAACCTCAACAAGAAGGCGCACGAGGGCAAGATCGATCCGCTGATCGGCCGCGACAAGGAGATCCAGCGCACCATCCAGGTGCTCTGCCGCCGGCAGAAGAACAACCCGCTGTTCGTCGGCGACCCGGGCGTCGGCAAGACCGCCATCGCCGAGGGCTTGGCCAAGCGCATCAATGACGGCGAGGTGCCGGACGTGCTGGCCACCGCCACCGTCTTCTCCCTCGACATGGGCGCGCTGCTCGCCGGCACCCGCTATCGCGGCGACTTCGAGGAGCGCCTCAAGCAGGTGGTGAAGGAGATCGAGGCCTATCCCAACGCCATCATGTTCATCGACGAGATCCACACGGTGATCGGCGCCGGTGCGACCTCGGGCGGGGCGATGGATGCCTCCAACCTGCTGAAGCCGGCGCTCGCCTCCGGCACCCTGCGCTGCATGGGCTCCACCACCTACAAGGAATACCGGCAGTATTTCGAGAAGGATCGCGCCCTGGTGCGCCGGTTCCAGAAGATCGATGTGGCCGAGCCGACAGTGCCGGACGCCATCGAGATCCTGAAGGGGCTGAAGCCGTACTTCGAGGACTATCACAAGCTGCGCTACACCAACGAGGCCATCAAGGCCGCGGTGGAGCTGTCCGCGCGCTACATCCACGACCGCAAGCTGCCCGACAAGGCCATCGACGTGATCGACGAGAGCGGCGCGGCGCAGATGCTGGTGCCCGAGGCCAAGCGGAAGAAGACCATCGGCCTCAAGGAGATCGAGGCGACCGTCGCGACCATGGCGCGGATTCCGCCCAAGACCGTCTCCAAGGACGATGCCGAGGTGCTGGCCAACCTGCAGACGACCCTCAAGCGGGTGGTCTACGGGCAGGACAAGGCCATCGACGCGCTGGCCGCCTCCATCAAGCTGGCCCGCGCCGGCCTGCGCGAGCCGGAGAAGCCCATCGGCTCCTACCTGTTCTCCGGGCCCACCGGCGTCGGCAAGACCGAGGTGGCCAAGCAGCTCGCCTCGATTCTCGGGGTGCAGCTTCTGCGCTTCGACATGTCGGAATACATGGAGCGGCATACCGTCTCGAAGCTCATCGGCGCCCCTCCGGGCTATGTGGGCTTCGACCAGGGCGGCCTGCTCACCGACGGCGTCGACCAGAACCCGCATTGCGTGCTGCTGCTGGACGAGATCGAGAAGGCCCATCCGGACCTCTACAACATCCTCCTGCAGGTGATGGACCACGGGAAGCTGACCGACCACAACGGCAAGCAGGTCGACTTCCGAAACGTGATTCTCATCATGACCACCAATGCCGGCGCGGCGGACCTGGCCAAGCCCGCTTACGGCTTCACCCGCACCAAGCGCGAGGGCGACGATTCGGACGCCATCAACCGCACCTTCGCGCCGGAATTCCGCAACCGGCTGGATGCGGTGATCGCCTTCGGCCACCTGGACGCGACCGTGATCGGCCAGGTGGTGGAGAAGTTCGTGCTGCAGCTGGAGGCGCAGCTCGCCGACCGGCACGTCACCATCGAGCTGTCCGAGGAGGCCGGCGCGTGGCTGGTGGACCGCGGCTATGACGAGCAGATGGGGGCCCGGCCCATGGGGCGGGTCATCCAGGAGCACATCAAGACCCCGCTGGCCGACATGGTGCTGTTCGGCGGGCTCAAGAATGGCGGCCACGTCCGCGTGGTGGTGGAAGGCGAAGGGCGGGATTCGAAGCTCACCTTCGAGTTCCCCGAGGGGCCTGTCACCCCGAAGCCGGACAAGATCGTCGCCGACGCGCCGAAGCGTCCCGCCCGGCGCAAGCCGGCCGCCGCGAAGGCCAAGCCCAAGGGCCGCCCGGGCAAGCCCGGGCCGAAGCCGGACAGCGGCCCGACCGGACGCAAGGGCAGCCCGGTGCCCAAGCTGCCGCTGGTGAAGGCCTGAGCCCGATCCCGGCAACCCATTGACGCGCATGGACAAAGAGGCGGCCCCCCGGCCGCCTCTTTTCGTTTCGGGTCGGTGCGGGCGCTTGGCTGCCGGCGCCGCGCACACGTGGTGATTGCATGCCCGGCTGATTCTGCAACACTTCAGTCTTTCGGCTGGAGCGGTATTGCCATGGCGATGTTCAAGCTTCCCCTGAACGGCGGCGGAGCCAAATTCCTGACTGCGGCCAAGGCGCCGCTGAGCGGGGACGTGACCCAGTTCTTTCGGCTGTTCACCTCCAACCTGGTGGCGGTGGGCAGCCAGTTCGGCCTCGTCAACGTCAATCTCGGCCAGTCGAAGGCGCCCGAGGTGGAGGAGGAGGTGCTGGAGAGCGTCGGCAGCTATGGTACGCAGCTCGGCCGCATCGGCGATGCTTTGGCGGTGCTGGTCACCCACTTCCGGCCGGAACGCCCGCTGACCGACGACGAGAAGCGCTCGCTGGAGCGGCTGCGGGTCATGCTCGACGAGATCGCCGACATCAAGGTCCGCCACCAGCGCCGGGCGGTGCGGATCCCCTACGACCAGACCGTGTGACGGGCTGGCCGCGTCGCCTCCCAGGCCGCGCGCGAGATCCGGTGCAGCACATGCGGGCGCAGCCAGTGGCCTTGCGGCACCGCGGGGTGCTCGAAATCGCCGTCCGCGACGCGGGTCATGCCCAGCCGCCGCATCACCGCCTGCGAGCGCAGGTTGGCCGGCACGGTGAGGGCGACCAGCTCCGTCAGGCCCAGCGCCTCGAAGCCATGGGCGGTGGCCGCCTGCGCCGCCTCGGTGGCATAGCCGTGGCCCCACCACGCCGGATCGAAGCGCCACCCCAGCTCCACCGCCGGGGTGAAGGCGGCATCGAACGGCACATGGACCAGCCCGGCATAGCCGGCGAAATCGGTGACGCCGGGCACCTCCACCACCCACAGGCCGAAGCCGTGGCGGGCGAAATGCGCTTCCGCCCGGTCCGCCACCGCATCGCTCGCCGCGCGGTCGGGCACCGGCAGCAGGAATTCCATGGTGCGCGGATCGGATTGCATCCGCCACAGCCCGTCGCGATCGGACGCCTGCCAGGGACGCAGGATCAGCCGTGGGGTGCGCAGGGTGGGATGGGACATTCAGGCGCCTTCGATTGCGCGCAGCCGCGCCGGCAAGTCACTGGCCAGCAAGTCGCTCGCCGGCAGGATCCGGCCGGCGATCTCGCGCACCGGCCGGATGCCGAGGGCGGACGTGAGAAAGAGCGCATCGGCGCCGACCAGATCCGGCGCCGAGAGCGGCGCCTCGCGGGCGCCGGCGGCAAGGACGGCCGCGCGCATCACCCCGGGCAGCGCCCCCTCGCTCACCGGCGGGGTGAGGAGCGCGCCATCGATGAGCGCGAACACATTGGCGATGGAGGTTTCCGCCACCCGGTCGGCGGTGTTCAGCAGCACGGCGTCGTCGGCGCCGCGGCCAGCGGCCTCCTGCCGGGCGAGGATATTGTCGAGATAGTTCAATGACTTCACTTGCGCCAGCGGGGAGCGCTCGTTGCGGCGCGTGCCATCGGCGATCACCAGCCGCGCCGGCGGCGGGGGCGGGGGCAGGGCTGCGGCGGTGATCACCACGGTGGGATCGGGCGTTGCCGGCGGCAGCACGCCCCGCGGCCCGGTTCCGCGGGTGAGGGTGAGGCGCAGCACGCCTTCCGTGAGCCCGTTGGCCTGCGCCGTCGCGGCGAGCGCGGCGGCAAAATCGAGCGCCGGCAGCGGCAGGCCGAGCAGGCGCGCCCCGGCGGCGAGGCGGGCGAGATGGG
>CALMSN010000280.1 GCA_937872325.1 uncultured Xanthobacter sp. | reverse complement strand
CGGGTCGAGGGCGGCGGGAACCTGGTCCAGCGCCTCCTCCATGGCCGCGCCACGGGCCAGAACGTGCTCAAGCGCATCGACGGCAAGGGTGCGGGCGGCAAGGCCGGCGGTCGCGGCGGGACGCGGAGCGGGCCCACGGCCGGGTCCGGCGGGACGCCGCGCGGCATCCCGGGCAGGGTCCTTGGCGTGCGGCGGGCGGGGAAAACGGGGCGGCGGCTGGCTCATGGGCGGCGATGATAGAGCATGAACGCCGCCCTTGCGCCACCGTCCAAGGTTGCGCCGCGGGGGAGACCGCCGGCGCCCCGCGGAGCGCTATCCGGAAAGGAGCGCCCGCGATTCGAGGAGAAGGCGTTGTCCGGTCTCGGGGCAGCCTGAAATTCCATCCGGCACGTCCTGGAGCCGCTGACGAAACCCCGTGGGGTCGGATGACCGAGGGATTTTCGCCCGCCTGGGCGGCGCGGACCGCAGCCGATCTGGTCCGCGGCAGCGCGGATCGTCAACACCGCAGGTGGCCGAAAGACCCGGCGACGGGACCGACCCTATGAGGTCTTGTGAGCGGCTCTTTCTCTGGCTCGCCTTATGGAGCTGATCCGGAACAGACCCTGTCATGCCCGGCCTTGTGCCCGGCACCCGCGACGATCCGCGTGGAGCAACATGCCGACCGCGCCTCCGCCGCGCCGCCTGGCAGGCCGTAGGCCCGATGCCTGCGGGCTCCGGCCGCAGACACGGCCGATCGGCAAGAGCCGAAGCGCGGGGACCGGCCCGGCCATGACCGAAGGCGCCGACGCCCGCCGGATCTGACTCGCGACCCGTTGGGCGCCCGCTCCTGCGCCGGCTACAGAACGCCGTTCGCGCGCCGTCATGTCTGGGAAACGCCTCACCTCCTGCATCGACGCGTCGGGTCAGCTCCGCGCTCGCCCGCCCAATGCAGGCACCGGGGCGACCAGCCCTGACTGGCCGCCCCGCTGCCCCCTCCCGGCCAACACCGCCCCCCGGCGGCCGGGAGAAACTCGTCAACCGGTCGGGTCCGCCCCGCCGGCAAGCCGGATCAGGTCGCACAGGGTGAAGCCGGCGCAGTCCGCCGAAGGATCCCCGGCGAGGATCGAGCCCTCCGCCCGCTCGACCAGGGTGCGCAGGGTCTCGGCGACGATGCGGCTGCCCACCGGGCCGAGATGGCGCCCGTCCGGTCCGGACGGATCGCCGGCCTCGGCCAGGATGTAGAACCAGAGCGGGGTTGCCTGGGCGAACGGTGCCGCGGCGGCGCGCTGCGCCGGCGGCAGGGCGGCCAGCAGCGCCGGCCCGCACAGCGGCGCCAGATCCAGATGCCGGGCCACCGCCTGCCCGGTGGGCAGGCCGAGCCGGTAGCCGCCCATCAGCTGGCGGGTGGCGACCTCGATGCTCGCCTCCGCCGCCCCCGCAAGCACGGTATCGAGCCGGCGCGCCGGCTGCGGCGGACGGGGTGCCAGCGGCAGGAAGCGCTCCCAGGCGATCGCCCGCTCGGGCGGCAGGGCCGCCGGGCCGCGGCCTGCCGCGCCGAGGATGACCCGCGGCGCCAGCAGCGCCCGCGGCAGGTTCGGCATCGCCGGGGACACCCCATAGCCGGCGCGCATCAGGCTCGGCGCCAGCACGAAGGCGGCGGCGGCGAACTCCACAGGCAGGAAGCGGCTCGCCGGCCGACCCGTGGGGGGTCCATGGCGCACCGCGGCGTAGACGTCGGCGGCGCAGAGCCGGCGGGCGAGGTCGTCCAGCACCAGCGCCTGGTAGCGCCGGCGCAGCGCCCGGCGCGCCGCCTCGAAGCCGAGCCCGGTGGCGACCAGGGCGTTGTGGGCTTTTAGGAAGGCGACGTGGAGCTGGCTCAGCATCAGCACCGCATCATTGCGGGCGTCGGCCATGCGCGGCCGGCGATCACGGGAGGGATCGCGGGAGGCGCCGAAGCGGGGCAGGTCCCGGGGCGGGTCATGGGGCGCGGCCCGCCGGCCGGCGGGGTCGGGCACGGGGGCGAGCGGCGGCGCGGAGAGGAAAGGCGGCAGGCCGGAGCGGGCCGGCAGCGAAGGCATCGCCACGGGCGGCGAGCTCATCGGCCCGAGCAGCATCCGGTCGATGGCCGCCGGATCGCGCGGCGCGTCGTAGAGGCTGTCGAGGTCGAGCTGGCCGGAGCGCCGGTTGAGCAGGCCGTCGAGGCCGGCGAGCGGGGCGAAGTCCGGCCGCTCCGGACCGGCCGGCAGGGCGCGCTCCCAGACGAGGTCGTTGAGCACGAACTGGATCAGGTAGGTGTAGCCGGCCGGCAGCGTGCCGTCGCCGCGCCCCTCCAGCGCATCGGCGGGCTCCGGCTCGGCCATGCTGGCGGCGAGCGCGGCCAGGGCGGCGAGCACGGGCGCGCCCTCCGGCAGCCGATGCTCCGGCCCGGCGAGGGGGGGAAACATCCGGCTGAAGCCGCTGTCGCTCGGCCGCGCCCCGGCGGCGATGGCGAGCCACCGCACGCGCCGCCCGATCGCATCCTGCGGCGAGGCGGGCGGGTCGTCGCGGCCGATACACATGTCCATGGACCCTTTCGGCCTCCCGCCGGATGCGATGCCGGGGACCGGCCGCGGATGCATTCAGATCTCGGACGCCCGCTCCGGCGGCACACGCGCCGAACCGGGCATGCGACCAGGCCCGCGAGGCCTCCAGGCCGGCCCGGGCCCAAATCAGCGCGCGCTCAAGTCGGCACGCGCCCAGATCAGCACGCGCGCGCGGCCGGCTCATCCTCCGAATGAGGGATGACCGGCGGCAAGGCGGTCTTGCAGGCTGGCCCCATTGTGCAATGCTGCCCGGCGCCGCATGCCGCCCGCGGGTCATCCCGCGCGGCCGCGGCGCAGCGCCCGCCGCCGTCGCGGCCGGGGGGACATCCGGCCCCGGCCCCGCCGGGACGTCGGCCGGGCGGTCAGGAACGAGGCGGACATGAGCAGCTCTCATCCCGGCGATCTCGACCAGTATTCGCGGCTCATCGCCGACATCTACGCCCTCGCAGGCACCCCTTCCGAATGGGGGCTGCTGCTGGAGGGCGTGACGCGCTTCATCGAGGGACGGGTGGGCCAGCTCGCCATCTTCTCGCTCAAGCAGCAGACCCGCCCCACCTGGCGGGTGTGGGGCCACGATTTCCAGGAATACCGCGCGTTCTTCTATCGCCACGCCACCGAGGACCCGCGCCTGTCCTACATCCTGTCCAACCCGGGCCGCGTGATCTGCGGCGAGGACGGGGTGGACCCCGAGCAGTTCCGTGCCACCGCCCTGTTCCGCGAGGTGGTGGAGCCCATGGACATCGAGCACTCCCTGGTGTCCTACTTCGCCCAGGAGGCCGACGTGATGGCCACCATCGCCGCCATGCGCGGGCGAGGCCAGGGCCCCTTCGGCGCGGCGGAGAAGCACCGGCTGGGGCTGGTGGTGCCGCACCTGCGGCGGGCGTTCGAATATTACGCTTTGCTCGACGAGGCGAAGGCCAAGGTGGACGACATCGGCGCCGCCCTCGACATCGTCGATGCCGGCATCTTCCTCGCCGACGCGGACCTCCGGGTGACCCACGTCAACAAGGCGGGCGAAGCCATGCTGAAGGGGGGCGACATCGCCATCCGCGGCGGCCGCCTCGCCTTCCGCGACGCCCGCGCCTCGCGCCAGATCGGCACCGCGGTGGCCCAGGCGCTGGCGGCGGCGCGCGGCGAGACAACCATCGCCCACGCCGACCACATGGAGGTGCCGCGGGCCGATCTCGACGAGCCGCCCTACCGGGTCTCCCTGCATCCCCTGCCGGAGGGCCAGGGCCCGGCCCGGCTGGTGGCGACCTCGCAGATCGCGGTGGTGGTGCGCGCCCCCGGGCGCAGCGCCGCCGACGCCGCCCGCCGGCTGCAGACCACCTTCCGCTTCACCCCGGCCGAAAGCGCCCTTGCGGCGGCGCTCGCGGAAGGGACCTCGCTGGCCGACCACGCGCAGCGGCGGCAGGTCGCCCTGTCGACCGTGCGCAGCCAGCTCAAGGCGCTGTACGAAAAGACCGACACCCGACGGCAGGGCGAGCTGGTGGCGCGCCTCCGGGAGAGCCTCGACCTCACTTTGGCCTGAGCGGGGTGGCGGCACGGATGGGGGACCGGGGCATGGAACAGACGAAACCGGTGTGGGGGATCATGGCCGCCGCCATCCTCGCCGTGGCCGGCGCCGGGGTGGTCGGCGGCTATCTGAAGGCGCGGGCGCCGGCCCTGCCTCAGGTGGCCACCCGCCCGCCCGTGGTGCTGGACCAGGGCTGGTCGCCGGAGCTGCGGGAGGCCTTCTACTTCACCCCCCAGGGCTCGCGGCTGCTGCCGCTCGCCTTCCTGAAGGCGGTGGAGCAGCCGGAGGGCGAAGGCCTGTTCCTCGACCCGCAGTACATCGCCCGGTTCGGCTTCCTGCCGGCCGACGGTCCCTCTCCGCTCAATCCCGACGGCCTGCCCATCGGATTTGCCGCCGATCCGCGCCGCGACGGCCCCTTCGGCGCGGATTTCGGGCTCACCTGCGCCGCCTGCCACACCGGCGAGATCCGCGCCGGCTCCGCCCGCATCCGCATCGACGGCGGCGCCGCGCTGGCCGACTACCAGACCTTCATGACTCGGCTCACCACCGCCTTCGCCCGCACCCTGGTGGATCCGACGCGGTTCGCCCGCTTCTCCGAGCGGGTCGGCGGCGATCCGGCGACGGTGCGCACCGAGCTGCAGGCGACCGTGAGCCGGCTCCAGAAGCTCGAGACCGCGGCGAAGACTGCCGTGCCCTACGGCCGCGGCCGGCTCGACGCCTTCGGCCACATCCTCAATGCGGTGGCCGCCGACGCCCTCGGCGAGCCGGCGAACCTCGGCAGCCCGGATGCCCCGGTCTCCTACCCGTTCCTGTGGACCACTCCGGCGCAGCGCTTCGTCCAGTGGAACGGGGTGGCCGGCAACCCCATCGGCCGCAATCTCGGCGAGGTGCTGGGGGTGTTCGGCCGCACCGACCTCGCCGGCGGGCGGCCGGACGCCTTCGCCTCCGCGGCCCTGATCGAGAACCTGCGGCTGCTGGAGGACTGGGCAGCGATCCTCAAGCCGCCGCCCTGGCCGGAACGCCAGCTCGGCGCGGTGGACCGGGCGAAGGCGGCCGAGGGCGAGGTGCTGTTCAAGGCCAATTGCGCCGGTTGCCACGGCGGCCCCGACTATCGCCTCACCGACGCCGCCGAGACCGAGGGCGGCCGCCAGTGGCTGGCGGTGACCATGGTGCCGCAGAGCGTGGTCGGCACCGATCCGCGCATGCTCGACAATTTCCGCAGCCGCATCGCCCGCAGCGGCCCGCTGGCGCCGCTGTTCGGCGGCGCGCCGCAGGTGCCGGCGGGGGGCATCCTGCTCGCCACCGTGAGCAACGTGGTGGAGAACGACCTGAGGGCCCGCAACATCACCGGCGATGCCCGCAAGGCCTATTCCGGCTGGCGCTTCGCCCCGGGGGCGCAGAAGCCGCTGGCCGGCTGGTCCGGCACGCCCGCCTACAAGGCCGGCCCGCTGGCCGGGGTGTGGGCCACCGGCCCGTTCCTGCACAACGGCTCGGTGCCCACCGTCTACGACCTGCTCTCGCCGCAGGAAGAGCGCCCGGCGCGCTTCCACGTCGGGTCCAGCCGCTACGATGCGGCGAAGCTGGGCTTCATCTCCGATCCCGCCGCCCTGCCGGAGGCGGAGCGCGACGCCCTCACCGTGTTCGACACCACGCTGCCGGGCAATTCCAACGCCGGCCACGCTTTCCCCGGGCCGGGCGCGCAGGCGCTCTCCCCGGACCAGCGCCGGGCCGTCATCGAATACTTGAAAATCCTGGAGGGACCCGATGTCCGCGTGCGGTGAGACGCCTTATCTCGACCGGCTGGCGGGGCTGCGCCCGGCCGAGCGCTGGCCGCTCGCCCGCACCCTGATCAACAGCGACCCGCGCGGCTTCTTCGCCGAGCTGCGCGGCCACGCCCCGGTGTACGAGACCGCCGAGGTCACCCTCATCGCCAAGCGGGCGGACGTGATCGAGGCGCTGTCCCTGCCGAAAGTGTTCACTGTCGACCTCTACCGGCCGAAAATGGGCGACTTCATGCTCGCCCAGGACGAGACGGTGGTGAACTATCGCGACAAGGCGGTGATGCGGGCCATTCTCGCCCAGGACGACCTGCCGCGGGTGCGGGCCATGGCCGGGGAGATCGCCGACGCCGCGCTCGACGCCGCCGGCGCCGAGATCGAGGCGGTGGAAGGCCTTGCCCGCTTCGTGCCGATGCGCATCGTGCAGCGCTATTTCGGCATCACCGGCCCCGATGCCGACCTGCTCGACTGGTCCTTCGCCAACCAGATGGACCAGTTCAACAACCTGCCCTATGACGGCCGCCCCGACGCCGACGCCATCCATGCGCGGGCGGACGAATCGCGGGTCAAGCTCAGGGCGCTGTTCGCCCGGCTGATCCCCGAGCGCATCGCCGCCATCAAGGCCGGCACCGCGCCCGACGACATGCTCACCCGCATCCTCAGCCTCAATTTGCCGCCGTCGGCCCAGTTCGGCATGGACCGGGTGGTGATCAATGTCGGCGGCCTGCTCATCGGCGCCATCGAGACCACGGCCGAGGCGGTGATCAACGCCCTCGCCGAGCTGTTCTCCAGGCCCGAGGCGCTGGCCGGCGCCCGCGCCGCCGCGGCGGCCGGGGACGATGCGCGCTTCGACGGCCATGTCTGGGAGGCGCTGCGGTTCTCGCCCATCGTCGCCTTCATGTTCCGCGCCTTGTCGGAGCCCTACGTGCTGGCCCGCGGCACCGCCCGCGAGAAGGTGCTCGGCACCGGCACCGTGGTGCTGCCGCTGAGCCTGTCGGCCATGTTCGATCCCGACTTCGTCGATCAGCCGGAGGCGTTCCGGGCTGACCGGCCGCGCCATTCCTACCTGCATTTCGGCTACGGCCACCACGAATGCCTCGGCCGCTATGTGGGCGGCGTGATGATCCCGGAGGTGGTGAAGCGGGTGCTGCTGCGCCCGGCCGCCCGGCCGCTGGAGCCCATGGACATGGCCGGCACGCCGTTCCCGGTCCGCTTCCGGCTGGGGCTGACATGAGCGCGCCGGCGGACGCCCGCCCGATCCACGCCAGCGCCCTGTGGGCCCACACCGGCCTGCGGGTGGAGGCAGGGCGCCTCTACCGGTTCAGGGCCACCGGCACCTGGTGGGATGCCTGGATCCCCAGCGGGCCGGATGGCTATGACTGGGCCCTGCTCGACCGCTCTCCCTTCACCCGCCGGGTGCCGCGGGCCCGCTGGTTCGAGCTGATCGGCGCCATCGATACCGATCCGGCGACCCAGTTCCGCATCGGCACCCGCGGCGCCAAGCCCTGGCGGGCGCCGCGCTCCGGCGAGCTCACCTGCTTCGCCAACGATGTCAGCTTCATGCGCTGGAACAATTTCGGCACCGTCGCGCTCAGCATGGAAGAGCTGGCCGAACCGGCGTGAGGCCTCGCCCCATCGGCCCCGGTCTTCGGCCGGTGCCGCGCTTCAGGCGGAGCGCCCTGTCCTGGTGGAAGCAGCGGCGGGACGGGGGAGCGGCCGAGGGCAAGGCCGCGTCGCCCTCCCCGCGTCCCGATGATGCGGAACGGCTCTACCCCTCCCGAAGGGCGAGTGGGGCCGCGCTCCGCCCGGTCCGAGACCGGTTCCCCGGCAGCCGCACGGCGCCGCGCCGGCCTTGCCGACGTCCGGCGGTCCACGAAACCGGATGACGTCCCTCTGGCGTCAGGCGGCGAAGCCGCTGGTGCGGTGCCAGCGCCAGGCATCGGTGATCATCGCCGCGAGGTCGCGCTGCGGCCGCCAGCCGAGCTCGTCCACCGCCCGGGCGCTGCCCGAAACCAGCAGCGCGGCATCGCCGGGCCGCCGCTCGCCCGCCACCACCGGCACCTTCAGGCCGGTGACGGCCTCGGCGGCGGCGATCACCTCGCGCACCGAGAACCCGCGGCCGGTACCGAGGCAGAACACACCGCTGCCCTGGCCGCCAAGAAGCCGCTTCAGGCCCAGAACGTGGGCGTCCACCAGGTCGCAGACATGCACGTAGTCGCGCACGCAGGTGCCGTCCGGGGTCGGATAATCGGCGCCGAAGACGGTGAGGGCCGGGCGCTTGCCGGCGATGGCATCGAGCACCAGCGGAATCAGGTGGGTTTCCGGCACGTGCTGCTCGCCCACCTCGGCCTCGGGATCGGCGCCGGCGACGTTGAAATAGCGGAAGATCACATGCTCCAGCCCGGTGCTGGCGCCGAAGTTCACCAGCATGTCCTCGATCGCCCGCTTGGAGGCGCCGTAGGAGTTGATGGGCCGCTGGGGCGTCGTCTCGTCGAGCACCACCCCGTCCTGGTCGCCATAGGTGGCGCAGGTGGAGGAGAAGACGAAATGCCGGCAGCCCGCCGCGGTCGCCGCCTCGATCAGGTTCAGCGAGCCGTTGACGTTGGTGCGCCAGTACTTGCCCGGGTCCTTCATCGATTCGCCGACCAGCGAGAGCGCCGCGAAGTGCAGCACCGCCGCCGGCCGATGCTCGCGAAACGCGGCATCCAAGGCGGCACGATCCATCAGGCTCGCCTTGACGAGCGGACCGAACTTCACCGCCTCGCCCCAGCCGGTGGAGAGGTCGTCGAAGGTCACCGGGGCGAAGCCCGCCGCCTTCAACGCCTTGCAGGCTTGCGCGCCGATATAGCCCGCACCGCCGGTAACCAGCACATTCGTCATTCCAGTGCCCCCAACCGCAAGGCGGCACAACGCCTCGCGCCCCGCCCGCAGTCCCCGCTGCATTGCAGCAGGATGGTCTGAAACCACCCGCCCCCACAATCCTTGTCGCCAGAAATTGCCGCTGCGGAATGCCGCCCCGCGGTCAGCCCAGCCAGGGGGCGATGCGATCAAGGCCGATCAGCGCCTCCGCCGAAACCCGCGGCCGCACCACCGCCGCGGCGCCGCCGGCCACCAGAACCTCCGGCACCAGCGGGCGGGTGTTGTAGGTGCCGGACTGCACCGCCCCGTAGGCGCCGGCGGTCATCACCGCGATCAGGTCGCCGGCTTTGAGCGCCGGCAGCGGCCGGTCGAGGGCGAGGAAGTCGCCGGTCTCGCACACCGGCCCCACCACGTCCACCACGCTTAGGGCGGCATCGGCGGCGGGCTCGGCCACCGGCACGATGTCGTGGTGCGCCTCGTAGAGGGTCGGGCGGATCAGGTCGTTCATGGCGGCGTCGACGATGACGAAGGTCTTGCCCTCGCCCTGCTTCACGTACAGCACCCGGGCCACCAGGATGCCGGCATTGGCAACGATCATCCGCCCCATCTCGAACACCAGCGGGATGTCGAGGCCGCCCAGCGCCGACAGGATGGTGCGGGCATAGGCGTCGGGCGCCGGCGGCACCGGGTCGGAGGCGGCATAGGGCACGCCGAGGCCGCCGCCGAGGTCCATGTGGTGCAGCCGGTGGCCGGCGGCCATGAGGTCGCGCGCCAGCTCCGCCAGCAGCGCCACCGCATTCTCGAACGGCGCCATGTCGGTGATCTGGCTGCCGATATGCATGTCCACCCCAGCGATGGTGAGGCCCGGCAGCGCCGCCGCGGCGTCATAGACCCCCCGGGCGCGGGAGAGGGGGATGCCGAACTTGGTGGCGGACTGGCCGGTGGAGATCTTCTGGTGGGTCTTCGCATCGACGTCCGGATTGACCCGGATCGACACCTTGGCGGTGATCCCGGTGGCCACCGCCACCGCCGAGAGGGCATCGAGCTCCGGCTCGCTCTCCACGTTGAAGCACAGGATGCCGGCCTGGAGCGCCTGGGCCATCTCGTCCGGGGTCTTGCCGACGCCGGAGAAGACGATGCGCTCCCCCGGCACCCCGGCCGCCAGCGCCCGCTTCAGCTCGCCCCCGGAGACGATGTCCGCGCCGGCGCCGCGGCGGGCGAGGGTTGCGATGACCGACTGGTTGGAATTGGCCTTCAGCGCGTAGCACAGGAGCGTGGGCCTGCCGGCGAAGGCCTGCATGAACACGTCGTAGTGCCGCTCCAGCGTCGCCGTGGAGTAGCAATAGAAGGGCGTGCCCAGCTCGGCGGCAAGGCGGGTGAGGTCCACGTCTTCGGCGTGGAGGAGGCCGTTGCGATAGGTGAAGTGATGCATCTGGGGGCAGCCGCCCGCCGGACGCGCCCCAGGCGGGGCAGCGTCAGAGCAGGCCGTCGAGGATGAAGGGCTGGTCGGGTCGCTTGGCGCCTTGCAGCGGGTCCGGCTTGACCGACTGCTTCTGCTTCTGCCAGTCGGCGTGCGGGGTCACCGAATTGTTGAGCTCGTAGGCGCTGCGCGGCGGCACGTAGGCCGGCGCGGCGGTGCCGGCGGCCGGGGTCGACGAGCCCGCGGCCGGGTGCGGCGCGGCCGGCGTCGCCGGGGCCGCGACATGGGCGCCCGGGGGCGGCTCCAGCGGGCCCTTCACGCCGCAGCCGGCCAGGGCCGAGGACAGGGCGATGGCGGCGAGGAGGCCGATATGTCTTGCGCGCCGGTGCATTACGAGCTGTGCCGTTCCCAATGGTGCAGAGCGCACTATAGCGATGCCGGCCGCAAAGGCGAGCCCCCGCCGGCCGCGATGCTGCATCGCACCCGGGCGTCCCGTGGCGGCGCTCATCTTTTGCCGGCCTGCAGCTTCTTCAGCCAGCGCCGGGCCTGGGCCCGCACCCGCACCGGCGCGGTGCCGCCATAGCTGGTGCGGCTCTTCACCGAGCGGGCAACCGAGAGCACCGAGAAGACGTCGGCGGTGATCCGGCCGTCCACCGCCTGCATCTCGGCGAGCGGCAGCTTGTGGAGCGCGATGGAGCGCTCCGCCGCGAGCCCGACGATGCGGCCGGTGATGTGGTGCGCCTCGCGGAACGGGATGTTGAGCGCCCGCACCAGCCAGTCGGCGAGATCGGTGGCGGTGGCGTAGCCCTGGCCGGCGGCGGCCGCCATGCGCTTGGCATCCGGCACCAGGTCGCGGACCATGCCGGCGCTGGCGGCGATGACCAGGGAGAGGGCAGAGAGGGCGTCGAAGGCGCCTTCCTTGTCCTCCTGCATGTCCTTGGCATAGGCCAGCGGCAGGCCCTTCATCACCACCAGGATGCCGGTGAGGGCACCGATGATCCGCCCCGACTTGGCCCGCACCAGTTCGGCCGCATCCGGATTGCGCTTCTGCGGCATGATGGACGAGCCGGTGGTGAAGGCGTCCGAGAGCTTCACCATGGCGAAGGCCGGGGTGGTCCAGATCACGATCTCCTCGGCGAACCGGGAGAGGTGGACCGCGCAGATGGACGCCGCCGCCAGGGTCTCCATCACGAAGTCGCGGTCGGAGACGCTGTCCAGCGAATTGGCGGTGGGCCGGTCGAAGCCCAGCGCCCTGGCGGTGGCCTCGCGGTCGATGGGGAAGGAGGTGCCGGCCAGCGCCGCAGCCCCCAGCGGACATTCGTTGAGCCGGGCGCGGGCATCCTTGAGCCGGCCGCGGTCGCGCGCGGTCATCTCCACATAGGCCATCAGGTGGTGGCCGAAGGTGACCGGCTGGGCGGTCTGCAGGTGGGTGAAGCCGGGCATGACGGTCGCCGCATGGGCGAGCGCCGTCTCCGCCAGGGCGAGCTGGAGGTCGGCGAGCTGGGCGTCGAGGGCGTCGAGGGTGTCGCGCACGTAGAGGCGGAAGTCGGTGGCCACCTGGTCGTTGCGCGAGCGGGCAGTGGGCAGCCGGCCGGCGGCGGGGCCGGCGATCTGGGCGAGGCGGGGGTCCCCGGTCATTTGGGTGTCCTCGAGATCGCGGCGGAAGCTGAATTTCCCGGCCTCGATCTCTGACAGGATCGTGTCTAGACCCTTGCCGATCTTCTGCGCATCCTTCGCGCTCACGATGCCCTGGGCGGCGAGCATGGCCACATGCGCCTTTGAGCCTGCGATGTCCTGCGCGTAAAGACGCTGGTCGAAGCCGATGGAGGCGTTGATCTCCTCCATGATGGCGTCGGGGGCAGTGCTGAAGCGCCCGCCCCACATCTTGTTGCTCATGACGGCCCCTCCGGTGATGACGAATGCCGACGACAGCCGCGCGACAGACCCTCAGAACACGG
>CALMSN010000279.1 GCA_937872325.1 uncultured Xanthobacter sp. | reverse complement strand
GCGCGGCTGGATCGCTTCCGTCGCCCTGTTCTCCGGCTTGATCAACCTCCTGGCCCTCACCGGCTCCATCTTCATGCGGCAGGTCTAAGATTGCATGCATCGCTGAAAATGCTTCATCCTCGTATAATTACGTACGTACTCCGGAAGCAATTCCCCTAGGTCATCTTGTGCGCGGCAAAATTTAACTTGCGTGCCGGCGTTTCGCTGCTACCTGTAGCAATGGTTGTGTCAGGGCAGTCCTACATGCAGATTGGCATGGAAGGGGGCGAAGGGCGGGATTCCGGCCTTTCCGCACTCGTTCTCCTGTTGCGTTTTCACGGCGTTGCCGTGGAGACGGAGCAGTTGAGGCATCAGTTGAGCGTGCCGTCCCTCGGCTTCGTCGAGATGTTGCGGACGGCCCGGGCGCTCGGGCTCAAGGCCCGCGTCACTTCGTCCTCATGGGCCAGGCTGGCCAAGGCGCCGCTGCCCGCCATTGCCGTGCGCAAGGACGGGACCTTCTTCGTCCTCGGCAAGATTATCGACGACAAGGCCCTGATCCAGGACCCGGTATCGGGGCGGCCATCCCAAGTGGATCGGGCCGATCTGGAACGGGACTGGACGCGGCAGGTCCTCTTCATGGCGCGCCGCGCCCGATTTGCCGATCTCGCGCGCACGTTCGACGTCGCCTGGTTCGTGCGGGCGATGCATAAATACAAGGGCCTGCTTGGCGAAGTCCTGGCCGCTTCGCTGTTTCTTCAGGTTCTCGCGCTCATCACGCCGCTGTTCTTCCAGGTGATCATCGACAAGGTGCTGGTGCATCGCGGGCTGACCACCCTCGACGTGCTGGTGCTGGGCCTCGTGATCGTGTCGCTGTTCGAGGCCCTGCTTGGCGCTCTGCGCACGCATGTCTTCGCCCACACCACCAACCGCATCGATGTCGAGCTTGGGGCCCGGCTCTACAAGCACCTGCTCGGGCTGCCGATCGCCTATTTCGAGGCGCGGCGGGCGGGGGATTCCGTGGCCCGAGTCCGCGAGCTGGAGAATATCCGCAGCTTCCTCACCGGATCGGCGCTCACCCTGGTGGTGGATTTTGTCTTCGCCCTCATCTTCGTCGCCGTGATGTTCATGTATTCCCCCATCCTGACCTGGGTGGTGATCGCCTCCTTCCCCTTCTACATCGCCATTTCGGCCGGCGTGACGCCGCTGTTTCGCCGGAAGCTGGAAGACAAGTTCAACAAGGGCGCGGAGAACCAGGCGCTGCTGGTGGAGAGCGTCACCGGGGTCGAGACCCTGAAGGCCATGGCGGTGGAGCCGCAGATGCAGCGGCGCTGGGAAGAGCAGCTCGCGGCCTATGTGGCATCGAGCTTCGAGGTGCTGAGTCTGGGCAACTGGGCCAGCCAGGGGGTGCAACTCGTCAGCAAGGCGGTGACGGCGGCGACGCTCTATCTCGGCGCCCGCCTGGTGATCGACGGCACGCTGACGGTCGGCGAGCTGGTGGCCTTCAACATGCTGGCCGGGCGGGTGTCTCAGCCTGTGCTGCGGCTGGCGCAGGTGTGGCAGGACTTCCACCAGGCGCGCCTGTCCATCGCCCGGCTCGGCGACATCCTCAACACCACGCCGGAGCCCGCTTATACGCCGGGCAGGGCCGCGTTGCCGTCGATTCGCGGCGCGATCCGGTTCGATCACGTGGTGTTCCGCTATCGCGTCGGCGGACCGGTGGTGCTGCACGATCTCAGCTTCGACATTGTGCCCGGGCAAGTGGTCGGCATCGTCGGACCGTCGGGCTCGGGGAAGTCCACGCTGACGAAGCTGGTGCAGCGACTTTATGTCCCCGAGGCCGGCAGCGTGCTCATCGACGGCGTCGACCTTGCGATGGTGGATGTGGCCTGGCTCCGCCGGCAGATCGGCGTCGTCCTGCAGGAAAACGTGCTGTTCAACCGTTCGGTGCGGGAGAACATCGCGCTGGCCGACCCGGCCATGTCCATGGAGCGGGTGGTCGGCGCGGCGCAACTGGCCGGCGCGCACGACTTCATCCTGGAACTGCCCCAGGGCTACGACACCATGGTGGGGGAGCGCGGCAACGGCCTCTCCGGAGGCCAGCGCCAGCGCATCGCCATTGCCCGGGCGCTGGTGATGAACCCGCGCATCCTCATCTTCGACGAGGCGACGAGCGCCCTCGACTATGAGAGCGAGCGGATCGTGCAGCAGAACATGGCGCGCATCGCCAAGGGCCGCACCGTCATCATTATCGCCCATCGCCTGTCCACGGTGCGCCGGGCCGACCGCATCCTGATCCTGGAGCGGGGACGGCTGGTGGAGGACGGCAGCCACGCGGAGCTGATGTTGTCGGGCGGGCGGTATGCGAGCCTGCACCGGCTGCAGGAGGAGGCGATCGATGTCGGCTGACGCGCGCATCATCCCGCTTCACCTCGCCGCGACCCGGCGCCGGCGGGCCGAGCTGGACTTCCTGCCGGCGGCGCTCGAGATCGTGGAGACGCCGCCCTCGCCGCTCGGGCGGGCGATCGCCGGCAGCATCATCGCCTTCTTCATCGTGGCGCTGGCCTGGAGCGCGATCGGCACCATCGACATCATCGCGACCGCCCCCGGACGCTTCGTGCCGACGGGACGCACCAAGGTGATCCAGCCGTTCGAGACCGGCGTCGTGCGGGCGATCCACGTGAAGGACGCGATGGCGGTGAAAACCGGCGACATCCTGATCGAGATCGACCCGACCGCCAGCGAGGCGGACGAGCGGCGGCTCGCGCACAGTTTGGCGCAGGACCGTCTCGACATGGCGCGGCTCACCGCCCTCCTTGCCGACGACGCCGGCCTGTTCGCCGCCCCGGCCGGACTTGAACCGGGGATCGCGGCGACGGCGCGCCGGCAGATGGAGGAGCAGCGGGCCGAGCATGCGGCCAAGCTCGCGACCCTCGATCGCCAGATCGCCCAGAAGCAGGCGGAGCGGCGGTCCGTTGAGGCGACCATCGCCAAGGGCAAGGCGACGCTGCCCATGCTGCGCGGCCAGTTCGAGATCCGCGAGACCCTCATGAAGAAGGGCTTCGGCACCAGGCTGCTGTATCTCCAGGCGCAGCAGCAGCTGGTGGAACAGGAGCAGCAGCTGGTGGTGGACGGCCACCGTGCGCAGGAGGCGGCCGAGGCCCTGGGCGCCATCGAGCGCCAGAGGGCGGAGGTGGATTCCGACTATCGCAAGGGCCTTCTCGCCGATCTTGCGAAGGCGCAGCTCGCAGCATCGGAGCACGGCCAGGAGGCGGTGAAGGCGAGCCAGCGCCGGGGCTACCAGACACTCACCGCGCCGGTGGACGGGACGGTGCAGCAGCTCTCCATCCACACCATCGGCGGGGTGGTGACGCCGGCGCAGCAGCTGCTGGTCATCGTGCCCAGGGACAGCCGGCTGGAGATCGAGGCGAACCTCGCCAACCGGGACGTGGGCTTCGTGCAGGCGGGGCAAGAGGGGGAGGGGAAGGGGGGGGCCGCCGCCGAAAGGGAGGGGGATGGCAGGCGGCGGCCCGAGGGGGTGGGATCAGAGGCTGTCGACCA
>CALMSN010000278.1 GCA_937872325.1 uncultured Xanthobacter sp. | reverse complement strand
AGCAGCTCCAGGGTGCGGGCCCGGGCGGCGCGCGGGCCGATGCCGGTGTGCAGGCTCAGCATCTCGCCGACCTGCTGGCCGATGGTGTGCAGCGGGTTCAGCGAGCTCATGGGCTCCTGGAACACCATGGTGATGCGGTTGCCGCGGATGCCGCGCAGGGTGTGCTCCGGCACGGTGAGCAGGTCCTGCCCCTCGAACAGGATCCGCCCCGTGGGATGGCTGGCCGCCGGATAGTTCAGCAGCTTGAGGATGGAGAGCGCGGTGACCGACTTGCCGGACCCGCTCTCGCCCACCAGCGCCAGCGTCTCCCCCTTGGCGAGGGCGAAGGAGACGTTTTTTACCGCCAGCGCCGTCTCGCCCTCGCGGCGGAAGGCGACGGAGAGGTCTTCGACGGCAAGCAGGGGGGTGGTCATGGCGGGCTCCCCCATCACGCGAAGGTCTTGCGCGGATCGAAGGCGTCGCGCCCCGCCTCGCCGACGAAGATCAGCAGGCTCAGCATCACCGCCACCGTGAAGAAGCGCCAGCAGCTCACCCAGCGAGGGCGAGCCCGGCGGCAGGCCGAAGCCGAGGAAGTCCAGCGCGGTGAGCGTCATCACCGAGGACGAGACGATGAAGGGCAGCATGGTCAGCGTCGCCACCATGGCGTTGGGCAACAGGTGCCGGGTCATCAGGGTGAAGTTGCCCACCCCCAGCGCCCGGGCGGCCTGCACATACTCGAAGTTGCGGGCGCGCAGGAACTCGGCCCGCACCAGCCCCACCAGCGACACCCAGGAGAACAGCAGCAAAATGCCCAGCAGCACCCAGAAGCCCGGCACCAGGACCGAGGAGATGATCAGGAGCAGGTAGAGCGAGGGAATCGCGGTCCAGATCTCGATGAAGCGCTGGAACAGCAGGTCGATCCAGCCGCCGAAATAGCCCTGCACCGCCCCCGCCGCCACCCCGACCACCGAGGAGATGAGGGTGAGCGCGAGGCCGAACAGCACCGAGATGCGGAAGCCGTAGATGAGCCGGGCCAGCACGTCGCGGCCCTGGTCGTCGGTGCCGAGCCAGTTCCATTCCAGCCCGGCGCAGCCCGAAACGCCCTTCTTCTGCGCCACCGCCTTGCACTGGTCCTCGGTGAGCATCCAGGTGGGCGGCGAGGGCGCCGGGGTCGGCAGGTCCAGATTGTGGGTGGAATAGGAATAGCGGATGGGCGGCCAGACCATCCAGCCGCCCTTCTCGCCGATCAGCTTCTGGAGATAGGGATCGCGATAGTCGGCATCGGTCTCGAAGTCGCCGCCGAAGGTGGTCTCCGGATAGGCCTTGAAGACCGGCAGGTAATAATGCCCCTCGTAGGAGACGAGGATCGGCTTGTCGTTGGCGATGAACTCGGCGCCGAGGCTGAGCACGAACAGCACCATGAAGACCACGAACGACCAGTAGCCGCGGCCGTTGGCGCGGAAATTGGCGAGCCGCCGCCGGTTCAGCGGCGACAGCCAGCGGCGCGGCGGGGCGGCCTCGGGCGCGGCGGTGGTTCCCGGCGAGGGGGCGGAGATCGCATCCATGCTCACACCTCCCGCGCATCGAAGTCGATGCGCGGATCCACCACCATGTAGGTGAGGTCCGAGACGAGGCCCACCACCAGCCCCGCCAGCGAGAAGATGTAGAGGGTGGCGAACACCACCGGATAGTCGCGGTTGAGCACGCTCTCGAAGCCGAGCAGGCCCAGCCCGTCCAGCGAGAAGATGGTCTCGATCAGGAGCGAGCCGGCGAAGAAGGCGGAGATGAAGGCGCCGGGAAAGCCGGCGATGACGATCAGCATGGCGTTGCGGAAGACATGCCCGTAGAGCACCCGCCGCTCGGACAGGCCCTTCATCCGCGCCGTGGTGACGTACTGCTTGCGGATCTCCTCCAGGAACGAGTTCTTGGTGAGCAGCGTCATGGTGGCGAAGGCGCCCAGCGACATGGCGGTGATGGGCAGCGCCATGTGCCAGGCATAGTCGACGATCTTCTGCGGCCAGCTCATCTGCGCGAAGTTCTCCGAGGTCAGCCCGCGGAGCGGGAAGAGATCGAGGAACGAGCCGCCGGCGAACAGGATGATGAGCAGGATGGCGAACAGGAAGGACGGAATGGCATAGCCGACGATCACCACCGCCGAGGTCCACACATCGAACCGCGAGCCGTCGCGCATCGCCTTGGCGATGCCCAGCGGAATGGAGATGAGATAGGTGATCAGCGTCATCCACAGGCCGAGCGAGATGGACACCGGCAGCTTCTCCGCGATCAGGTCGAGCACGCGGATGTCGCGGAAGTAGGAGCGGCCGAAATCGAAGGTGGCGTAGTCGCCCACCATCTTCAGGAAGCGCTCGTGCGCCGGCTTGTCGAAGCCGAACTGCTTTTCAAGCTGCTTGATGAAGGCCGGATCGAGCCCCTGGGCGCCGCGATACTTCGAGGATACGGCATCGGCCGTTCCCGCCGCCGCGGCCGCCGCCGCTCCGCCGGCGAAGTCGCCGCCGCCGCCCGACACCCGCTGGGTGGCGGAGACGTCGTCGCCGGTGAGCTGGGCGATCACCCGCTCCACCGGCCCGCCGGGGGCGAACTGGATGACCACGAACGACACCAGCATGATGCCGAGGATGGTCGGCACCATCAGAAGAACGCGGCGGATGATGTAAGCGAGCATCGGTTCTCCCCGTCAGCGCGGACGGTGCGGGCGGGCGCAGCCGGCGTCAAGCCGGGGGAAGCGCCTCCGACATGAGGAAAGGGATGGGACCCTGGGGAAGGTCCCCAGGGAAGGCCCATGGCCGGAGGCCTGCCTCACGCCGGCTTCGCCCACCAGGTGTCCATCGCCCCCAGTTCAAAGCGCGGCTTTTGCGGCGGACGCTCGAACTGGTCCCAGAAGGCCAGCCGGTGGCTGCCGGAATACCATTGCGGGATCCAGTAGCGCCCGGCCCGCAGCACCCGGTCCAGCGCCCGGCAGGCGACGACGAGGTCCTCGGCATTCTTCGCCGCCAGGGCGTTGGCGATCAGCGCGTCGACCACCGGATCGGCCACCCCTGCCACGTTGAACGAGCCGCGGGTGCGGGCCGCCTCGGTGGAGAAATAGGCGCGAAGCTCATCGCCCGGATAGGGCGCGAAGCTGTAGCGGCGCACGATCATGTCGAAGTCGAAATTCTGCACCCGGGCCTGGAACTGGGCCGGATCCACCACCCGGAAGGTGGCCTCGATGCCCACTTTCTTGAGGTGGCCGATGAAGCGCGAGGTGTGCCGCTCCATGGAGCCGTCGTCGTCGAGGAACTCGATGCTGAAGCCCTCGCCACGGGCATCCACCAGTCGGCCCTGCTGGATCGCGTAGCCGGCATCCTTCAGCAGCGCGAGGGCCTGCCGGCGCAATTCGCGGTCCTCGCCCGAGCCGTCGGAGACCGGCGGCACGAAGGGCTCCTCGAACACCTCGTCCGGCAGCTTGTCGCGGAACGGGGTGAGCAATCGCAGCTCGGCCGGCGAGGGCTTGCCCTGCGCCATCATGTCGGAGTTCTGGAAGAACGAGACGGTGCGCTTGTACGCGTCGTACATCAGGTTCCGGCTGGTCCACTCGAAGTCGAACAGCAGCCCCACCGCCTCCCGCACCCGGCGATCGAAGAATTTCGGCCGGCGGGTGTTGAGGAACCAACCCTGCACGCCGGAAAAGCTCTCGTCGGGCAGGATCTCGCGCTTCACCCGGCCGTCGCGGACCGCGGGAAAGTCATAGGCGGTGGCCCATTCGCGGGCGGTGAACTCCTCGCGGAACAGGTAGACCTTGCCCTTGAAGCCTTCGAGGCTGGCGATACGGTCCCGGAAATACTCGTAGCGCACGCTGTCGAAATTGTAGCGGCCCTTCATCACCGGCAGGTCGCGGCCCCAATAGTCGGCTACCCGCTCGTACTCGATGAAGCGCCCCTGCTCGAACCTTTTGATCCTGTAGGGGCCCGAGCCCAGCGGCATCTCGAGGGACGACTGGTTGAACGGCCGGGCGGCGAGATAGGCCTTCGAGAACACCGGCAGGCCGGCGGCGGTCAGCGGCACGTCGCGGGCGCGGCCGGGGCGGAAGCGCATCACCACCTCGTGGTCGCCCTCCGCCTCCACCGCGATCACGTCGCGCAGGGCCATGCGGATGGTCTCGTAACCGTCCGCCTTCAGCGCCGCGAAGCTCGCCGCCACGTCCTCCGCGGTGAGCCGGCTGCCATCGTGGAAGCGCGCCTGCGGCCTGAGCTTGAAGCGGTAGGTGAGGCCTTCGTCGGCGATCACCACCGATCCGGCGAGGCGGCCGTAAAGGGCGCTCTTCTCGTCGCCGGCGGCGGTCATCAGCGTATCGTAGATCAGCTCCAGGCCCTGCGCGCCGTTGCCCCGCTGGTTGAAGGGGTTGAGCGTGTCGAAGGTGTTGAGGGCCTGGTTGTAGTAGGTGGCGCGCGGGGTCGAGGAGAACGGCCCGCCCTTCGGCGCCTCGGGATTGACGTAGCGGAAATACGTGAAGCCGGGGGGATAGCCGAGGTCGCCGAAGAAGGAGAGGCCGTGCCGCTCCACCGCCGCCGGGGCGAGCCCGCCCTCGGCCTCCGCCGCTCCGGAAGAGGCCGGCCCGGCGCCGCCCTGGGCATAGGCGCCGAGAGGCACCAGCCCCGCCGCGCCCACGCCGAGGCGGAGCAGCGCGCGGCGGCTGAGCCCGTCCCGCCGGCTCACTGCGCCCCTCCCTTGAGCGCCGCTGCCTTCTGCGCGTCGAACCACCAGATGTCGGGGAAGCCGAACGAATAGGTCGGCACCGGATCGGGGAAGCCGAACCGGTCCCAGCGGGCGGTGCGGGTGTAGTTGAGGGTCCAGGTGGGGATGACGAACTCGTTCCACATCAGCACCCGGTCCAGCGCCCGCGTGGCGGCGACGAGATCCTCGCGGTCGGCGGCGTAGATCACCTTGTCGATCAGCGCGTCCACCGCCGGGTCGTTGATGCCGGTGAGGTTGCGCGAGCCGTCGCGGCCGGCCGCTTCCGAGCCCCAGAACTCGCGCTGTTCGTTGCCCGGGGAGAGCGACTGGCCCCAGCCGGAGACGATCATGTCGAAGTCCCGCGCCCGCACCCGGTTGGTGTATTGCGAGACATCGACGATGCGCACGGAGACATCCATGCCGAGCTGCTCCAGCGCCGGCTTGTAGAACACCGCGACCCGCTCCATGGCCGGGCTGGCCAGCAGGATCTCCAGGGTGAAGGGCTCGCCCTTGGCGTTCACCAGCTTGCCGTTCTTCACCTGCCATCCGGCCTCCCGCAGCAGGCGCACGGCCTCCCGCCGGTTGGTCCGGCGGGCCTCGTCGGACCCGTTGGTGGGATTGGTGTAGACGGTGGTGAACACCTGCTCCGGCACCTTCGCCTTCAGCGACTTCAGGATCTCCAGCTCGCGGCCCTCCGGCAGGCCGGAGAAGGCCAGCTCGGTGCCGGAGAAGAAGGAGCCGATGCGCTGGTACTGGCCGAAGAACAAGGTGTGGTTCATGCTCTCGAAGTCGAG
>CALMSN010000277.1 GCA_937872325.1 uncultured Xanthobacter sp. | reverse complement strand
CCAACTGCTCCACGGCGCAGCTGGTGGTGGCGCTGAAGCCGCTCCACGATGCCGCCACCATCAAGCGGGTGGTGGTCTCCACGTACCAGTCGGTATCCGGCGCCGGCAAGGACGGGATGGACGAGCTGTTCACCCAGACCCGCGCCGTCTTCGTCTCCGACCCGGTGGAGAACAAGAAGTTCCCCAAGCGCATCGCCTTCAACCTGATCCCCCAGATCGACGTGTTCATGGAGGACGGGTTCACGAAGGAAGAGTGGAAGATGGCGGTCGAGACCAAGAAGATCCTCGATCCCAAGATCAAGCTCACCGCCACCTGCGTGCGGGTGCCGGTGTTCATCTCCCACTCCGAGGCGGTGAACGTGGAGTTCGAGAAGGAATTGTCGGCGGAAGACGCCCGCAAGATCCTGCGCGAGGCGCCGGGCGTGCTGGTGATCGACACCCGCGAGCCGGGCGGCTACGCCACCCCGCACGAGGCGGCCGGCGAGGACGCCACCTACATCTCGCGCCTGCGCGACGACCCGACCGTGGAGAACGGCATCGCCTTCTGGTGCGTGTCGGACAACCTGCGCAAGGGCGCGGCGCTGAACGCGGTGCAGATCGCCGAAGTGCTGGTGAACCGCAAGCTCATCACCGCCCGCGCCCGTGCGGCGTGAGGCAACGATCCGCGACCGCGGCGCGGGCCTGAAGCCCCCGCCCCGCGCGCTGTGATCCGAAGGACGCCGACCTCGCCGCACGGCCGGCCGGCGTCCTGATTTCGACCCCCCACGGTTTCCCGTCTTCGCGCCCGAAGGAAAGCCCATGTCCCAGTCTGCGCGCCCGGGCCACGACGTGGACCCCAAGCTGCTCGAGATCCTGGTCTGCCCGCTCACCAAGGGGCCGCTGGAATACGATGCCCAGCGCCAGGAGCTGATCTCCCGCGCGGCGCGGCTCGCCTTCCCGATCCGCGACGGCATCCCGATCATGCTGGCCGACGAGGCCCGCCCGCTCACCGAGTCCGAACTCCAGCGGTGAGGCCGGCTGCGGCCTGCGGATCGGCAGCGGCGTCGTGAGCCATCGTCCCGACCGGACGGGATCATTGCCAGCGGATCGCTGGCTGTACCGACTCAGGCCTATCCTCTCCTCAAGGTTGCTGCGACGGCTGGGGGAATCGCCCGCCCCGCCGCCAGGACGACAAGGCTCGCCCGCTCACCGAATCTGAACTGCAGCGGTGAGGCCGGCTGCCACCTGCGAATCGGTGCCGGCGTCCTGAACCGCGGTCTCCACCGGGCGGGATCGTTGCCCGTGGATCACGGGCGGTCCCAGCTAAGGCGTCTCCTGTGCCGCAAGGTTGCGAAGGAAGCTGGGGGCATCGCCCGTCCCGCCGCCAGGACGACAAGGCTTGCCCGCGCACCGAATCTAAACTGCAGCGGTGAGGCCGGCTGCAACCTGCGGATCGGCGCTGGCGTCCTGAACCGCGGTCTCCACCAGGCGGGATCATTGCTCGTGGATCGCTGGCGGTCGCGGATCCAGCCTATCCTGTCCTGAAGTTGCGCCGGCGGCTGGGAGCTTCGCGGTCCCCGCCTCAACGCCGGCGCCCCTGAATCCAGCCCTTCCCGCCCTCGCGGGCCTTCTCCCCTCAGACCCTGCCGGAAAAATCGGCGGCGAACGCCCGCCGATGCCATTCCGCCATTCCCGCACCAGAAAGGCGCCGGCGCGATGGCGCGGACCGGGTGTTCTCCCCCGGCCAGCGAAAGGCGCTTCTCGGCCGACCCGCCCGATATCCCGGACAGGGCCTCAGAGCGGCTCGCCGCGCAGCAGCTTGGGCAGTTCGCCGGTGAGCCCGGCGGCATCGCGGATGAACAGGCCCTTGAGGCGCGGCAGCCGGTCCACCAGCCCAAGCCCCAGGTCGCGCGCCGCCCGCAGGATGTCGGAGTGGTTGGAGAACAGGCGGTTGAGCCCGTCCGTCGCCACCCCCATGGCCAGGGTGTCGAAACGCCGCCAGCGCTGGTAGCGCTCCAGCACCTGCGGGGCGGCGAAGTCGAGCCCGACCCGGGCGGCGTCGGTCACAGCCTCGGCCAGCGCCGCCACGTCGCGCAGGCCCATGTTCAGCCCCTGGCCGGCGATGGGATGGATCAGGTGCGCGGCATCGCCCACCAGCGCCAGGCGATCGCCGATGAAGCTGCGGGCCATGGAGAAGCCGAGCGGATACGCCCGCGGCGTGGTCACCGGCTTCACCCAGCCGAGCCGGTGGCCGAAGCGCTGCTCGAATTCCTCCTGAAAGATCACTTTCGGCATGGCGAGGAGGCGCTCGGCGTCGGCGGTGCGCTCGGTCCAGACGATGGAGCAGCGGTTGCCGGGCAGCGGCAGGGTGGCGAACGGGCCGGCGGGCAGGAAGTGCTCCTCCGCCCGGCCCTCGTGCGGGCGCTCGTGCTCGGCGGTGAAGGTGATGGCGCTCTGGCCGTAGCCCCAGCCGACGGTGTCGATGCCGGCCAGCGTCCGCAGCCGCGAGCGGGCGCCGTCGCAGGCCACCAGGAGCTGGGCGAGGATGGGCTCGGCGCCGGCGGGCACCAGGCGCACGCCGGCCCGCTCCGCCGCGAAGCTCTCCACCGTGCCGGCCCGCAGGTCGATGCCGGCGCTGCGCGCGGCGGCGATCAGCGCCTCCTGCAGGGTGGCGTTGGGCACCATGTGGGCGAAGGCCTCGCCGGGGGCGACGTCGCCGTCGAAGGTCAGGAAGGTGGGCCGGGCCACATCCTTGGTCCGGCTGTCGGTGACCACCATCTCGCGGATCGGCTCGGCGGCCACCGCCACGTGCGGCCACACCCCCAGAACCGTGAGCAGGCGCCGGGCCCCGGCGGCGATGGCGGACGCCCGGCCGTCGGCGATGGCGGGCGCGGCGAGCACCGGGTCGAACAGCACGATGCGGGCGTCGCGGCCGAGGCCGTTGCGCAGGGCCAGAGCGAGGCTGAGGCCGGCAAGGCCGCCGCCCACGATCACCACGTCGGCCCGCTCCGCCGGCGCGAGGCCGGTGGGGGCGCCGGCGGCGGGCGCCGGCTGGGCGGGGAAAGGCTGGCCGTGAACATCGCTCATCGCGGGTCTCCTGCGGCGGAGGCCGGGACCGGCGCTCGCGCATCCGATCCTGCCTCCGGACTTCCGGCGCCCTGGAGCGCCGTCCTCGGCCGATGCCGGCGCGCCCGGGAGCGTCGCGGAGGAGCAGGGCCGGATGCCTTGTCCTCGCGGCGAGGGGAGCGGTCACTCCACCGGGACGCGCCGATGCCGTCCGCCCCTGTCGTGCCGGAGGACGCGGCGGGGCGCAAGGTGCCCTGCCGTCGCGGCGCCGGCGGGAGGATCGACCGCGGCGCTCACGGCGGCCGCACCGCAGCACGCCCGGCGCCCGTGTTCCCGCGTGTTTCCAAAAGGTTGCCCGATCGTCCCGGCGGCGGCCGGGAGTGGGCTTGACGCGACGGCGTCCCCCATGGCGTGCTCGGCGCAACGCCGCGTCCGCGGTGTCGCATCCCGGGGCCAGATCCGCGTCCCCCCGGCCCCGGCGGGCGCGCCCACCGCACGAGAGCGAACCAACGATGAGCGAAACGCCGCCGCCCGCCGAGACCCTGCTGCCGATCCTCGACCTGGAGCAGCTCGAGCTGAACCTCTTCCGTGGCCGCAACGGCCGGCCGGACGGCTACAAGCGGGTATTCGGCGGCCAGGTGATCGCCCAGGCCCTGGTGGCCGCCCGCCGGACCGTCGCGGCGGACCGGGTGACCCACTCCCTGCACGGCTACTTCCTGCTCGGCGGCGACCCCTCCATCCCCACCATCTACGAGGTGGAGCGGATCCGCGACGGCCGCTCGTTCGCGACCCGGCGGGTGGTGGCGATCCAGCACGGGCGCGCCATCTTCACCATGTCGGTCTCGTTCCAGGTGCAGGAAGGCGGCGTCGCCCACCAGATGCCGATGCCGACGGTGCCGGACCCCGAGGCGCTGCCCGACGACCGGGCCTGGCGGACCCGCCTCGTCGCCCGCTTCCCCCACGCCGCCAAGCGGGACTGGATGGCGCTGCGGGCCCTGGAGGTGCGCCCCACCACCGTCGACAGCACCTATGAGGGCAACCAGACCCAGGCGCCGCCCAGCATGTGGCTGCGCGCGCGGACCCGGCTGCCGGACCCGCTGCCGATTCATCAGGCGGTGCTGGCCTATGCCTCGGATATGTCGCTGCTGCAGGCGGGACTGCTTCCGCACGGGCTTTCGGTGCTGGAGCCGGAGATCCAGGTGGCGAGCCTCGACCACGCCTTGTGGTTCCACCAGGCGTTCCGGGCCGACGAATGGCTGCTCTACACCCAGGACAGCCCGGTGAGCGGCAATGCCCGGGCATTCTGTCGCGGGCACTTCTTTGACCGGGCCGGACGGCTCGTGGCTTCGGCGATGCAGGAAGGGCTGCTCCGCACCAAGCTACCACGCTGACTATATTTTATGCATACTGATCAATCTTTGGATCAAGAAAGCGGCATCCCTGCGGCGACGCCCGGGTGATTTGAACCGTGGCGAGAAAATAAGCAGTGAATCTCGCAACCGCGAAGGCTTGGCACGCTCCTTGATACATCGCCGCCAGGCTTGTCAGCCGCGGCGGCGATTTCCCCGTCCCGCACGGCGAAGCCGCGCGAAACGCCGACAGGGCGGTGCGGAACATCCATCCGGATGTTCCTTCCGGCGCCGCTGCGGGCATCAGGGGACAGGAACCGATCCATGAAGATCGTCATGGCCATCATCAAGCCATTCAAGCTGGAAGAGGTGCGCGACGCCCTCACCGGTATCGGAGTACATGGACTGACCGTTACCGAGGTGAAGGGGTATGGCCGGCAGAAGGGCCACACGGAAATCTATCGCGGCGCCGAATACGCCGTCAGCTTCCTGCCGAAGCTGAAGATCGAGGTGGCCGTCCCCGCCGACCAGGTGACGAAGGTGGTCGACGCGATCACCTCATCCGCCAAGACCGGCCAGATCGGCGACGGCAAGATCTTCGTCTGCCCGATCGAGCACGCCGTGCGCATCCGCACCGGCGAGCTCGACGCCGACGCCCTTTGAGCCTTCCTCATTTCACGGAGCCTTCATCCATGACGTTCAAGACGTGGACCCGCACGGGCCTTCCCGTGCTCCTGGCAGCGGCCGCCTTCGCCGCGCCGGCCCTGGCGCAGCCCGACATCGCGCCGGCCGCCGCTTCTCCCGCCGCCGCCGCGGCGGTCTCCACCGTGAACAAGGGCGACGTCGCGTGGATGATGACCTCCACGGTGCTCGTCCTGCTCATGACGGTGCCCGGCCTGGCCCTGTTCTACGGCGGCCTCGTCCGCGCCAAGAACATGCTTTCGATCCTCATGCAGGTGCTCACCATCACCGCGGTGATGATGATCATCTGGGTGCTCTACGGCTATTCGCTGGCCTTCACCTCCGGCAACGCCTTCATCGGCGGGGTTGGGGAGGGCCTTCTGGCCCCGCCTAACGCCGGGCGGCCCGCCGCCAACCTCCCCCAGCGGGGTCCGGTCCCCC
>CALMSN010000276.1 GCA_937872325.1 uncultured Xanthobacter sp. | reverse complement strand
TCTGCCAATGTTGAACATGGCCTAGCGACGCAAAACAGCAGGCTCGAACTCGATGCCATCCGGACGATCGCTATCAAGGATGGTATCCGCCGGCCATTCACCACCATCGAGGATGAAGATGCGCTCGATAAAGCCCTCGAAATTGCCGCCGGAAATGCCCGAAGGCAGTGACAGCTCGGCACGGACATCATCACCTTGAACCGACACGCAGAAGAACCATACGCCGGTCCGGAGCTCCGCCAACCCCTGATCCCGCGCCGCGGACATTTCTTCCTCGGGGAATAGCCCGGTCTGTCCCACCGCAATGATACGGTCGGCGCCGGAGCCCTTCCCGGAAACCGCTTGCGGCTTGTGCAACTTGTCGGCGGCAAGGTCGACACTTTGATAGACCACCTTAAGCGGGCTATCCGGATGCTTGACGGATTCGACGTTGTTCTCGCGATAATTGACCCAGCCGATTGCCCGGAAAAGTTGCCGCACATATCGGGTGCCGTAGATGTAGGCGAGCTGCCCTTCAGCAGAAGCGGGATCATCGGCGATCGCGTCGGCACGCGCAGCGACCACGCCGCGCACGACCTCGAGCAGCGCCCGGCGCGTGACACCGAACTCGGCGAGGCGAGCATCAACTTCAGGATGATCGGCAAGCACGCGAACCGCAGCCATCGAATCACTCCCGCGATAATTTTTCTCACCTCATTTGTGGAGGAAAAAATTATCGCGTGCAACGGTCTTGGTTGGGTGGTTGGGGGCGGCGGATGATCGAAGAAGAGTTCTGTATGAAGGTATGCTCCGCCATGGCCTGCCACTGAGCGCAATAGCGAGCCTGATCTTCGCGGGCAGCTTCATATTCGTAACCGCCGTGCTTACAAAGATCTGAAGCAAGAAACTCGCGCGCTGAGCTGCCAAGGTCTGGCATGAAGTGCCGGGGCTTCGCTGCGGGGCTCAGGCCGCTGCGTTCTCGTAGATGTCCTCCTCCTGCGCGTTATGCATGCGCACCAGTGCCTCGATGGATTCCACCATGCGCTGCGCGTCGCGGATAAGATAGCGGTCTGCATCGTCCGCGCCGAGGCCGTCCGCCAGGCGCCTCAGAAGCCGCGCGAGATGGAGGATCTCGCGGTGGGCGCGGCTCATGGCGGCGAGACCGTCCCCGTCATGCAGGACTTCGCGCAACTGCGGGTAGATGCTCTCCTCGTCCAGCCGCTCGTGGGCTGCGATCTGTGTCGTCACCAGCGTGCTCGCCTCCTGGATCAAAGCGACGGCGGCCGCGCCGGTGGTATCGTCGAGACTGTCGGCGATCTCCCGCATCCGGTCGAGGGTTGCCTCCAGCTCCCGGTGATCCTGCTGAAGGGCGAGGGTGAACCCCGGCTTCAGCGCACGATGGCCGAAGCCGTGACCCGCCGTCAAAGCGCGCAGGGCATTGAGGATGACGGCGACATCGATGGCCTCCTGGGTCAGCGCACCGGCGACCGGCGACAGCCAGCCGAAGGCGGCCGCGATCATGGCGAGGCAAGACAGCCCCATGCCGACGCCGATGCTCTCGAGCGCGATGCGCCGCGTGCGCTTGGCGATCGTCACGGCGTCCGACACCCGGTCCAGCTGATCCACGAGGATGACCACATCGGCCGCTTCGGACGAAGCGCTGGCGCCGTGCGCACCCATGGCGATGCCCACGTCGGCGGCGGCGAGGGCGGGCGCGTCGTTGATGCCGTCGCCCACCATCAGCGTGGGGTTGAGCCGCTGCTCCACCGCGACCGCTTCCAGCTTGTCGCCCGGGGTTCGGTTGGCGAGGACGCAATCGAGGTCCAAAGCGGCGCCGATGGTCTCCGCCGCCTCCGCATTGTCGCCGGTCAGCATAACGATGCGCGCCACGCCCGCGGCCCGCAGCGACTGGACCGCGCGCGGCGTCTCCCGCCGCAGCTCGTCGGCCAGCAGGATGGCGCCCTTCAGCTGCCCATCCACGGAGACGAAGACGCTGAGGGCGGATCGCCAGGCGGCGCGCCGCAGGGCCCGCAGCGCCCACGACTCGGGATGACGGGCGCCGCAGACGAGCTCATACGATCCCGCCTTCACCAGGCGCCCGTCGACCCGGCCCTCCAGGCCTGATCCCATGGCTTCGCGTACCGCGTCGGGCGGATCAAGCGCGACGCCGCGCCCGCGAGCCGCACGGACGATGGCCTCCGCCACCACATGGTGCGAGGCCTGCTCCAGCGAGGCCGCGAGCCGCAGGATCTCATCCGGACTTTCGCCGGGCGCCGTCTCCACGGCGACGAGACGGGCGCCGCCCACGGTCAGCGTGCCGGTCTTGTCGAACAGGACTGTGTGGGTGCGCGCCAGCGCCTCCAGCGCGCTTCCGCCTTTGACAAGAATGCCAAGCCGCGCCGCCCGGGAGATGCCGGCGATGAAGGCCACCGGCGCCGCCAGGATCAGCGGACAGGGCGTCGAGGCGACCAGCACGGCGAGGGCGCGGATCTTGTCGCCCGACAGCGCCCAGGCCAGGCCTGCGACGACGAGCGTTGCCGGCAGCAGCAGCAGCGCATAGCGGTCGGCGAGCCGGATGAACGGGGCCTTGGCCGTCTGTGCCGCCGTCACCATGCGCACGATGCCGGCATAGGTGCTGTCGCCGGCTGCTGCGGTGGCGCGGATCTCGAAGGTTTCGCCGGCATTGACGGTGCCGCTGAACACCGGTGCGCCGCGCACTTTCGCGACCGGCATGGGCTCTCCGGTCAGGGCCGCCTCGTCCAAAGCGGCTGCATTGGCAATTAGGAGGCCGTCCACCGGCACCACCTCGCCGGCCCGCACCACCAGCACGTCGCCCACCGCGACGGTCTCGATGGCAATGTCCGCAATCGTCTCTCCGGTGCGGCGATGGGCGATGTGGGGCGCCCGATCGACCAGCGATCGCAGATCCCGCTCTGCCCGCGCGATGGCGATGTCCTCAAGGAGGTTTCCGCCGGCATACATCACCGCGATGACCGAACCTGCGAGGCTCTCGCCGAGCGCTATGGCGCCGCTCATGGAGAGGAGCGCCACCGCATCGACGCCCATGCGTCCGGCGACAAGGTCCCGCACGATGGAGACGGTGAGCCAGGCGACGACGGGAATGGTGCCGGCCGTCCAGATCAGGCCGGCGACGGCCCCATGGCCCAGCGCCCACGCGGCAAGGCCACCGAGAAGCCCAGCCAGGGCCGCCCCCGCGAGGGCCCTGCGCAAAAAGCGCTCGTCGAGCAAACGTCCCATCCTGGTCCCCCCTGGCGATGCTCGCCTGACCGGGCTGGACGTTAGTCCGATGGTCCGTCACATGCCACCGCGCCGGGGCTGCGCAACTCGCTCCCTGAAGACATGCCCTGAGCACTCACCAGCAGCGTGATGGCGCCATCCAGATTGCCCTGATGACCTCGTTTCGGTCATGCGCGGCTGGCGCGGAAATACTGGTAGAGCGTGTCGAATACTCCAGCGCCCTTGGTGAGGCGCTGGGCATCGTCGGGTTCGCTCAAGACGATGCCGGTGATGAGGCTGGCGATGCCGCCGGCTTCCTCACGGCCGAACTTGCCGTCCTTGAGGTCGATGTCGTGGACGATCTCGCCCACCGCCTGCAAAGCGGGATCGGAAAGGCCGGTGCGGCCGAGCAGCACCTCGAAGCTGCAGCGATCGCCCTCATGCGTGATCTCGCCCTCGTACATGTCGAAGCGCAGCTCTTCGGGTTTGGGCACATAGCCCTTGCCAGGAACGAAACGGATCTGAGCATCTGGATCGATGAAGCGCCGGATCAGCCAGCCGCAGGCGATGCGGTCCACATGCACGTCGCGCCGTGTCACCCACACATGCCCCTTGAGCGCGGCAAGGGGATCGAGATTGACGGGTGACGTTGCGGGCGGGAATGCCATGGCTGTGTCCTCCGCGGTTCGGGCCTCAAGGGCAGCGATGAGGCCTTCGGCAACTAGCCGCCCCCTCGCGCCGAAGAAATCGAGCGCGGCGATGTCGGCGAGGCGTCGCCGCAGCCGACCGGTCTGTGATCGCGCCTCGGCACGCTTCTCGGCCCCGGCGTCCGCATCGAGTGCGGCGGCGATGCCGCGCGCCTCCTCTGAGATCGCGCCGTAATCGGTGTCTCGCGCGGTATCGAACAAGGTACGGACCTGGGCATCCGTCAGTCCGTCCACGAGTCTGGCCTCGCAGACCATGGCCTCACCGCTGCCGGCGGCGATCTCCTTTACGAGCCACTGGAAATCCTCCTGCGTCTCGGCCGAGGCCGGCAGGGCATAGACCGAGCTCTTCACCGCCACGGCGCCGATGCCCTGCAGCCGCCGCCAGATCTTCACGCGGAAGTAGGCCGGCTTGGTCGGAAGCTGGTGGATCAGCAGCAGCCAAAGCTGCCCGGAAGAGGTCTCATCGTCGCTCATGAGTAAACCGTATCACTCCAAAATACAAATGCAACACTTGTATCATAATTGATGTAGGCGTAGCGTCTCCACGTGGCCGGTGGTGATCAGAAGTCGCCGCGCCAGGCAAGGAGACGGCTCATGAAATGGATCACCCGCGCCCGCCCGGTCATCGACCGTATCGCCTGCCCCTGGCTCATCGCGCGCTTCATCGACGCGGCGCCCGAATTCCTGTTCACGCCGCCTGAGGATGTGATCCGCCAGGCCGAGGAGACCGGCGCTACGCCGTTCGACGTGCCCGGCGTCGCGTTCGGCCATGCGGGCGACAAGTGCAGCTTCGACGCCTTCGTGACGCACTACGGCCTTCAGAGCGATCCGGCCATCGTCGCCCTCGCCGACATCGTGCGCGGCGCCGACACCAGCCGGCTGGACCTCACGCCCCAGTCGGCGGGCCTGCTCGCCATCTCCAAGGGGCTGCGTGAGGTGACGCCGGACGACCATGACCTCCTGAAGCGCGGCTTCGTCATTTACGACGCGCTCTACGCCTGGGCCGGCGGAAAGAGCGCGACACATATCCGGCTGCGGCCTAAAGAGGGAGCGGTTGCCGTGTCCCAAGTCCTGAACAGCCCGGCGGTCGAGGGCCACGGCCTCTTCTCCCCCGTCTCCTCGCTTTATGCGGCGCGGGCCCTTCGGGATTTCGGCGACGGCTTCGTCGCCGTGCTGCTTCCCGTCTATCTCTCGGCCCTCGGGCTCGGCGCATTCGAGATCGGCGTGGTGGCAACCACCGCGTTGTTTGGCTCGGCGCTGATGACCCTCGCCATCGGCTTCCTTGGCCATCGCATCGACCGGCGCACGCTGCTGATCGCCGCGTCGGGCCTCATGGTGGCGACGGGGTTCGCCTTCACCCAGTCGGCAAGCTACGGGGCCGTGTTGTTGGTGGCCTTCTGCGGCACCATCAACCCGTCGTCCGGCTCGGTAAGCATCTTCGTACCCATCGAGCACGCGACGCTGTCCCATCTGGTGGCGGACAAGGCGCGGACTTCGGCCTTCGCACGCTACAGCCTCGTGGGGGCCCTCGCCGCCGCGGTGGGCGCGCTGGCGGCTATGAGCCCGGACCTGATGGCCGAGTTCGGCATCTCACGCCTCGGCGCGCTGGAAGCCATGTTCACGCTCTATGCGCTGCTAGGCGTGGCCGGCGGTCTCTTCTATGCCCGCATCCCGCGTGCCTCCGCCACCGAAGATAAGCCTGCCGCGGCCCTCGGTCCGTCGCGCGGCATCGTCTACCGGCTTGCGGCGCTGTTCTCCATCGATGCGTTTGCCGGCGGGCTCGCGGTGCAGTCGCTTCTCGCGCTCTGGCTGTTCACGCGCTTCGGCCTGTCGCTCGCCGAAGCCGGCACGTTCTTCTTTATCTCCGGCGTGCTGTCCGCCTTCTCCTTCCCGGTCGCGGCGTGGCTCGCGCGACGCATCGGGCTCGTGAACACCATGGTGTTCACCCACATTCCCTCCAGCCTCTGCCTGATCGGCGCCGCCGTGGTGCCAAGCCTCGAAGCGGCCCTTGTCCTGCTGCTGGCGCGCTCCGCTCTGTCGCAGATGGATGTTCCGACCCGCTCCTCCTATGTGATGGCAGTGGTGACGCCGCCCGAGCGCGCGGCGGCGGCGAGCATCACCTCGGTGCCGCGCAGCCTTGCCGCGGCCTTGAGCCCGGCCATGGCCGGCGCCCTGTTCGCCGCCGGCCATGAGGCCTGGCCATTCATTCTCTGCGGGGTGCTGAAGATCCTCTATGATTTCGGTCTGCTCTGGGCCTTCCGGCACATCAAGCCGCCGGAAGAGCGGTGACCTCTTGGCCAACCCTTCGGCGCGGGAGTTGACCGCTCCGCCCGGATAATCGAATATCGATATCGAAATTCGATTTCGTATGAGATGGAAGGGTGGATGGAGCATCAGGAGCTTCTGTCCGGCCTCGTTCGCCTGCACATCCTCCATCATGCGGTGGAAGGCGAGGTCTATGGCCAGTGGATGATCGAGGAACTCGCCCGCCACGGCTACCGGCTGAGCCCGGGGACCCTTTACCCGATGCTCCATGCCATGGAGCGCAAAGGCTATCTCGCCGTGCGGGAAGAGCGCCACGGACGTGCCCTCCGCCGGCTCTATTGCGCGACGCCGCTCGGCCGCGAGGCCCTGGAGACGGCGCGGCAGAAGGTGAGCGAGCTCTTCAAGGAAATGCGGCCCAGCCCACCAGCGGGGACCACGAAGCCATGAGCCAGGAAACCTGGGCCGGGAAGCATGAGCGGGGAAACATGAGCCGGGACGACGTCGCCGACGCCGCCATTCCAGCACCTCCGACGCGGGGCACACCGATCGAGGTCCTCCTCGCCTTCCTGAAGCTCGGCTTCACCTGCTTCGGCGGGCCGATTGCCCATCTCGGCTATTTCCGGGAGGAGCTGGTGCTGCGCCGCCGCTGGCTCGATGACGAGGCCTATGCCGATCTCGTGGCCCTGTGCCAGTTCCTGCCGGGCCCCGCCTCCAGCCAGCTGGGCTTCGCGCTGGGACTGATCCGCGGCGGCGGGTTCCTTGGCGGCATCGCCGCATGGGCCGGCTTCACCCTTCCCTCTGCAGTGGCGCTCGTAGCGGTCGCGCTGGGCGCAGCCGCCCTCGGAGGACCTGCGGCCGAAGGCGTTCTGCACGGGTTGAAGCTCGTCGCCGTCGCGGTGGTGGCCCAGGCGGTCTGGGGCATGGCGCGCACGCTCACCCCCGATCAGCCAAGGGCCGGCATCGCCCTCGCGTCGATCGCCCTGGTGGTGTTTGCCGGCGGCGCCTTCGGACAGATCGCGGCCATTGCCGTGGGGGCGCTGGCGGGCCTGGTGCTGTGCCGCGACCAGACCGCTTTGGGACGTGGCGCGCAGGACCCGTCCCACGCCCCGCCGGTGCCCCTGTCCCGCCGGACGGGGGTGCTGTTGCTCGTCACCTTCGCGGCGCTGCTGGTGGTGCCGCCGATCCTGGCGCCGGCGACCGGATCCCAGGGTCTGGCGCTCTTCGACGCCTTCTACCGTTCGGGCGCCCTGGTGTTCGGCGGCGGCCACGTGGTTCTGCCGCTCCTGCAAGCCGAGCTGGTGGCACCGGGCTGGGTCACGCCCGACGACTTCCTCGCCGGCTACGGCCTCGTCCAGGCGGTGCCGGGTCCGCTCTTCACCTTCGCGGCATGGCTCGGCGCCGTGATGCGGCCGGAACCGAACGGCATCGCCGGCGCCGCCATCGCCCTCGTGGCGGTGTTCCTGCCGGGCATCCTTCTCGTGACGGGCATGCTGCCGTTCTGGGACACGCTGCGGCGCAAGAGCCTAGCCCAAGCCGCCATGCGCGGCGCGAACGCGGCCGTCGTGGGCATCCTCGGGGCTGCGCTCTACAGCCCCGTCTTCACCGGCGCGGTGTTCGATGCCCCGGATTTCTTGGTGGCGCTGGCGGGCTTCCTGCTGCTCACCGTGTGGCGCGTCCCGCCACTCGTCGTGGTGCTTCTGCTCGCCGCGGCTGGAGGCCTGCGGCACACCTTGACCTGACACCCATCCGGGAGATGTCCATGTTACAGGATCCGGTCATCGAGCCATCGGCCTTGGCCTTTCTCGGCGCCTTCCATCTCCTCGACGTCCGTTCCCCGGACGCGTTCGAAAAGGGCCATGCGCCGGGCGCCATCCGCGTGCCCATCGCGGCGTGGGAGGCGGCGGCCCGTGTCGCCGAGACCTCCCTCGATACGTCCACCTATTGGGAGGACGCCATCCGTGGGCTCGGTCTCGATCCGGCGGTTCCGGTGGTGGTGAGCGATGACGGCCGGATGACGGACTCGGCCCGCGTCTGGTTCATCCTGCAATATTTCGGGGTGAAGGCCCTGGTCCTGAACGGCGGCGGGCCAACCCTCTCCGGGTATCCGGATCGCCTCGCCGGCATTCGCCCGGCGGTCCCCACCGCGGCGTTCCGGGCCCATCCCGGCACTGGACCGGTCGGACTCGTCAACCGCACCGAATTGAAGGGCGACCTGAGCAAGGTCCACATCCTCGACGCCCGGACCTCGGCGGAATTCAGCGGCGAGGACCTGCGCCAGAACACAAGGGGCGGGCATCTGCCCGGTACCCGGCTTCTGCCGCATGCCGACCTCCTCGGTTCGGGCCGCCTGAAGCCGGCTGCCGACCTGCACGCGCTGCTGTCCGCCGCCGGGTTCGGCCCCGGTGACCACGTCGTCACCCATTGCGACGGCGGCGGGCGCGCGGCCCTTGCGGCCCTCGCCGCCTTGCGGGCGGGCTATGATGACGTCCGGGTTTACTATCTGAGCTTCGCCGACTGGGCGAAGGATGAGAGTTGTCCGATCGTGCGGGACGAACAAGGACCCGCCTGATCGGGGTTCAGCGGGAACGAATGCGCACGCGACCTCATCGGCGCGCACGTTGATCCTGCTCAAGGCGGTCCTTTCATGCGCACCTATGATGAGGCATAGTTCGCCGGTGAGGCGATGGGGCATATGATCAGGCTCAGATCCGCAGCGGGGTGGGTGAAAGTGCTGCCAGCGATCCTGGTGGCAATGGCCATGCTGTTTGCACCCATCGCCAGCGCCTATTCCGCACCGTGCCACGATGACGGGGATCCGGCATACGCCGTCGCGGTGGATCATCCGCACCAGATCGCCTCGCCCGATCCCGCAGACCCTCATGCGGACGAGCCGACCCAAGCCGCTGCCCACGGAAAATGCTGCAGCGTCTCCTGCAGCGTCTATTTGCCGGTGACCGAAGGCGCGGACCTGCACGCTTTGGATCTGGTCTTCGTGCGGCAGCCCTTCGATCTGGCCGATCAGGTCGCAGACGGCTTGGCGGTCCTCCCGAGCCTCGATCCCCCTCGTTTCCAGAGCTGATATCGGCTTCATCCCATTTCGGGCGTGAGGCGGGCGCGCGAAGCAGCACCCATTGACGGTGCCGACGCGTCCACACGCCCGAAGATGTTCCCGAAATCAGCGTCGGCCTATGCCGATGGGGAAACGAAAAGCTTCACATGAACGGTCACGCCATGCGTGCCAAGCCCGTGGACGGCTTGGCAGCGCCCGGGCAATCCCGACCCATTGGCGCCGGGACCCGAGAGCGCACCAATGATTCTCTACCGGTCGCTGTGTTTGGTGATCCCGGAACCTTCGCCCGTGATCTCCTGGCTTATGGGAGAGATGCGTCCGAGCGTTGGATCCTGTTCTGGGACACGCTGCGCCAGCGGGCCGACAACATGCTGGCGCACGAGCGCGCGGGAAAGCCGCCCCTGCTCGACTTCGACTATGAGGTCCTGCTCGATGCACGGCAGTTCGAGCGTCCGGCAAACTACGCCCTCCTGCGGGTCACCCGCGTCGGGGACACGTGCCTCGAAGATTGCCTGGACCCCGCCAAGCCGCCGGTGGTGATCCTCGATCCGCGTGCCGGTCACGGGCCCGGGATCGGCGGCTTCAAGCAGGAGTCGGAGGTCGGCGTCGCCCTGCACCAGGGGCATCCGGTCTATTTTGTCACCTTCTATCCTGAGCCCGCTGCAGGGCAGACGCTCGCCGACGTGCTCCATGCGCTGCGGCGGTTCGTGGAAGTGGTGTCGCACCGGCACCCCGGTCGCGCACCTGTGCTCTACGGCAACTGTCAGGCCGGATGGGCCGTGACGCTGCTCGCCGCCGACTGCGCGGGGCTCACCGGCCCCACTGTGCTCAACGGGACCCCCCTGTCCTATTGGGCGGGCGAGACCGGCATCAACCCCATGCGCATCGCAGCCGGCTTCGAGGGTGGGGCTTGGCTGACACACTTCCTCGCGGACCTCGGGGACGGCCGCTTCGATGGCGCGTTTCTGGTGCAGAACTTCGAGGGGCTGAAGCCCGAGGCCGTGTGGGAGAAATACGCGAACCTCTATGCCCACGTGGACACGGAGCGGGAGCGGTTCCTTGCCTTCGAGCGCTGGTGGGGCGGCTACTATTTCCTGAGCCGCGAGGAAATCCTCGCCATCGTGGAGAACTTCTTCGTCGGCAACAGGCTGGAGCAAGGCCGCGTCCAGATCTGCGAGGGGTGCCATGCCGATCTCCGGCGCATCCGCAACCCGCTCGTGATCTTCGCCTCCTACGGCGACAACATCACGCCGCCCCACCAGGCGCTCGGCTGGATCCCCGTCGTCTACCGGGACACGGACGACCTGAAGGCAGCGGGCCAGCGCATCGTCTATCTCGTCAACCGCCACGTGGGCCATCTCGGCATCTTCGTGTCCGCGAAGGTGGCCCGCCTGGAACATCGCGCCATCCTCGAAAGCCTGCCGCGGATCGAAGCGCTGCCGCCCGGCCTCTACGAGATGACGATCGACAATCCCTCGGGCGATCCCGATTGCCGCGAGGGTGAGTACACGGTCAGCTTCGAGGCGCGCGAGATCTCCGCCATCCGCTTTCCCCGGCAGGACGACGCCTTCGAGCGCGTGCGCGACCTCTCCGAGCGCAATGAAGCCTTCTACAGCACGTTCATCAGCCCCTGGGTGCGGGCGCTGACGACGCCGTGTTCCGCGGCGACGCTGGAGGCACTGCATCCCATGCGCACGAGCCGCCTCCTTCTGTCCGAGGGCTTCCTGCCCTGGATGCGCGGCGTTCACTGGCTCGCGGAGCGGATCGGCGCGGATCGGCATCCGGCCGCGCCGGACAATCCCTTCAAGGTCGAGGAAGAGCAAACCATCTCGCGCATCACCGCGGCGATCGAGCAAAGGCGGCGCCTGCGGGATGCCGCATGGGAGCGCGTCTTCGACGGCCTCTATGGCGGCCCCAACGCCGCCGGACCGGTCGTCCCCGCATCCCCGGCCACGGCCAGCGATGCGCCGCCGAGGGATCGCGGATCGATCTGAATTTTCCGGCGGCCGGCGCCAGCCGCGCTCGCCACGACAGGAGAGGACCAACCATGACCACGTTTCGCAATCTCATGCTCGCAGGCGCACTGCTCATCGCCACGCCGGGCTTTGCCGAGGACGCCCACCATCCGCCGGAGGGCCAGCCTGCGGCGCCCCAGGCGGTCACGCCCGCCCCGCAGCCGCCCGCCACAGCTCCAGCGCCCGGTGGAGCTCAAGGCATGATGGGACCCGGCATGATGGGGATGATGGGCCAAGGCATGATGGGCCAGGGGATGATGGGCATGATGGGCGGCAACGCTGCCGGCGGCATGGGAATGGGCCAGATGATGGACCCCGCCCGCATCGAGGGACGCATCGCCTTCCTGAAGACCGAGCTCAGGATCACCGATGCCCAGCAACCCCTGTGGAATGCGTTCGCGGACGCCCTCAAGGCCAACCGCACCACGATGGGCGACATGCAGGAGATGATGATGGCCGGCCAGGGCACCGGCACCCCGACCGCGCTCCAGCGGATCGAAGGTCACGAGCGCATGCTCGTGGCCCGTCTCGAGGCGGTGCGTCGTCTCAAGGCCGCGTTCGGGCCGCTCTACGCATCTTTCGATGACGCGCAGAAGCGGACGGCGGATCAGCTGCTCATGCCGGGCGGCATGGGTCCCATGTGAACGGCAAGCCGTTCGGGCGGGTCGGCGCGATCGTCGCTGCCCGCCCCGATCAGAGGAGGATCACATGTCCTTGCATGACGACACTGACCGCATCCCGCCGCCGGGACCTGGTGACGACGCCAGGACGCCTCACAAGGGCTTCTGGCGTTCGCGCGGTGGCATCGTCGCCATCGGCTTTCTCCTCGCGGCAGCCTTCCTCTTGTTCTCGGAGCATCGTGTCCATGCCCTGGGATATCTGCCCTTCCTCCTGCTGCTCGCCTGCCCGCTGATGCACCTGTTCATGCATCATGGCCACCGTCACCACACAGGCCACGGGCGGATGGGGAACGGACCGCGCACCGAAGGCGACGTCCGATGACCGAGACACCCGCCTACGGGCTCTGGGGCCTCGTGATCATCAACTCGGTGGTCTTCATCCTGTTCGCCGCGAGCTTCACCCGGCTCAGGACACCGCGGGACTGGCGCACGCTCGGAGCATTCTCCGCCTTCATCGTGGCTCTGTTCACCGAGATGTATGGGTTCCCGCTGACGATCTACCTGTTATCGGGGTGGCTCGGCCGGCAGTTTCCAGGCGTCGATTTCTGGTCCCATGATGCCGGTCATCTGTTGGAGACCATGTTCGGCTGGCGCGTGAACCCGCACTTCGGGCCGTTCCACGTCCTCAGCACCATCCTCATCTTCGGCGGCTTCTGGCTGCTCGCAGCAAGCTGGAATGTGCTCTATGCGGCCCAGCGTGACCATCGCCTGGCGACGGAAGGCCCATACGCCAGGATCCGGCACCCGCAGTATGCCGCCTTCATCGTCATCATGTTCGGCTTCCTGCTGCAGTGGCCGACGCTGGTGACGCTCGCCATGTTCCCAATCCTGGTGTGGGTCTATGTGCGGCTCGCACGGCAGGAAGAGACCGCCGCCCGCGCCGAATTCGGTCCTGCATGGGACGATTACGCCGGCCGCGTTCCCGCCTTTCTCCCCCGGATCGGCGTTGTGTCCGGGAAGTCCCTTGGCTCCGGAGATCATTCTCATGACTGAGCAGAACGTCCACGCAGGCCATCACCATCACGACCACGGCGTGCATCCCCATCCAGAGGCGGGGGCGGCGCCCGGCCAAACGGTCAAGGATCCCGTCTGCGGGATGGAGGTGAACCCGGCCACCGCCAAGTTCCGCTCGGAGCATGGCGGCACGACCTATTTCTTCTGCTCGGCGAAGTGCCACGACAAATTCGAGGCCAACCCCTCGGCCTATGCGGCCGGGGCGGCGCCGGCCGCGACGAAGGAGCAGCCGCAGGGCGTGATCTATACCTGCCCCATGCACCCGCAGATCCGGCAGGTTGGCCCGGGCAACTGCCCCATCTGCGGCATGGCGCTCGAGCCCGAGGTGGCGGTCGGCGAGGCCGGCCCGAGCCCCGAACTCGTCGACATGACCCGGCGCTTCTGGGTCGGCCTTGCGCTTGCGCTGCCGGTGCTCGCCCTGGAGATGGGCGGCCACCTCACCAACCTGCACATGCTGCTCGGCGCGCAGGCCTCGAACTGGATCCAGCTGGTGCTGGCGACACCGGTGGTGCTGTGGGCCGGCTGGCCATTCTTCGTGCGGGCGTGGCAGTCACTTGTCACGCGGCACCTCAACATGTTCACCCTGATCGCCATGGGCACCGGCGTCGCATGGCTCTACAGCGTCGTCGCCACCGTGGCGCCACAGATCTTCCCGGACACCTTCCGCGCGGCCGACGGCTCGGTGGCGATCTATTTTGAGGCCGCCGCCGTCATCACGGTCCTGGTGCTGCTTGGCCAGGTGCTGGAGCTGCGCGCCCGCGAGCAGACCGGCGGCGCCATCCGCGCCTTGCTCGACCTCGCCCCCAAGACGGCGCGGCGCGTGCGCGCCGATGGCGCCGACGAGGACGTCGCCCTGGAAACGGTCGCCGTGGGCGATCGCCTGCGGGTGCGGCCCGGCGAGAAGGTGCCGGTGGACGGCGATCTGGTCGAGGGGCGCTCCTCGGTGGACGAATCCATGATCACCGGCGAATCCATGCCGGTCACCAAGGAGGTGGGCGCAAAGGTCATCGGCGGCACGCTCAACCAGAGCGGCGGCTTCATCATGCAGGCCGGCAAGGTCGGCCGCGACACCATGCTGGCGCAGATCGTCCACATGGTGGCGGAGGCGCAGCGCTCGCGTGCGCCCATCCAGCGCCTCGCCGACGAGGTGTCGGGCTGGTTCGTGCCGGTGGTCATCGCCATCGCGCTCCTCGCCTTCGCGGCCTGGGGCGTCTTCGGCCCCGAGCCGCGCTTCGCCCACGGGCTGATCGCCGCGGTGGCGGTGCTCATCATCGCCTGTCCGTGCGCGCTCGGGCTCGCCACGCCCATGTCGATCATGGTGGGGGTGGGCCGCGGCGCCTCCATGGGCGTGCTCATCAAGAACGCCGAGGCGCTGGAGCGGTTCGAGAAGGTGGACACGCTGGTGGTGGACAAGACCGGCACCCTCACCGAGGGCAAGCCCAAGGTGGTCGCGCTCAAGGCGGTGGCGGGTCTCGACGAGGCGGAATTGCTGCGGCTCGCCGCCACCCTGGAGCGGCCGAGCGAGCATCCGCTCGCCGCCGCCATCGTCGCCGCGGCCGCGGAGCGGGCCCTGCCGCTCGGCGAGGCGCAGGACTTCGACAGCCCGGTGGGCAAGGGCGTCGTGGGCACGGTGGAGGGGCGCAAGCTCGTCATCGGCAGCCACCGCATCATGGGCGAAGAGGGCGTGGACCTCTCGCCCCTCTCCGCGCAGGCCGAGGCGCTGCGCGGAGAGGGCGCGACGGTGATCTTCGTCGCTATCGACGGACACCTCGGCGGCCTCATCGCCATCGCCGATCCGGTCAAGGCGACGACGCCCGCGGCGGTCGCGGCGCTGCGCGATGCCGGCGTGCGCGTGGTCATGCTCACCGGCGACAACCGGACCACGGCCGAGGCAGTGGCCCGCCGGCTCGGTATCACCGAGGTCGAGGCCGAAGTGCTGCCGCAGAACAAGGCCCAGGTGGTGACGCGGCTGCGCAAGGAGGGCCGCATCGTCGCCATGGCCGGCGACGGCGTGAACGATGCCCCCGCGCTTGCCGCGGCGGATGTGGGCGTCGCCATGGGAACGGGCACGGACGTCGCCATCGAGAGCGCCGGCGTCACCCTGCTGAAGGGCGACCTCCAGGGCATCGTGCGGGCGCGCCAGCTCAGCCACGCCACCATGAGCAACATCCGCCAGAACCTGTTCTTCGCCTTCATCTACAACGCAGCGGGCGTGCCGGTAGCGGCCGGCGTGCTCTATCCGTGGCTGGGGCTTCTGCTCTCGCCCATCATCGCCGCGGCGGCCATGGCGCTGTCCTCGGTCAGCGTGATCGGCAATGCCCTGCGCCTCAGGCGCACGTCGCTCGATTGAGGAGGATACCCGATGATGAACGATGCAATGATGGGCTCCGGCATGTGGGGGATGTGGCTGTTCAGCCTCCTGATCCTTGTGCTGGTCGTGCTCGGGATCGCCGCGCTCGTCAAATATCTCGGGCAATAGGGCCGCGTTCTGCGATCCCGGCTCCCGGCCTCAGGAGGTGCGGCCGGGAGCCCAGACGACCACCAGCATCGCGGCGAGAACCGCGAACCCCGCGCCGACCGCGAACGTCGCCCAGGCGCCGCTCGCGTCCCACAGCAGCCCGGCGGCAAGGCTCGCCGCCAGCGTCGCGAGGCCGGTGGCGAGATTGAACAGGCCGAAGGCCGATCCGCGCAGCACCGCCGGGGCGGTCTGGGCCACGAGCTTGGCGAGAAGGCCCTGGGTGAGCGCCATGTGGGCGCCCCACAGGCCGATGCCGAGGAAGGCGCCCCACACGCCCGGCACGAAAGCGAGGACGAGGTCGGCCGCCACCAGCACGCCCAGGCCGGCGAGCAGCAGCCGCGCCGGCGGTGCGCGATCCGACCAGATGCCCGCGGGATAGGCGCCGAGGGAATAGACCACGTTCATGACCACCAGCACGAGGGGAGCCAGCGCCAGGGGCAGCCCCTCGTCGTGGGCCTTCAGCACGAGGAAGGCCTCGCTGAAGTGCGCCAGGGTGAAGACGACGCCGATGCCCGTCACCACCCAGAACGCGCGGTCGAGGCCCCGCAGATCCGCGAGCCGCACCGGCGGTCCGCGCCCGGCTCCGGCCGCGCCGACGGCCCTGTCCTCGACCCCCAGCACCACGCACAGCACCGCGAGCATGCCGGGCATCAAAGCGAGCCAGAACACGGCGCGCATGTCGTCCGCGAGCAGCGCCATGAGCACGATGGCGAGCAGCGGGCCGAGGAAGGCCCCCACGGTGTCGAGCGCCTGGCGCAGCCCATAGGCGCGGCCGTGGATCTGAGGCGGGGGGACGTCGGCGACGAGCGCGTCGCGCGGCGCCCCGCGCATCCCCTTGCCGACGCGGTCGGCGAAGCGGGCCGCGAGCACCATGGCCGGCGCCCCGGCGAGGGCGAAGAAGGGCTTGGAGGCGGCGCCGAGCCCGTAGCCCAGCAGGATCAAAGGCTTGCGCCGACCGAGGCGATCCGACAGATAGCCGGAGAAGACCTTCACCACCTGCGCAGTGGCTTCCCCGATGCCTTCGATGAGCCCCACCATCGCGACGCTGGCCCCGAGGGTGCCGGTGAGGAAGAGGGGCAGCAGCGCATGGATCATCTCCGATGAGATGTCCATGAACATGCTGACGAGACCGAGGGCCCAGACGGTCCTCGGGATCGCGGGGCGCGGACCGGCGGCTTCGGGGCCGTCCTCCAGCCCGCTCCGGTCCACGTTCAGCATCATGCCACCTTCACCACGCCCATCATCCCGGCGGCCATATGATAGAGGTGATGGCAGTGGAGGAACCACTCCCCTTTCTGCCCGGCGTCGAAGGCGATGGTGACCGGCATGTGGGGCGGCACCATCACCGTGTCGCGCAGCGCGCCGGAGAAGCGCCGTCCGCCGATGCCCACCACCTGGAAATGGTGGCCGTGCAGGTGCATGGGATGGCTCATGGAGGTGGGGTTCATGAAGGTCATCTCCACCCGCTCTCCCTGCTTCACGATGAAGGGCTCGGCCTCGCCGGCGACACGGCCATTGATGGTCCAGCGATAGCCGGCCTCCTCCCCCAGCATGACCGGAAAGACCCTGTCGGCCGCGCGGGCCGCCAGCGGCTTCGCCGCAGCGAGGCGGCTCTCGAAGGAGAGGTCCAGGAGGCCCTGCGGCGCGTTCGCCATCTCGGCGACGCGGGCGACGGAGGCGCCCGGCGCCGCCAGCACGAGACCGGTGCGACGGGGCGAGGCCTCCACATGCGCCAGCACTGGGAAGGCGCCGCCACCGGCCGGGATCTCGACCAGCAGATCGATGCGCTGGCCCTGGGCAAGGGGGAAGGCTTCCGCTTCCACAGACTCGCAGACCGTACCGTCGACGGCGATGCAGCGGGGTTTCAGGCCGAGCACGGTCACGAAGAAGGCGGTGGCAGTGCCGCCGTTGATGATGCGCAGGCGTACCCGGCCGCCCTTCTCCACCCGCACCACCTCCGGATCTTCGAGCGTGCGGCGGTTGGCGAGGAAGGCGTCGTAGGCGACATCGTTGGCGTGCGTCATGGGCATGCCGCCACCCATTGCCCCCATTGCGCCCGCGCCGCCCATCGCGCCGCCCGGCATCGCCCCGCCCGCGGGGGCCATTCCACCCATGGCGTGGCCCGCATGGTTCATGCCCGGCATCGCCATTCCGGGCATCGGCATGCCCTGCGTTCCCGCACCCTGCATCGGCTGGCCCATGGCGTGGCCGCCGTGGGCGCCCGAGCCGCCGCCGAGCCCGGCGAGGATTTCCTCCGGGGTGCGGAAGGAGAAGTCGTGCAGCATCACCACCACGTCCTGCACGTCCCCGGCATCCGCCTCGCGGGTGACGAGGGGGGCGGCGAGCAATTGCTGCTCGCTCAGCGTATGGGCGTGCATCCAGTGGGTGCCGGGGGTGAGGACGAAATCCACGAGGTCCGTCCCGCCGACGGCCAGCTCGCCTCCGTTCGGGCGGGCGCGATCCTGATCCGGCGGGGCGAGGATCTGGCCGTGCCAGTGCAGCACCGCCGGGCTCTGCGAGGCGTTGAACACCGCTCCCGCCAGCCGGTCCCCTTCCTTCGCGAAGAGGCCCTCGCCGCCCGGCCCCTTCACGGCGAAGACCTTGGCCGCCTTGCCATTCACGTCGAGGGAGACGCTCTCCACGGTGAGCACCGGTGTGGCGAGCGCCCGGCTCCATCGGCCGGAGACGGCAAGCGCTCCCGCGGCTGCGCCACCGGCGAGGAAGCCGCGGCGGGACAGGGACAGGCTGGAACTGGAACGGGTCATGGTCGGCCTCATGGGCTGGCGCCGGGCAGACGGGGCGGGTGGGAAAGGTGTCAGTATTTCGCCTGGGCGGAGGAACCGTCCGGCGCGGTGATCTGGATGGCGCCCTTCACCCCCTTCGGCACGGCCACCGGGGCGGTGCCGGCAAGGTGGTTCCCGCCGACGGGCGCGAGCGGGAAGCGCTGGGCCTTGCCGTCCACGACGAGAATGGCATTGGCCTTGAAGCCCTCCG
>CALMSN010000275.1 GCA_937872325.1 uncultured Xanthobacter sp. | reverse complement strand
CACGAACTGCATCGGGGGATGCGCGACGCCCGGCCGGCGATCCTTGGGGCCGATCGCCATCCACACCCGTGACGGGATGGTATCCGTGAGCTCATGAAAGGCGAGCGCAGAGACGAGGCAAACGATGCCTTTGGGCACGAGCTTGCTGGCTTCCGCAAGCGAGTGATTGGCGTCAAGGGAGGCTTCGGGCGATTGGTAAAGGCCGCGGCTGAGCTGAAGGACGAGGCCCTTCTCCTTCATGCGCGCAACCGTGGCAGCGGTTATGCCGGCACGGGTGAGCTCGGAAAGGCGCACCATGCTTTGCCGCCGAAGCAGGGAGAGCGCCCGATCCTGCTGGGATTCGCTTCTGGGAGCCATGTATATATTATGATACGAAACGTCGGATATATCAATCTTATATCCGATGTTTCGTATCATCGGATCGCTGCCTGTCCGGACCATCATGCGTCGTTCCGGCGGCCGAAGCGCAGCAGGCGCAAGGCGTTGAGGGTGACGATCACGGTGGCGCGCGTGTCGGCCAGGATGGCCATCCACATCGTCGTCGTGCCCAGCAGCGTCGTCGCCAGGAAGACGGCCTTCAGCCCCAGCGAGATGGCGATGTTCTGGTGAATGTTGCCCATGGTGCGCCGGGACAGGGCGATCATGGAGGCAACGTCCTTCACCCGGCCATGGAGGGCGGCGGCATCCGCCGTTTCCAGCGCCACGTCGGTGCCGCCGCCCATGGCGATGCCGATGTCGGCGGCGGCCAGCGCCGGGGCGTCGTTGATGCCGTCGCCCACCTTGGCCACCACCGCGCCTTCTTGCTGCAGCTCGCCGACGATGCGCAGCTTGTCCTGCGGCAGCAGCTCGGCACGCACCTCGATGCCCAGCTGCCGGCCGATAGCCTCCGCCGTGCGCCGGTTGTCGCCGGTCAGCATCAGCGTGCGGATGCCCTCCCGCTTCAGCGCGGCAAGGCCCTCGGGGGCGTCGGGGCGGGGCTCGTCGCGCATGGCGATGGCCCCGGCGATGGCGCCGTCGGCCACCAGCAGGGACACGGTCTTGCCGGCGTCGTTCAATGCCGCGATCCGGTCGGCCTGCTCTTGCGACAGGGCCGCGCGCGCGGCGGCGGCCTGGGGCGAGCCGAGGAACACCTCGCGTCCTTCCACCTGCGCCGACACGCCCTTGCCGCCCAGCGCCTGCGCGGCTTCCGCCACGGGAATGGCGATGGCGTCCGCTGCCGCGCGATCAAGGATGGCCTTGGCGAGGGGGTGGCTCGAACCGGTCTCCAGCGCTGCCGCGAGGCGCAGCACCTCGGCGTCCGGCAGGGCGAAGGCGATCACGTCCGTCACTTGCGGCTTTCCTGCGGTGAGGGTGCCGGTCTTGTCGAAGCAGACGGTGGTGACCTTGCCCGCCGTCTCCAGCACGGCGCCGCCCTTCAGCAGCAGCCCGCGCCGCGCCCCGGCGGAGAGGCCGGCTGCGATGGCGGCCGGGGTCGAGATCACCAGCGCGCAGGGGCAGCCGATGAGGAGGATGGCAAGGCCCTTGTAGATCCAGGCATCCCACGCCCCGCCGAACAGCAGCGGCGGGATGACCGCCACCAGCGCCGCCACCACCACCACGCCGGGGGTGTAGTAGCGCGAGAAGCGATCGATGAGCCGCTCGGTGGGCGCGCGCTTTTCCTGCGCCTCCTCCACCAGCTTCACCACCCGGGCGATGGTGTTGTCCTCGGCGGTGGCGGTGACGCGCACGCGCAGCGCCGCCTCCCCGTTCACGGTGCCGGCGAAGACGGTGGCGTCGGGCCCCTTGCGCACCGGCACGCTCTCGCCGGTCACCGGGCTCTCGTCGATGCCGCTCTCGCCGGCGACGATGAGGCCGTCAGCGGAAATCCGGTCGCCGGGCCGCACCAGGATCACCTCGCCCACGACGAGGCTGGCGGCGGGCACCTCGACCGTGGCGCCGTCGCGCTCCACCAATGCGGTCTTTGGCACCAGCGCGGTGAGCGCGCGGATGCTGGCGCGCGCCCGGCCGGCGGCGACGCCTTCCAGCAATTCGCCCACCAGGAACAGGAACACCACCGCCGCCGCCTCCTCGGCCGCGCCGATGACCACGGCGCCCGCCGCTGCGATGGTCATCAGCATCTCGATGGTGAAGGGCATGCCGTTCGCGGCGGCCGCGATGGCGCGCCGGGCGATGGGCACGGGGCCCACCAGCATGGCGGCGAGGAACAGCCACGATTGCACCGCCGGGACGAAGGTCCCGATGCCGGAGGCCGCAACCAAAGCGAGGCCGCTCAGGAGGGTGAGGCGCGCCTTGCCGGTGGACCACCATCTGCCTTCGGCGGCGGGGACAGCACCATGGTCGTGGCCGCCGGTTTCGGCGTGGTCGTGCTTTGCGTGATCGTGGCCGGTGTGGTCGTGGCCCGCATGGTCGTGGTCGGAATGATCGTGCCCCGCGCAGCTCTCTCCATGGTCGTGTGCCTTGCGCTGCCCGCCGCCGGCCGCGAGCGGAGCGAGGGCGTAGCCCATGGGGGAAAGGCGCCCGGCGAGGGGCGCAAGGTCGGCGTCCGGGGCGTGGCGGATCACCAGCGTGCCGGCCGCCACCGAGACCTCGGCTTCCGCCACGCCGGCGATGCGCAGCGTGGTGCCCTCGATCTTCGCGGCGCAGGAGGCGCAGTCCATCCCGGTCACCCGGAACCGGCTTTGAACGAGAGGAGCGGTCATGATGCGGCCTTTCTTTGCGTCACGCTGCGGATCCTAGATGCTCTAGTCACTAGAGGAGCAAGCCCCAATGTCCGGCCCGTCGTCCGAAAATTTTCCCGACCTCCTGCCCATCGGCGCGGCGGCGCGCTTAAGCGGGGTGAAGGTGCCCACCATCCGCTTCTATGAGGAGATCGGCCTGATGCCGGCGCTGCCGCGCACCGAGGGCAACCGCCGCCTCTACAGCGCCACCCACCTGCAGCGGCTGGCCTTCATCCGCCATGCGTGCGAGCTGGGCTTTGACATCGAGGCTATCCGCACCCTGCTGACGCTGCAGGACCGGCCCGAGCAGTCGTGCGCGGCGGCGGACGAGATCGCCAGCGCGCGGCTGATCGAGGTGCGCAGCCGCATCGCCGCGCTAAGGGCGCTGGAGGCGGAGCTTCAACGCATGGTCGACGGCTGCGCCCACGGCCACGTGGCACAGTGCAGGGTGATCGAGACGCTTTCCGATCACGGACAATGTCAATTTCATAACGGCCAGGGCGAAAACCTTGGGATCGGCCGAAATTCAAGCGATCTCCCAAGCTTTTCGGGTACGCTGACGCAGCGCTTCCGAAAGACTTGACACATCGCGGCTCTTGGGGTCTCTCATGGTCCATGCTTCGCGTCTTGGCAAAAGTCCTCATGTCGATCACCGGTCCGGCGTTCCGCCGCGCCGTGTCGGTCGTCGTGGTGGCATGCCTTGTGGCCGGGCCGTTCGCAAGCGCACTGGCAGCGCATCACATCTTTGATGTGGACGGCGCTCTGGGAGAGTTGGCTGGGACCTCAGTTACGCTGACGGGCGTCGGTGTGTCGAGCACCGACCTGTCGCCCGTCGAGGCATCCGTTGCGGACCCCTCCCTCGCCGCTACGGATGCCAAGGTGTTCGGCGCCGCGCATGACCCGGCCCAGCCCCAGCCTGCCTCGGACCATGACTGCCATGGCTGCTCCATGGTGGTGCCATATACTCCGGCAGCAAGCGAGGCCCTGCGTCTGCCATCCACGTCGGAGGTAGCGCCCACGCGCCTGAGCGCCGGCCGCTCCGTTCCCGCAGACATCCGCCCCCCGCGCGCCTGATCCGACTTCTGCTCGCGCGCTGACGCCCCGCGTCGGCGATCCGCCATCAGACTTTGGATCAGATCATGTCGCCTCGTGCCCTCGCGCTTGCGCTTGGGGCAGCGCTCGCGCTGCTTCACGCGTCGCAGACGCGCGCCGAAACCGCCCGTCCGCTGACCCTCACAAGCGCCCTCGCCAGCGCCCTTGCCGCCAATCCGCGCCTCACGGCGGCGGAACGCGACATCGGCATCGCAGCCGGCCGCAATACCCAGGCCGGGGCCCTGCCCAACCCCAACCTCTCCCTAGAGGTGGACAATGCGGCGGGCTCGGGCTCCTACCAGGGGCTGGACCTTGCCGAGCAGACGATCCAGATCAGCCAACTGGTAGAGCTGGGCGGCAAGCGCGAGGCGCGGCTGGCGGCCGCCGGCGCCGGGGTCGGCGTGGCGCGCTGGGAGCGGGAGGCGATCCGCCTGCAGGTGCTGGCGGATACCGCCGCCGCCTTCGCCGCCGTGCTCGGGGCGCAGCAGCGCGCCCAGATTCTTGAGACGCAGGTGGCGGCGATCCAGCGGCTCGCTCCCTTGCTGCAGAACCGCGTCCAGGCCGGCGCTTCCTCCCCGGCCGAGATTTCCCGCGCCCGTGCCGCCGCCGATTTCGCCCGGGTGGAGCTGGACCGAGCCCGCGCTGCGCTCGGCACCGCGCGGCGGGAACTCGCGCTGGTCATGGGCCTTCAGGAGGCAAGGTTCGGGCGGGCGACCGGCAACCTGCTGAAGGTCAGCGCCCCCCCGCCACTGCCGGGGCTTGTCAAGCAGGCGCTGGGCAATCCGCAGCTCACCCGCTTCACCGCCCTGCGCGCCCAGCGGCAGGCGGACCTGCGCTCGGCACAGGCCAAGTCGGTGCCGGACGTGACCCTGGGGGTCGGCTACCGGCATTACAACGAGACCGCTGACAGCGGCATGCGCTTCTCATTGTCCATGCCGATCCCCCTGTTCGACCGCAATGACGGCGGCATCGCCGAGGCGAACGAACAGATGCTGCGGGCCGAAGCGGAGGAAGCCATCGCCCGCAATGCCCTCATCTCCCAGCTTGGCCGGGCCCATGACGGGATGAGGGCGGCCTTCGACGAAATAGCGCTATTGCGCGGCAGCACCATTCCAGGCGCGCGGACTGCCTTCGAGGGGGTAGAGACCGGCTATTCCGAAGGCCGCTACACGCTCCTGGAACTGCTTGACGCCCAGTCCACCCTCACCGACGCCGCCCTGCGCGAGCTCGATGCGCTGGTTTCGTTCCACACCGCACTCGCCACCCTCGAAGGGCTGACGGGTCGGCCGGTGAATCTCAACAAAGGAAAAGCCAAATGAGCCGCACGGCGCGACGCGACGTGGCGATGCTCCTCATCGGCCTGCTGGCCGGCGCGGGGGCGCTGTACGCATTCCAGGACCGCAACGCTCCCGTTTCGGGCAGCCTAGCCGCTGAGCGCGGACATGGTGCGGAGGGTGGGCATGGAGAAGAGGGAGGCGGACATGCCGAGGGCGGGGTGGAACTGGACGACACCAGGCTTGCTGCTGCCGGCATCGGCCTGGAGACGGCCAGCCCCGGGACGCTTCGCCAGAAGCTACGCCTAAATGGCTTGGTCCAGCCCAATCAGGAAAACGTGGTCCAGGTAACCCCGCGCTTTCCCGGCATCGTCCGGGAGATCCGCAAGCGGATCGGCGACAAGGTGGCCAAGGGCGACGTTCTCGCGGTCGTCGAAAGCAACCAGAGCCTCACCACCTACGACATGAAGGCGCCGATCTCCGGCACGGTGGTGGACCGGCAAGTCGGGCTTGGCGAATACGCCTCCGAACAGAAGCCGGCTTTCGTGGTGGCCGACCTTTCGACTCTATGGGTGGATCTCTCCGTCTATCGCCGCGATTTTCCACGGGTGCGTGCCGGCGATAAGGTCGCCATCGATCCGGAGGACGGTGGGCAGGTCATCGACGGCCGAGTGGCTTATGTCTCGCCCATCGGATCAGCCGACACCCAGACCGCGCTGGCGCGGGCGGTCATTCCCAACGACGGCATGCGGCTGCGGCCCGGCCTGTTCGCCGTGGGCACCATCACCCTGACTGAGAAGCCGGTGGATCTCGCGGTCCGAACCAGCGCGCTTCAGACCATCGACAACCGCACCGTCGTGTTCGTGCGCGACGGTGACGCGTTCGCCCCCCGCGATGTGGAGATCGGTGATCGCGATGCGGAATGGGCCGAGGTGCTGTTCGGGCTCATGCCCGGTGATGTCTACGCCGCGCGAAACAGCTTCGTGGTGAAGGCGGAACTCGCCAAAGGGAGCGCTAGCCATGAGCACTGAGGCGTCCCCCGGCGCGATGGACGACGGCCTGCGGCTCGTCACTGCCTTCATTCATCCTCATCTTGAAGGGCGCGTGGTGCGAGCCCTGCACGAGCTACCTGAATTCCCGGGATTTACCTTCACCGAAGCGCGCGGCCAAGGTCGCGGCCGCGGTGCCGGCGGCACCTATGTGGCGAGCGAATACGACCTCACCTACCAGCGCCATCTCCAGTTGCAGATCGTCTGCCGTGCCGGCGTCGTGGAGGCAGTGATCTCGACCCTCACGCGCGCTGGGTGGACCGGACACCGCGGTGACGGAGTGGTTTTCGTTACGCCGGTGGAGCGCTTCGCCCGCATCCGTGAGGCAGGCAAAGCTCAGGCTCAGGAGGGGGCGCGATGATCGACGCCATCCTCGCCTTCTCCATCCGCCAGCGTTGGCTGGTGGTCATGTTCTGCCTCGCCATCGGCGCCTTCGGGGCCTGGAACTTCACGCGCCTCCCCATCGACGCGGTGCCCGACATCACCAACGTGCAGGTGCAGATCAACACCTCGGCGCCCGGCTTCTCGCCGCTGGAGACCGAGCAGCGCATCACCTTTCCCATCGAGACCTCCATGGGCGGCCTGCCCGGCCTGCAATACACCCGCTCGCTGTCCCGCTATGGCCTCAGCCAGGTGACGGTCGTGTTCCGCGATGGCACCGACATCTACTTCGCCCGCCAGTTGGTGAACGAGCGCATCCAGCAGGCGAAGGACCAGCTTCCGCTGGGGGTGGAGACCGCCATGGGGCCGGTGTCCACGGGCCTTGGCGAGATCTACATGTACACGGTGGAGGCCAGGGACGGGGCGAAGAAGCCTGACGGCCAGCCCTTCAGCCCCACCGACCTACGCACCATCCAGGACTGGATCATCAAGCCGCAGTTGCGCACCGTGCCGGGGGTGGTGGAGGTGAACACCATCGGAGGTTTCGAGCGGCAGTTCCATGTGCTGCCCGATCCGGCGCGGTTGATGGCCAATCGCATTTCGTTCCGCGAGGTGATGACGGCGCTGGCCGCCAACAACGCCAACGTGGGCGCCGGCTATATCGAGCGCAACGGCGAGCAGTATCTGGTGCGCACGCCGGGCCAGGTGGCGGACGCCGCCGAGATCCGCGAGATCGTCATCGGCAGCCGGGGCGGCACGCCGCTGCGGATAGGCGATATTGCCGAGGTGCGCGAGGGGCGTGAGCTGCGCACCGGCGCGGCGACCCTGAACGGAGAAGAGGTGGTGCTGGGCACCACCATGCTCCTCATCGGCGAGAACAGTCGCACCGTGGCCCAGCGTGTCGCCGCGCGATTGGAGGAGATTTCCCGCTCGCTGCCGGAAGGCGTCATCGCCCGTGCCGTCTACGACCGCTCACACCTGGTGGAAGCCACCATCGCCACGGTGGAGAAGAACCTTCTGGAAGGCGCGCTGCTGGTGGTGGTGGTGCTGTTCGTGCTGCTCGGCAATTTCCGCGCGGCGCTGGTGACGGCCTTCGTCATTCCGCTCGCCATGCTCTTCACCATCACCGGCATGGTGGAGAACCGTGTCAGCGCCAACCTCATGAGCCTTGGTGCCATCGACTTCGGAATCATCATCGACGGGGCGGTCATCATCGTCGAGAACTGCCTACGCCTGCTGGCGGAAGAGCAGCATCGGCGCGGCCGGCTCCTGACCCGCGCCGAGCGGTTCGAGACCATCCTCGCCGGCTCCAAGGAGGTGATCCGGCCGAGCCTGTTCGGCACCATGATCATTGCCGTGGTCTACCTGCCGGTGCTCACCCTAACGGGGGTGGAGGGCAAGATGTTCACGCCCATGGCCATCACCGTCCTGATGGCGCTGGCCGGCGCGGCTCTGTTCTCCATGACCTTCATCCCGGCGGCCATCGCGCTGCTGGTAACGGGCAAGGTCTCCGAGCACGAGAACGTCATCATGCGCGGGGCGCGGCGCTTCTATACGCCGTTGCTCGATGCCGCCATCAACTACCGCGCCGTGGTGGCGGTGGCCGCGGCCGGCCTCGTGGTTGCGAGTGGCCTTGCCGCCTCCCGCATGGGCGGCGAGTTCATTCCGAGCCTCGACGAGGGCGATGCGGCGATCCAGGCGCTCAGGGTGCCGGGCACCAGCCTTACCCAGTCGCTGGAGATGCAGCAGGCGCTGGAGAAGAGCCTGCTGAAGGTGCCGGAAGTGAAGGAGGTGTTCGCCCGCACCGGTACGGCGGAAGTTGCCACCGACCCAATGCCCCCCTCCATCTCCGACGGGTACGTGATGCTGAAGCCACGCGCCGAATGGCCGGACCCCGGCAAGTCCAAGAGCGCGGTGATGACCGACATCGAGAAGGCGGCGGAGGGCGTGGCGGGGAGTAATTACGAACTCTCCCAGCCGATCCAGCTGCGCTTCAACGAGCTGATCTCCGGCATCCGCAGCGATGTGGGCGTCAAGATCTTCGGCGACGACCTCGACATGCTGCTGCAGGTGGCCGGGCAGGTGCAGAGCGTGCTCCAGGCGGTGCCGGGCGCCGCCGACGTGAAGACCGAGCAGGTCTCCGGCCTGCCCATGCTGACGGTCGCCCTCAATAGAGCGGCCATGGCCCGTTACGGGGTAAGCGTCGCCGACGTGCAGGAACTGGTGGAGATCGCGGTGGGCGGCCGCGAGGCCGGCGCCCTGTTCGAGGGCGATCGCCGCTTCGACATCGTGGTGCGCCTGCCGGAGGAATTGCGCACCGACATCGAGGCCCTGCGCGCGCTGCCGGTGCCGCTTCCCCCTGCGGCGAGCGATGAGGCCAAGCCAGTCCAGGCCGCTTGGGTCCCCGGATCTGGCGGGCAGATCCGCTACGTGCCGCTGTCCGCCATCGCCAACCTCACGGTCTCCCCTGGCCCGAACCAGATCAGCCGGGAGAACGGCAAAAGGCGCATCGTGGTGAGCGCCAACGTGCGCGACCGCGACCTCGGCTCCTTCGTCACCGACGCCCAGCGCCAGGTGGCAGATAAGGTGAAGCTGCCCGAAGGCTACTGGATCGGCTGGGGCGGCCAGTTCGAACAGCTGGTTTCGGCCACACAGCGCCTTGCCATCGTGGTGCCCATCGCGCTGTTGCTCATCTTCCTGCTGCTGTTCATGAGCTTCGGCTCGGTAGCGGATGCGCTGCTGGTGTTCTCCGGCGTGCCGCTGGCGCTCACGGGGGGCATCGCGGCGCTAATCTTGCGCGACCTGCCGCTCTCCATCAGCGCCGGCATCGGCTTCATCGCGCTCTCGGGCGTGGCGGTGCTGAACGGCCTCGTCATTATCGCCTTCATCCAGCGCCTGCGGGCGGAAGGGCGGGACGTGGTGACGGCGGTGCGCGACGGCGCCCTGACACGCCTGCGCCCGGTGCTGATGACGGCGCTGGTCGCTTCGCTCGGCTTCGTGCCAATGGCCATCGCCACCGGCCCGGGCGCGGAGGTGCAGCGGCCGCTCGCCACCGTGGTCATCGGCGGCATCATCTCCTCCACCATCCTCACCTTGCTCGTGCTGCCAGCGCTCTACGTGCTGTTCCGGCGCGAGACCAGGCCAGCGGCCTCCCCCGAGGCGCAGGCCGAAGCCCCATCCCCCTAGCCCCAAAATCGGAGAAAGACCCGTGCTTAAGAGCCTGATCGTCGCTTTCAGCCTGCTTGCCGCTGGGCCCGCCCTCGCCCAGCATGCCCATGGTGCGCAGAAGGGTCCCAATGGCGGCCCCTTGGAAGACGTCGCCGGCGTCCATGCCGAACTTGTCGTCTCGGGCGAGACCTTGACCTTCCACGTAGTCGATGAGGCAGGCAAGCCGGTCGATACCGCCGGCTTTACCGGTTCTGCCATGCTGGCCTCCGGCGCCGATCGCAAGACTATCCAGCTTACCGCAGGCGGTCAGACCCTGGCCGGCAAGGCGCCCTCAACCATCGTCAAGGGCACGGCGGTCACGCTGCTCATTAAAACCCCGGCCGGCAAGTCCGGTCAGGCCAAGTTCACCACCCCATAAGGAAGTGTGTCATGAAAAGTACTGTGTGGAACTACGTTGCCCGCGGCACCTTGTGCGTGCTCGTGTTCGGCATCGCGTCGCCGGCACTGGCACTCGATCCGCGACCGAAGACATATCGTGAGAAGCAGAGGCACGATTTTCGAGACGTCCAACTCGGGGTTACTCACCCGTTGCCCCATGGTCGCAGCACATCTATCCGTTCCGGCCAGACGCGCGATGTTCCGTCCGAGCAACGCACTATGGAATCCAGCCGGTGAATTCAATATTCGGTCGTTTCGATCAAGAGGGAGAGGCGGTGTGAGAGGCTTTCTCCGAAGCATTTTGCTAAGTCTCATGCTGATCGTAGTCTTGTGTATTCCGGGGTATTCCTGGAACGCGAGCGCGATGTCATTAGAAGCGAGCGCATTAACGGATGAAAACCACCATCAGAGTGACGAAGACACCCGCAATCCGGCCTGCGCTGCGGTGCGGTGCGAGTGCCACGCTTGCCCGCACGTCTCCCCCTTCGATGAAGGTGCGTCGTCGGGGCCCCCAGGGTGGAGAGTGTGCGGGCAATGGGCGAACGAGACCCGTAGTGGTGTCGGCCTAGGCGTAGAAATCCCCCCTCCTCGCTACGCGAATGTTGAAAACAAATGAAATAAATCAAGTTTAATTCGACATTCGAGGTTAAATCATGAAGATTTATGTCGTTGCTCTTAGTTTCATCCTCCCTCCGCTTACGGCTTTCGCAGAGCCGTATCCGTCGACGCTCGGCGTGGAGGAGCAAGAGCGACATGAATTCCTTGACGTGCAGCAGGAAAGTTATCCCGGCGGCCGTCTTTCTGGGACAACGAGCGGCTCGCCTAAGGTGCAGATGAGCCGCCCTCAGGCGCCTACCCCAGGGACCTTCATTCCCTCGCCCTCGCCGTGGCTTAACGATCGCGCGGTGCGCTAAGCCGAGTCATTAAGAAGGAAGAGGGACGAATATTCGCCCCTCTTCATCCATCTAAATTCCAATTTTTGGAGGTAAAATCATGAATAAGGCGATTTTTACAGCGTGCATTTGCATCGCGTTAAATAGCATTTGCATCGGAGCGGCTTTCGCCGCGGGCACGCAATTCACCCCATTTTATCTGCCTGCGCAAACTTCACAAACGTCGGCAATAGGCTGTGAACATTCAAATGTCGGAGAGCATAAATTGTTTTGTGCAAAGAATAAATCTTCATGTTACGACAAAAATAGGTCTTTCAGGCCGCACGAGCTTACTCATTGCAAAATTCAATATGATCAATGCATGCGAGCTTGGGACTAACGCAATGATACAAATAGTGAAAGAAAAATTATCTATATGTGCATTTGTCGCATGTATTTATATGTTATGCATCGATATCAGATTCGCTAATGGAAACGAAATATTGGAAACAATATTGACTAGATCTTTTTTTATACAGAATATTACAATATATTGCTCTCAGTTTATACCAGATGTAACCGAGAGGTCGTCAGGAAAATATGGTGATATATCTCGATTGACCTATCATATACGCCAAGAGGTGGTTGGTGAGTTGCCCGCTGACCAATCGATCTTTGTAGTCCGCCGTTCAGCTGACATGGCGCGAGCGGGTGCGCTGCAGGCAATTCGGCAACTTTATGAATTCGACCGAGATCGTGAGCAAGCACGTATCGTAGAGTGGTGCGAACAGTCCGCGGCAGTCGAGATTGCCGAATACGTCCGCGACCATGATGGAAGACACGATGAATTCGTTGCAATCATTGCTGCAGCCAAGAAGGGCGGCGATAGATCCAAGTCAGAATTAAAACCCTAAGGTGTCTTTATTGTCAGATGTCGGGTTGGGCGATGCTGGTGAATCTGGGGAGCTTACAAAGATGATCGAGAAGCTTCGACTGGACATTCCAATCCTTCTGCCAAACGTGCCCGACGCTGTAGACTCCTGTGTGAGTCGGCTCGTTTCGGAGCTTCAGGAGCGCGCGGGCATTGAGTATGTGCACGTCGCTGGCGGCGAGTCGGCGCAGCTCTGCCTCCACTATGACCCGACGGTAATCGGCTTACCTCGCATCCGGGAACTTGCCCAAAGCGTTGGCGCGCAGATTACCGAGCGGTTCGGTCACGCGATTTGGCAGGTGGAAGGGATCACCCATGAACGGCGTGCGCGCACCGTTGCCGAGAAACTGCGTAAGCTTTCCGGGGTATTGGAGGCCGAAGCCAGTGCATCTGGTCTCGTACGCGTCGAATTCGACCGCGAGGCGGTAACAGAGCAGGAAATCCGAAACGCCCTCGTTCAAATGGGGGCTATCGCCGCGAGGGATGCGGCCGCGCTACGGCTGGATAGGCTGCCCTCTCACGCTTGATATGATCATCGGTCAGTCATGTTTACGCATGCCAGGTCAGAACATAAGGACGGAAAAGGGGAGCACGATCATGCCCATGGCAGGATCCTCGGACCGAACACTGAGCTAATCTTCTCTCTTGCCTGCGGCGCGCTGCTCGTCGTCGGTTTTGCCATCGAGAAGCTATTACCGGCCGCACCCGGCTGGCTGCCTATCGTGTGTTTCGTTGGAGCATATTTCTTTGGCGGCTTCTACACGGTCCGCGAAGCGATAGACAATCTGCGCCTGCGCAGGTTCGAGATCGATACGCTGATGCTGGTAGCGGCTGCGGGCGCGGCTTCGCTTGGCGCATGGGCGGAAGGCGCGCTGCTGCTCTTCCTGTTCAGCCTAGGCCACGCATTGGAACACTATGCCATGGGCCGCGCCAAGCAGGCGATCGAGGCCCTGGCCAAGCTCGCTCCACGCACGGCCACGGTGCGCCGCGCTGATGGCACCTTGGAGGTTCCCGTGGAGGAACTTGTGATCGGCGACGTGGTGCTGGTCCGCCCTAACGAGCGTCTACCTGCCGACGGCTTCCTGGTGAAGGGCTCCTCCGCCATCGATCAGGCTCCTGTCACCGGCGAGAGTATCCCGGTGGACAAGCGCCCGGTTGACGACGTTGCTGAGGCACGGGCGCGGCCCGACACGGTTGGCTCTGCCTCGCGGGTCTTTGCGGGAACAATCAACGGTGCCGGCGCCATTGAGGTGGAGGCGACGCGCTTGTCGAGCGACACGGCGCTGGCAAAGGTCGTGAAAATGGTGAGCGAGGCGGAAACGCAGAAATCACCGACCCAGCGGTTCACTGAGACGTTCGAACGTATCTTCGTGCCCGTGGTACTGGCGCTCGCGATCCTCCTTCTGTTCGCCTGGGTGGTGGTGGACGAGCCATTCAGCTCAAGCTTCTATCGCGCCATGGCGGTACTGGTCGCCGCAAGCCCGTGCGCTTTAGCCATCGCTACACCGAGCGCGGTGTTGTCAGGCGTCGCGCGAGCGGCACGTGGCGGCGTGCTGGTGAAGGGCGGCGCGCCACTGGAGAATCTGGGCTCGCTGAGCGCTATCGCATTCGACAAGACGGGAACGCTGACGGAGGGCAAACCGCGTATCACCGACGTCTTGCCGGCCGACGGGGTTCCGGAACATGAGCTCCTCTCAGTAGCGGTTGCGGTAGAGGCGCTCAGCGATCACCCGCTAGCCGCCGCAATCGTTCGCGACGGGCGAGCCCGGCTGGGAGGACGAGAAATAGAGGAGGCGACTGAACTCAAAAGCCTCACCGGGCGAGGCGTGGTCGCTACATTTGCCGGGCAGCCGGTCTGGCTCGGGAAGGCCGAGATGTTTGGGCAAGACGGCATTACCCAGCTGAATCCAGCTGTGAAGGCGTCGATCGCGAAGCTGCGGGACGCCGGGCGCACTACGATGGCTGTGCGGATTGGTGAGCGAGATCTCGGAGCCATCGGCCTTATGGACACTCCGCGGGCTGCCGCTCGCGACGCGCTCAAGCGGCTGCGCGATCTTGGCATCACTCGGATGCTCATGATCTCGGGCGATCACCAGAAGGTGGCCGACGCCATCGCCAAAGATTTAGGACTAGACGAAGCTTGGGGCGACCTGCTCCCCGAGGACAAAGTTGCGGCGATTCAAAAGCTGAGGAAGGAAGCCAAGGTTGCGATGGTCGGCGATGGGGTCAATGATGCGCCGGCCATGGCGAACGCCACGGTCGGCATCGCTATGGGAGCCGCGGGTTCCGATGTGGCGCTAGAGACCGCAGACGTCGCACTCATGGCGGATGACCTGCGACATTTGCCGTTCGCGGTCGGACTAAGCCGCCGCACGCGCTTCATCATCCTTCAGAACGTGTTCATAAGCTTGGGTGTGGTGGCGTTGCTGGTTCCGGCGACGATATTTGGCCTCGGCATCGGCCCGGCCGTGGCGGCGCACGAGGGGTCCACGCTGGTGGTAGTGTTCAATGCACTACGTTTGCTTGGCTACCGCGATGGGCAGGCATGACGTGATAGTGAATGTAGAATCGCAACCTATCAAAAACAGCTCGGTGCGGGAATATGACATGAAGAAAACGTCAATTGCAATATTTGCTTGGATTATAATTTGTGTGTCTTTTACAGACTCTGCCTTTTCAGAGGTTGAACAGTCAACTAATTCTACTATTTCCGATTTGAGAGGGCAAGCCGTTAGTCATTTGAAGTTTATGTATGGTATGTATTTCGCGATTAGGGGATGTTTAGAAGCATATAATGATCAATCTGAACCTAATTTCAAGCCGACAGTTACTTTATCCGAGGCGCAGCAGGTTCTGCGTGCGGCGGATGCTGCTGCTAGATCAGTCGGCATCGATGTTGACAAGGCATGGCTTGAAATGAGCTCCATTGGACAAGCAGCGGGAGAAGCGCTTAAAATTAAGACAGACGATAATTTTAAAAAATGTCAACAAAGTGGAATGTTTTTCCGCACAGTTACATCTCGCCTTCAGATGACAATTCGTAAATTAGATGGAAATATTCCTATAATAAGAAAGGATTTTTGATATGTATAATTCTTCATAAATAACATAAATTTATCTGATTTGTTGAAATATATAGCTAATTTTAGTGATAACAAATTCGACTTGGCGCAGCAGATGGCACAAATCACGGTTCCTAAATTGTCATTCCTATGTCGTTTATATTATCAAAAATTATACTATCAATTTCTATCTAACATTTCATAAGTGTGGCATGAAATTTGAGGCGGGCGATGTGAATCCAGCTTAATGGTGACAATTCCGTCGCTTGGAATAGCGGAAGAAGGTCATTGGGCGCGAACAGACAACGAGCTTACTTAGAAGGAGACTTTCATTAGCATGGTTTGGTCTAAATCATCTATTTTATGAAATGGCCGCGCCCTCTCTCGATCTAATCTCTAATGTCCAAGTTACTGATGGTAAAATATCTCAAAAATATGATGTATTATGTAAAAGTTATGCATTAATGTACGTTATAATCCGACGATATAATTTTAATATTTCGCATACTTGCACATAAAATACAAACATTTGATGCGTAATATTTGTGATATCATGTAATTCATACTGAATTATATGCCGTTATTGAAATGGAGAACGTTTCCAATGTCGAATAACAGTACGGAAATTGAAATCCGCTACCTCAGGTATTTAATCGCTGCTTCCGAATATGGAAGCTTTCGGAAGGCAGCAGCGGCACTCGGTGTGCAGGAGTCCTCCGTTAGTCGGCGGATCCGGGACATCGAGGATCAGGTCGGGGCCTCCCTGTTCTTGCGACACCCCGGGGGGATCAACCTGACCATAGCCGGACAACGCTTCCTGCATCGGGTCCGCCATGCGTTGGACCACATTCGCGACGCGGCGGCGGAGGTGGCCGCCATTGGTCGTGCCGAGGACGGATACGTCAAAGTGGGACTATTTTCTTCACTTTCATCGGGTTTTTTGTCGGACTTATTTCGAGAATATGACGCAAAATATGGATCTGTTCATATCGATTTCGTCGACGGCGAAGCACACGATCACATCAACTCCATTCGGAAATTTCAGCTTGATATTGCTTTTGTCATCGGATTGGGCGATTGGCCGGAATGCGATACAACTTATCTTTGGTCGGAACAGGTTCTTGTGGCATTGCCCGAAGGCCATCCGCTTTCCACCGAGGACGCGTTGACATGGCGAGATCTCAGTTCTGAAAAAATTCTTATCCGAGACACTGCGGCTGGGATGAGAATCCAAGACTATGTCATTCGCAAAATCCGGGAAGTCGAATGCGAGCCCCGTGTCGAGGCTCAGCGGGTTGGGCGATATAAGCTTCTCAATCTCGTCGCGTCCGGCCGCGGAATAACGTTGGTCATAGAATCCGAAAATTTGGTCAAGGTCCCCGGCGTTATCTATCGTTCTCTGCGCGGCGAGGTGCTCCAGTTCTATGCTGCATGGTCGCCGAAAAACGACAATCCCGCGTTTCGGACATTGCTCAGCCTTGCTCGATCGATGGCTCGCTCTTCAGCACCCCAGACGTCATCCCCCGTGCAGGATCTGGATGGGGTGCTTGCCGAGCCTTCGCGAAAACGCGATCTGTCGCGATGAAGCGCTCCAGCATGGGCGCGATCAGCCTGACGGGATCGGTGATCGGATTCCCCGTCTCGCCACCCAGCACCTGCGCATAGGCGACAAGATCGCGGTGCAGCTTCGCTGGCAGTTCCACGGTCACCTTCACCGGCTTCTCGTCGAGGATCTCGCTGAGCTTCAGCTTCGGCATTTCAACCTCCATAGGATTCAAGAACGAGGTCGCGCGTGACGATGATCCGCACCGGGAATCCCGGCCGGATCGTGAGGGTCGGCGCAATGTTGAGCTGGCGCTGGACGAGCTGCCGGCCGGTCTGGCTGATGCTGTCGGATGCGCCTTCCCGCAAAGCACTCACGAGGTCGCTATCGCTGCCGGACGTTCCTGCGCTCGCCCCGACGCTGGGGATGGTCGAGAGCACCGCCGCCTTGAACAGCTCGCCCCAATGGTAGTCGATGCCATCCTCAAGGCCAGCGTAGCCTTCCGCGTCGGCTCCGGTCTGGCGCTCCAGCACGATGGACCGGCCATTGGGGAAGATCAGGCGGTTCCAGACGAGGAGCACCCGGCGCTGCCCGAAGCCGACGCAATTGTCATACTGGCCAATGATGCGGGTGCCCTGGGGGATCAGGAGGATCCGCCCGGTCGGGCTATCGTGGACATTCTCGGTCACCTGGGCGGTGATCTGGCCCGGCAGGTCCGAGCGGATGCCGGTGATCAGCGCCGCGGGGATGACGGCGCCGGCCTGCAGGATGTTGGCGGAGGCAGGAGCCGCCACGCGGTCGGGCGACACGGTGCGCCGGTCCACGGCCTGGCTCAGGAAGGCAAGCTGGCGCTCCTGGGCCGTCGGCGTCGCCGCCTGCGGCGCAAGGCCGAGGCTGGTGAGATCGGCGGCCGGCGCCGCTGACGCTGAAGTGACTCCCGCCTGCTGGGTCACCGCCGGGCTTGCCGACCGGGTATTGGTCTGAGCGAACAGCCGTCCGGTCCGGGCGTCTTCGCTTTCCCGCTGCTGGCGTTGCTCCTCGGGGCTCAAGGCGGGATTTGGCATGCCTCCCATTGTCGGCACCGTCGGCTGCACTGCCGTCTGCGCATTGAGGATCGGCCGGCCGAGGTCGCCGGGCAGCGGAGGCCCGAGCTTGGGGATGCCGGTGTAATCCTTGGGTAGGCCGGCGAGCCCGTCCGGCGTCGCATTGACGTCGGTGGCGTAGAGTTCCTGGCCGTGTCCGTGGTCCTTTCGCGCTTGCAGGGCGTAGATCAGCGCCCCGCCGATCCCAAGGCCGGCAACGAGCCCCAGCCCGGCTAATACCTTTCGGGACAGGCGGGTCACCCGCGGCGGTTCCGGCCGCAGCCGCATGGCCGACACAGTCTCCCCCGTCAGTGGCCGAGCGCCGTCATCACCGCTCAGCTCCGGCCCTGTCTCCTTCCCGGGTTCGATGCCGCTCATAGGACCGGCCTCCCGTCGGTGCGGGAGATGCGCACGCGCTTCTGGTCCTTGTCGGCGCCGAAGCGCAGCTCGGCGGCTGCGAAGAGCCGGTCCACGATTATATAGGTGCCGCGCACGCGATAGTTCACGAGTTCGGAGGTGTCGCCTTGCGGCCCGACCACGAACAGCGGCGGCATCTCGCCATGGGCGATCCCGCGGGGAAACTCGATGAAGACCTGCTGCCCATCATCGAAGGCGCGCAGCGGCCGCCACGGTGCCCGGTCGCCGCTCACCTCGTAGCGGAAGTTCACCTTTGCCAGGTCGATGCCCGTGGCGACGGGCTGCACCGCCTGCGCTTCCGCGTTCTGGCGCCTGAGGGCGATGAGCTGGTCTTGGGGATATTGCCAGGAGACCGAGGCCATGTAGGTCTTCTCGGTGGAGCGCAGCTCCATGTGGTAGGTGCGCAAATTGGTGTTGATGACGAGGTTGGTGGTGAGGTCCGGCCGTGTCGGTTTCACCAGGATGTGGACTTGCTTTG
>CALMSN010000274.1 GCA_937872325.1 uncultured Xanthobacter sp. | reverse complement strand
CCCCCTTAGCGGATGTCACGGAGGCGGGCGGCGCGCGCGGGGCGGGCGCGTCCGGGAAGGCGGGTCACGGCCCCGAGTATCCTACCCGGCAGGAACCGCCGCACCGCCGAGGCCATCGGCGGGACCCTCGGCATCGCGGTCGCGGCCGAGCTGATGCCGCAGGACAAGCTGCGCATGGTCGGCGAGCTCAAGGCGAAGGGCGAGGTGGTGGCGCAGGTGGGCGACGGCATCAACGATGCCCCGGCGCTGGCGGCGGCGGATGTGGGCATCGCCATGGGCGGCGGCACCGATGTCGCGCTGGAGACGGCGGACGCCGCGGTGCTGCATGCCCGGGTGGGCGACGTCGCCGCCCTGATCGCCCTCTCCGAGCAGACCATGGGCAACATCCGCCAGAACATCACCATCGCGCTGGGTCTGAAGGCGGTGTTCCTGGTGACCACGGTGGCGGGGATCACCGGCCTCTGGCCGGCCATCCTGGCCGATACGGGCGCCACCGTGCTGGTGACCCTCAACGCCCTGCGCCTGCTGGCGTTCAACCCGCGGGGCTGAGGCCATCGAGGGCCGGGCCGCGTGGACGGCGCCGCCCCCTATCCGATCGGGTTCTTTAGCCAACGGCTCGCGCGCGAGCGCGGGCCCAGGCCGTCAGCGCTCTGCAGGCGGAGGGACGTCGGCGGCGCCAGGGCCGAGGGGGCGCTGCATCAGCACGGTGTCGATCCAGCGGCCGAACTTCAGCCCGGTCGCCTCCAGGACGCCCACATGGGCGAAGCCGCAGGCGCGGTGCAGCGCGATGGAGCCGGCATTGGCGCTGTCGCCGATCACCGCCACCATCTGGCGGAAGCCGCGGCCGGCGCAATCGGCCACCAGCGCCTCCAGAAGCACCCGGCCGACGCCGCGCCCCTGGGCTTCGGGGGCGACGTAGATCGAATTTTCGACGGTATGGTAATATGCAATGCGCGGCCGGAAGGCGCTGGCATAGGCATAGCCTGTGATCGCCCCGGCCTCCTCCATCACCAGATAGGGATAGCCTTCGGCCAGGATGCCGGCGATGCGGCGGGCGATCTCCGCCGGGCCGGGCGGGTCGAGCTCGAAGGAGGCGGTGCCGGTGCGCACGGCCTCGTCATAGATGGCGGCGACAGCCTCGGCATCGGCGGGAGTGGCAGGGCGCACGGGCATGGCAGGCGGCGGGTTGGCGGCGGGGCAGGACGGGACCGGTGCGCCGCGAACCGTTCCGCTTGACGGCGCTGTTTCCCTGCAAAGCATCGCTCGTGTCCCAGGGCAAGGAGAAACGGCCGGGGCCCGGGATGGCGGATCGTCTCGGGACACAAAAAAACCCCGCCCTTCGCAGGCTGTGTGGAAACTGATTTGAGGCTCCGGCATTGCCGGGGCCTCTTTTGGTTTCAGG
>CALMSN010000273.1 GCA_937872325.1 uncultured Xanthobacter sp. | reverse complement strand
CGAGGAATGGAACTCCTGCCGCACGAAGCCGCCGTTCATGTTGCCGACGTAGATAACATCGACGTCCCTGGGCTCGATCCCGGCATGGGCGATGGCCTCGCCGGCGACCTTCACCACCAGGGATTCGCTGGTCTCGCCGTCCAGCTTGCCGAACTTGGAATGGGCCCAGCCCACGATGCAGGCGGTCATGGAACTCTCCTCGTGTCGTCCTGGCGACCCTAGTCGCGCTGTGCCGGCAGGTCAAACAAGTGTATATGCACTGAAATGCCGGAAAACAAGGCCAGCGGAGCCGCCGGCGAAGTCCTCGCCGGCGGCGTTCGCGCGTCTGGGCTCAGCCCATGACGAAGGCGTTGAGCTTGTTGCCGTCGGGGTCACGGAAATAGCCGGCGTAGAATGTGTCGCCGCGCGGCCCGGGCTTGCCCTCGTCCGTCGCGCCCATCGACATCGCCAGGTTGTAGAGCCGGTCCACCTGCGCCTTGTCCCTGGCGGCGAGCGCCACCATCACCGCCTCGTCCAGCAGGATCGGGGCCACGAAGCGCGAGCCGCCGTGCACCACCCGATGGCCGACCGCGACGATACGCATCCCGGCAATGGCGCCGGCCAGCGATTCCAGAGCCGCCGTCAGCGCATGGGCGTGATCGGCGTCGGGGTCCAGCAGCCGGTCGGCGATGAGGGCGCCGTCGGCCGCCTTCTCCTTCAGCCGCGGCGCCGAGCCGATCCCCTCCACCAGCCCGCGGGCCTTGAGCTGCGGCTCCTCGCCGCCCTGCCCGGGCAGGGCATAGACGGCGAACTTGATGGACGAGGATCCGGCATTGAGGGTCAGGATGTGCGGCATGGTTCGGCCCTCCTGCCCGTGCTCACTGCGCCGCTTCGAAGGTGTCCGCCAGCGGATCCTCGAACACGTCCTCGGTCACCGGCCCCAGCCCGAGCACCTGGCGGAAGCGCTGGAGCATGGCGAGGGTGCGCGGCTCCATCTCCTTGATGGCGCCAGGCACGTACTGCACCACGGCGGCGGCGCGGCGGCGCTCCTCGGGGGTGCGCAGCAGCTCCGGCAGGCTCTCGATGGCCTCCTCGCGGGCATATTCCACGATCAGGCTCTGCTCGTGCAGGATGCCGGCCCGCTTGGCCATGGGCATCGAGCGGAACGGCTCATCGTGGGTGAGCACGGCGGCCGAGCGCTCCAGGCGATCGCGGCGGACGGTGCCGCGGGCGTCGGCGAGCAGGACCAGCATGCGGATCACCGCCTCGGCGAAGCCGCCGGAATGGACGTGGATCAGCGCCTTCTGCACGTCCGGCAGGGCGATGAGCTCTTCCTTGCTCTTGTGGGTGCGCTCGAAGCTGAAGTTGCGGCCGAACCAGCGCGCCTGCGGGGTCGCGTAGATGGAGAAGAAGGCGATCTCGTACCAGGCGTCGCGCAGGTCGCGGACGATGTCCATGCTCTGCTCGATGACGTCGGCCATCAGCGTCTCGGCGACGACGAACGGATTGGCCGGGCCGGTGGCATGGCGGGCGGCGGTGGTCGCCTCCGCCACCGGCTTGACCCAGGCGAGGAGCGGGTTGCGGGAGGAGATGGTGGCCCGCTGCAGGCGCAGCGGATGCATCTGCCGGCCGAGCTCGGCGCTGGCGCGGGTGACGCCGGCCTGCACGAAGGGACGGGCGAAGATGTCGTAAAGCTCGCCCTGCAGCTCGGAGAGGCGCTCCACCGCCGCGAACGGCACCTCGTCCTGGCGCCCGTCGCCGTAGCCCGGCAGGTCGGAGATCTTCCGCTCGGCGAAGGAGACGGTGAAGTGGGCGTCGTCGCCCTGGCCGGTGATGGACTCGATGGTCATCTCGTAGAGACCGGGAGCCAGTGCCTCGATGGTCTGGAGCGTCGAGGAGACCTCCGTGTGCTCGCGCTTGGCGATGGAGGCCGAGACGAAGATGCCGAGATGGCCGACCTTGTCGTGCACCATGTACACGATGCGCTGGCCGCGGATCTTGATCTCGCTTTCATCGGCGTAGGTGTCGCTGATCCAGTTCAGCGCCTGCTTCACCGGGGTGATGTTGTCGCCGTGGCTGGCGAAGACCACGATCGGCGAGCGGATCTGCTTCAGGTCGAGGATGCGGCCATGCTCGAGGCGCGCCTCGTTGCGGGCCAGCTTGTTGCCCACGAACAGCTCGCGCACGATCCAGGTGATCTCCGGCTCGTTGAGCAGGAAGAAGCCCGACCACCACTTCTCGAACTCCAGGAAGCGGCCGCGCTCCGAATCCACCTTCTCGAACAGGTCGTAATACTTGCGGAACCAGGTGCGGCCCGGGTTCAGCATCTCGAAGTTCAGCACCAGCCAGGCGCCGTCGAAGACGCCGTCGCCGAGGTCGGACATCAGCATGGGCTGGATCTGGCCGCCGAGCAGGCCGCCATTGTAGCGCATGGGATTGGCGCCGATGTCGCCGGACCAGGTCTCGACCGGGGCGCCGTTCAGCACCAGCGGGCCGGTGATGTCGGGGTTGGAGGCGCCCAGGATCAGGGTCGCCCAGCCGCCCTGGCAGTTGCCGATCACCACCGGCTTGGGCGCGTGGGGATGCTGCGCCTGAACGTGGCGCACGAAGGCGGCCTCGGCGCGGGTCACGTCGGCGAGGGTCTGGCCCGGCTCGGGGGCGCGGCGGAACGAGACGAAATAGACCGGATGCCCGCCCTTCAGCGCCACGCCCACCTGGCTGTCGGCCTTGAAGCCGCCGATGCCGGCGCCGTGCCCGGCGCGCGGGTCGATGATCACGTAAGGCCGCTTGTCGGGGTCGATGGTCACGCCCTGCGGCGGCGTGATGCGAAGCAGCATGTAGTTGCACGGCCGCGGGAGATCCCGGCCGTCCATCGCCACCTCGTAGTCATAGATCAGCACGGGGGGGCATTCGGCGGCTTCGTGGGCGAAGAAGATGTCGCCGCGCTCGCGCAGGGTGTCGATGGTGAGCACCGAGCGCTGGGTGCGGTCCACCACATACGCCATGGCATCCTGGAACAGGCCGAGCGGGGGCTGGCTCTGCTGGGTGAGCGAGCCGACCAGCGCGGTCAGCTCGTCGAACGAGGCGCGCATGCGCTCGCCGTGGGTGGCGGCGATGCTGGTGAAGTGCCGGCCGGCGGCCTTGGAGGTGAACTCGCCCACCCCGGCCCATTCCGAAAGCTGGCCCGTCAGCGCCACCGCCCGCTGGCGGGCGGTCCAGGCGTTTCCGTCCGTCACCGCGGTGAAGTAGGGATTCGAGAGGGCAGTTGGAATAGGCAGCCGGTTCATCAGATTCTCCTCGTCTTGCCGCGCGCGTGCGGCCGGATGTTTCGTGCGGCAGGCCGGCGGAGCGGCGCTGCCTAGACCTTCAGCCGGCGGGCGCGCCGCGGCCCCATGTGTTGTCGGTGAATGCGTGGTCGGCCCGGCTCCTGCCGGTCCAGGTTTTGTGTGCGGGGGTCTTGCGGGCCTGCGAGTTGTTCGCCCAGGGATGGCCGGGCGAGCGCTGCGAAGCGGAGGCCTGACCTGGGGCGCCGGTGGCCGAGCTGGTGGCGGCCGGCGGCACGGAAGGCGGCGGCAGCGCGGCCTTGTCGGCGAGAAAGTCGGCCTGCGCCGTCCGCATGATGAAGTTCTGCATCTGCAGGTCCAGCATCCAGCCCCAGGCCATGGACAGGAACCACCGGCGATCCATCGCCTTGCAGGTGGCCGAAAGGACCGAGAGGGCGCCGAAGGTCTTCGCGGTCGGCACCATCGGCGGAAGCCCCGCCCGCCCCAGCACGAAGCTCGCCACCAGCGTCGCGGTGCGCTGGTTGCCCTCGATGAAGAGCTGGGGCGCTTCCACGATCTGGCGATAGATCCGGGCGGCGAAAGGGATCGGCTTCAGGTGACGCGAGCGCGCCACCATGGCGTAGAAGGCATCGGCGCCGCACTGGTGGTCGTCGTAGAACCGGCGCTCGGTGGCGGCGAGGTGGCGCGCGAACTCGGCGCGCCGCCGGGTGCCGGCCCCGCACAGCACCTGGTGGTTCATCTCCAGAAGCAGCCGGGAGCCGCCATAGACGAACGGATCGAGGTCGCGCGCCAGCAGCCCGTCCACATAGGCATAGCCTTCGAGCATATGCCGCGCCACTTCCTCCGGGTCGCCGCTGGCGCCGGCACCGAAGCTCTTCCCCGCCGCCCACTGGGCGCTCAGCTCCTGAAGCGCTGCGCCAATGGCGCCCAGGTCGAAGACCGGGCGATGGGCGGGAGATGGCTCAGGCATCGACACTTATCGCACGCCCTGCAGAGCGGCTTCGGCCCGCTGCACCACCTCGGCCGGCAGCGGCACGTAGCCGATGCCGGCGCCCTGGGCCTGGCCGTCCGCCGACAGGCCGAAGGTGACGAAGCTGTGCAGCGCGGCCGCCGTCTCGGCCCGGCGCTGCTGGCCCGGGAAAACCATCCAGGTGAAGGTCACGATGGGATAGGCGCTCGCGCCGGCCGGATCGCGAAGGCTCCGCGCGCTGTCCTGCGAGGGGCCGGCGGCGCTCTCCGACAGGGCCGCCGCGCCGGACTGGGCGGTTGCCGCGACGAACGCCCCGCTGCGGTTCTGCAGCAGCGCGGTGGCAAGGCCCAGCCGGCGGGCGAAGCCATATTCCAGGTAGCCCACCGAATACTCGGTCATGGCGATGCGGCTGGCGACGCCCTCGTTGCCGAACACCGCCATGGTGCCCTTGGGCCAGTCCACCTGATCGCCGGCATTCCGCTCGTCCTGCGTCCAGCCGGGGGTGGCGGCCGCCAGATGGGCGGTGAAGGCATGGGTGGTGCCGCTGCCTTCGCGGCGGGTGACCAGGGCGATGGTCCGGGCGGGCAGCGCCACGCCGGGATTGTCGGCCGCGATCTTCGGGTCGTTCCACTCGCGCACGGTGCCGGCGAAGATGGCGGCCAGGGTCTTGCGCCCAAGCCGTAGTGGCGCCGCGATGCCCGGCAGGTTGTAGCCCACCACCACCATGCCGGCGGTCACCGGCACCTCGACCGCACCGCCCTGCGCGCGCGCGGCCTCGTCCTTCGTCAGCGGCCGGTCGCTGGCCGCGAAGTCGACGCGTTGGGCGAGGAGGCTGCGAATGCCCTCGCCGCTGCCCACCGGGCTGTAGCGCAGGCCGACATTCGGCTCGGCCTTGGCGCGGGCCTTGATCCAGGCATCGATGAGCGGTGCGGCGAAGGTCGAGCCGGCGCCGGAGATCTCAAGCGTCGGGGCGGCGGGACCTGCAACGGCAGGACCTGAAAGCGCGGTGCCTGAGAGCAGCAGCGCTGCGCCGGTGAGCGCGCCCGCGAGGCGGTCGGTGATCCGCATGGCCATGGCTGCCTCCGGTCTCAGCTGAATTCGCCGCGGACGTATTCGCGGGTGAGCTCCTGCTGGGGCGCATCGAAGATCTGCCGGGTGGGACCCATCTCCACCAGGAAGCCGGTGCGCCCGCCCTTCGAGATGTCCACCGAGAAGAAGGCGGTGGTGTCGGCCACGCGCATCGCCTGCTGCATGTTGTGGGTGACGATGGCGACCGAATACTCGTCCTTCAGCTCCAGCATCAGCTCCTCGATGATGCGGGTAGCGATGGGATCGAGCGCCGAGCACGGCTCGTCCATCAGCAGGACGGTGGGCTCGGTGGCGATGGCGCGGGCGATGCACAGGCGCTGCTGCTGGCCGCCGGACAAAGCGAGGCCGGACTGCTTGAGCTTGTCCTTCACCTCTTCCCACAGGCCGGCGCGGCGCAACGACCACTCCACCCGCTCGGCGACGTTGCCCTTGTAGCGGTTGAGGCGAAGGCCGAAGGCGACGTTCTCGAAGATGCTCATGGAGAACGGGTTCGGCTGCTGGAACACCATGCCGATGTGACGGCGCACCACCACCGGATCGATCTTGCTGGCGTAGATGTCCTGGCCGAGAAAATGCACCGCCCCGTCGAGGCGGAAGATCGGGATCAGGTCGTTCATGCGGTTGAGCGAGCGCAGCACGGTGGACTTGCCGCAGCCCGACGGGCCGATGAAGCCGGTGATCTTGCCCTTCTCGACGTTCACCGCCGAGTCCCTCACCGCAAGGAACTTGCCGTAATGGATGCTCTTGATGTCGGCGCGGATCGCGTATTCGGGCGCCTTGGCCGGGGCCGGGGCCTGGGCCGGAACCGCGGCAGCGGCGGCGGTCTCCACGAAAGAAACGGACATGGAGGTGTATCCTTTTCAGAGCTTCGGCGTGCCGAACATCCGGCTGATGACGTTGAAGACGAGCACGATCAGCACCAGCACCAGCGATGCGGTCCAGGCGAGCTGGATCTGATTGGGGAAGGGCATGCCGGAGAAGTTGTAGATCAGGATGGAAAGCGAGGCCGTGGGCTCGACCAGGCTTTCCAGCCAGAAGCTCGAGAACAGCGCGGTGAAGAGCAGCGGTGCGGATTCCCCGGACGCCCCCGCGATGGCGAGCATGATGCCCGTCATCACCCCGGGCAGAGCGGTGGGCAGCGTCACCTTCCAGGCGACCTGGAACGGGGTGCAGCCCATGCCGACCGCGGCATCCTTCATGCGCTGGGGCACCATGCGCAGCGCCTGCTCGCTGGTGAGCATCACGGTGGGCAGCATGCCCACCGCCAGCGCCACGCCGCCGGCGATGGCCGAGTAGGTGCCCATGGACAGCACCAGGAAGCCGAAGACGAACACGCCCGCCAGGATCGACGGGAACCCGGTGAGCACCTTGGCCACGAACCGCGCTGCCGCCGCGACGCGGCTGTCCGGGGCCACGAGGCCGAGGAACATGCCGCCCAGCACGCCGAACGGGATCGAGATCGCGGCGGCGATGCCGACCATCACCAGCGTGCCGACGATGGCGTTGCCGATGCCGCCTCCGGTCATGAAGCCGGCCGGCGGCAGCTCGGTGAGCGTCGCCCAGTCGAGCCGCGCGCCGCCGCGGGAAATCAGCATGTAGAGCACGGAGAAGAGCGGCACCGCCGCCAGCAGCGCCAGCAGCCACAGAAACAGGGTGAGGCTGTGGTTGGTGAGGCTGCGCCGTTCCAGGAACGAGCGCGTCATGTCCGGCGCGGGCGCCATGGCGGGGTCGGCGGAGGAGAAAGCGTCGGCGCCGCTGGCGCCCGGAAGCATGACGGACACGAGGGCCTCCTTCAGGAAACTTGCTGCTTGCTGGCGAACGACATGATCAGCGTGCCCAGCATGTTCACCACCAGGGTGACCAGGAGCAGGACCACCGCGGCGTACATCAGGGCTTCACGCTCGATCTGGCCGGCCTCGGGAAAGTTGGAGGCCAGCAGCGCCGCCAGGGTGTTGGCCGGGGCGAACAGGGAGGCGCTGATCTGGTTGGCGTTGCCGATGATCATGGCCAGCGCCATCGTCTCGCCCAGCGCCCGGCCGAAGCCCAGCACCAGCGAGGCGAAGATGCCGTTGATGGCGGTGGGGATCATCACCCGGAAGATCGCCTCCCACTTGGTGGTGCCCATCCCGTAGGCGGCTTCCTTCACCTTGTAGGGGATCAGCCGGAAGGCATCCTGGGAGATCGCGGTCACCGTGGGCAGCACCATGATGGCGAGCACGATCACCGCCGGCGCGAGGCCCGGGCCGCCCATGGAGGTGCTGAACAGCGGGAACCAGCCGAACTGCTCGTGAAGCCAGTTGGCGGCGGGGCGGATGGTGGGGATCACCACGAAGATGCCCCACAGGCCGTAGACCACGCTCGGGATCGCCGCCAGCATCTCGATGATCAGCCGGAAGACGTAAGCGAGGCGCGCGGGCAGGAAGTCCTGGGTCAGGAACAACGCCATGGCAACGCCGAAGAAGCCGGCAATGGCGAGCGCGAGAAGCGATGAGTAGAGGGTGCCCCAGATCTCGGCGAGGATGCCGAACTGGCCGCGGCCGGGCGCCCAGACATTCTGGGTGAGGAAGCCAAGGCCTTCGCGGCGCATGGCCGGCAGCGCTTCCTCGCCGATGATGAAGAGAATGTAGAGCAGCAGGGCCACGGTGGCGAGGCCGGCGCCGAAGGCCAGCACCCTGAAGGCACGGTCCATGCCGAGCTCGGCCGGTCCCGGCGCCCTGGCAATGGCGTCGTCACGCGTCTGGAGGAAGCTCATCTGTCGTCTCCGCGCCTCGGTCGCTGGGGGCAGGCGATGGGTCCGGCACCGGGCCGGCGACCGGCGGGCGAGGCTGGGCCCCCCCCGCCCCGTTGCGGATCCGCGAATGGTGGGGGTCTCGGCGCGGGTGCGATCCACCACCACCTGGGGCAGCGGCACGTAGCCCAGCGCATCCGACATCTTCTGGCCGTCGGTCACCGCCCACTCGACCATGCGCCTCAGGGCGTCGGTGGCGTCGGGACGGTTGAGGTTGCGGTAGAAGAGCATCCACGTGAAGGTGGAGATGGGATAGGCGGCCTCGCCGGCCGGATCGGACACCCACACCCTCAGATCCTTGCCGGACAGATCGGCGGAGGCGAGGGCGGCGGCGCCGGATTCCGCATTGGCGGCCACGAACTTGCCGGACTTGTTCTCGAGCAGCGCCGCCGGCTGGTTGGACAGCTTGGCGAAGCCGTACTCGATGTAGCCGATGCCGCCCGGGGTCTGCAGCACGGTGGCGGCGACGCCGTCATTGCGCGGCGCGCCGACGAAGTTCGACAGGCTCGGCCACTGCACCGTGGTGCCGGTGCCCATCGCCGTCTTGAACGACGGGCTGATGGTGGACAGGTGCTGGGTGAAGACGAAGGTGGTGCCGGAGCTGTCCGACCGGCGGACAACGGTGATGCCGAGGTCGGGCAGGGTCACGCCCGGGTTGGCGGCGACGATGCGCGGGTCGCGCCAGCGGTTGATCTCGCCGGTGAAGATGAGCGGGTAGACCTCGCGGGGAAGCTTCAGCTCGCCGACGCCGGGCAGGTTGTAGTTGAGCACGATGGTGCCGGCGGTCATGGGCAGCAGCAGCGCCCCGCCGTTCACCTGCTCGATCTGGGCGTCGGTCATGGCCGCGTCGCTGGCGGCGAAGTCCACCGTGCGGTTGATGAAGGCCTGCACGCCGGCGCCCGAGCCCACCGACTGGAAGTCGATCCGGACCCCGCGGTTGAGGCGGCCGAACTCATGGAACCAGGCGGTGTAAAGCGGGAAGGGGAAGCTCGCGCCGCTGCCGGTGATCCGCACGTTCTGCGCGCTGGCCGGCTGGGCGGCCGGAACAGCAAGAGACAAGCCGATGGAGGCGATGGCAACGAGGTGACGCAAGCCGAAGCGCATGGTGCGTTCCTTGGGAAATCAACCGACGGCCCTATCTACCGCAGGTTCCATGACGCATGTGCGAACACGAAGTCCATTTGCTCCACGTTTGAGATCAAAATAGTTCGTCGGCTTATGTATATATGGAAATGAATGTAATTAATACCAGTGCTGAATATCATTCAGTGCTGCGATGACTTCCGATCGTCTGAGGTCGATCTCATGCAGGTCCGGAGCCGGCCGGGCAACCCCATGGCGGGCCACGTATTGTCTTACATATGTCCGTCGCACAGGCACCCTAGGTTGGCGCCGCATCAGTACATGAGGCGCCTGCGATGAACGTGTCCGTGCCGGTCGGCCCTGCAACGCTTCCCTTCGGTCTCGAGGAGCTTCACCTTGCCTCGCAGGGCGAAAAGGCGCCCCTCGCGCGGGTCGCCGAGGCCCTTCGCAACAGCGAAGAGCACAGGTTTCCGGCGCTGGGAGAGCTTCCGCCCGGACAGGTCGCAAGCCTGCTGCTGCAGCTGAAGCCGAAGGCGGCGCGGGCGCTGCTCGGGCTGCTGCCCGACACCCCCAACCTGGCGGTGCTGAGCGTGCTGGACCCCGCCATCCGCGCCAAGCTGATCGCAGACGCCGAGCAGGCGCGCCTCGCCCGGGTGCTCGCGCGCTTCGATGTCCCCTTCGTCGCCGACATGCTCGCGGGACTGCCGGCCGCGGTGGCCGAGCCGATCCTCGCCGGCCACCCGCAGGCCGGCGAGATCCGCGCCGCGCTCTCCCACGGACGGGAGTCCGCGGGCGCGGCCATGCTGCGCCGCCAACTGGTGGCGGTGCCGCCGGACTGGAGCCTCCGCCGGGTGGTGGAGGAAATCCGCGCCCACTCCGAGGACATCGAGCGCCTCTACGCGGTGTATGTGGTGGATGCCGGGCAGCGGCTGATCGGCTATCTCAAGCTGCGCGACCTGCTGATGCTGCCGCCGACCGCCGACGTCCGCGAGGTCATGCGCACCGACGTGGTGGCCATCGCCGCCACCACCGACCGGGAAGAGGCGGTTCGGCTCGCCGATCGTGAGCGGCTGCCGGTGATCCCGGTGACGGATGGCGCCGGCCGCTTGGTGGGGCTGATCAGCGCCGAGCAGATCAGGAGCATCGGTCGCGACGAACTGTCCGAAGACCTGAAGGCGCTGTCGAGCGTCGCCCCGGATTCCGATCCCGGCGACAGCCCCCTCACCATCCTGCGCCGCCGTTTTCCCTGGCTGGTCTCCGCCTTGATCGGCGCGCTCGGGGCCGGCCTCATCGTCGGCGGCTTCGAGTCCGCGCTCGAGGAGGCGGTGATCCTCGCGAGCCTCATCCCCATGGTGATGGACATGGCCGGAAATGCCGGCATCCAGTCCTCCACCGTGACCATCGAAGCCATGGCCAGCGCCTCCTTCTGGCGCGGCGACATCCGCGACCGCTTCTTCCGCGAGTTCGGGGGCGCGGTGCTGAACGGCGCGGCGGTGGGCCTCGCCACAGCGCTCGGCATCCTCGGGCTGTCGTTCATGTTCGAGATCGAGCAGCCGGGGTGGCTCGCGCTCACCGCCGCGACGACGCTGATCGTCATCACCGTGCAGGCGGCCGTGGTGGGCATCCTGGTCCCGCTCGGCCTCAGCCGGCTGAAGTTCGATCCGGCGGTCGGGACCGGTGTATTCATAACGACAGTCAATGATTTCGCCGGCATAACGATCCTCTTCCTGATCGCCAAGCTGATGTATCTGCCGCACCTCCAAGGCGGCTGATGCGCATCTCTTCCCAGGGCTCGTCGCCGGATGCAGCGCTTCGCGCCGACAAAGCTCCGGAGGCCCGTCTTCAGAGCCTTGGGAATATCCGGATCGTCTTGCCGTCGTCCCGAGCTGGAGTATGAGACATGGGCCTTCTCGGCATTCTCGTAGGCCTCGCGGTCCTGATCGTCCTTGCCTTCCGGGGCGCCTCGATCCTCATCCTGGCGCCCATCGCGGGGCTCGTGGCGGCGGCCTTCTCCGGGGAGCCGCTGCTGGCGAGCTGGACCCAGACCTTCATGCACAACGCCGCGGATTTCGTGGCGCAGTT
>CALMSN010000272.1 GCA_937872325.1 uncultured Xanthobacter sp. | reverse complement strand
GGCGTAGCTCTCCAGCACCATGGCGCCGCAGCCCTCGGCCATGACGAAGCCGTCGCGATTCTTGGCGAAGGGCTTGGAGGCCTCCTCCGGCCTGTCGTTGGTGGTGGCCAGCGCCGACAGCAGCGAGAAGCGGATCAGCGCCTCGGGATGCACCGAGCCGTCGGTGCCGAGGCTGAGCGCCACCTCGGTCTCGCCGCGGCGGATGGCCTCGACGCCAAGCTGGATCGCCGTCGCCCCGGAGGCGCAGGCGGTGGAGAGCGAGATGGGCTGGCCGCGGGTGCCGAACCGGTCGGCCAGGTGGTCCGCCACCGAGCCGAACAGGAACCGCTCGTGCCACGGCCGGAAGCGGCCGGAATTCGCCCCCGCCAGCAGGTCATGATAGACGATGGGGTAGTGGCCTACCGCGTCGGCGATCTGCTTGCGCTCCGGCCACTCGATTTCCACCGGCGGCACCGCGGCGAAGAGCGGGCCGGGGAAGTCGCCGATCGGCCCGATGCCGGACTGGGCGATGGCTTCCTCGGCGGCCAGCGCCGCCAGCTTCTCGGAGAGGTCCGGGGCGGCCTCGCGCTCGGCGGAAAGGAAATCCACCGTGCCGGCCATGGTGGTGCGCATGCCGACGATGGGGAAGCGGGTAATGGTGTGGATGCCGCTCTCGCCCGCCGTCAGCCGCCGCCAGTTGTCCTCCTGGCCCTGGCCGAGGGAGGTGATGAGGCCGATGCCGGTGACCACCACGATGGGGCGGCCGAATGTGTCCAGATGCGCTCGCGTCATGTCGCGGCTCCCGATCGCGGGTGGCGTCGCGAACATCTCGCCCGGCGCCGTCCGGCTTCAGTTCAGGCGGGCGACGGTCGCACGCCGGTCATACCATCGGGCCCGGTCTTCGACCGGCGCCGAGCGGGTTACGCTCAGGCGCCGCGCGGGCTTGACCGAAAGCCCCAAGGACCGAAGGTCCGAGAGCCGGCCGATGAGCGATCCTCAAGGGCCTTCGGTATCAGATCTTTTCCACCACGCCGAGGCCTTCGCCGCGCCAGTGGCCGACGGAGGTGACCACGATCCGCACCGGGGCGCCGGCCGGCGCGGCGGGATGGGCCGCCTCCACCGGGTCGCCCGCCAAAGCGGGGAACAGGCTGCCGCTTTCCACCGCCAGCGCCGCGAGGGCGAGGCCGGCGATGAACTGGGCCTCGACGCCGTGGCCCAGGCGGTTGGCGACCGCGCGCACGGGCACCGGCAGGCCGGCCAGCGCGGCGGCCTCCTCGGCGGTGGCGCCGATGGCGCCGGTGGCGCAGGAGAGGATGGCGTCCGCCGTCTCGGCCTTGGCGGCGGCGAGCAGGGCGGTGAGCATGCTCTCCACCGCGCCGGGCACCGCCTCGCCCTTGATCATCCGGCGGGCGCGCTCGGACCAGATGCCGGCCAGCCGGGCGACCGGGACGGCGCCGCGGGCGGTGGCGTGCTCGGGCGATTCCAGCACCAGGAAGGCGCCCATCGAGCCAGGGGCGAAGCCGGGCGCGGGCTGCGAGAACACCGAGCGGAAGCCGCCCTTCATGCACAGGTCGTCGAGGTCGTTGAAGAGCAGGATGTCTTCACGCTCGGCATTGTAGGAGCCGCCGACGAGGGCGATCTCGCTCTGCCCGGCGGCGATGCGGGCCTGGGCGATGTCCACCGCGCTGACCCCCGACGCCTCTTCGCCCATGAAGGTGCGCGAGGAACCGGTGACGCCGTGCACGATGGAGATGTTCCCGGCCAGCAGGTTGGAGAGCTGCGCCAGCGACAGGGTCGGGCGGATGTCCGACAGCAGCCGGGTATTGAGCAGCGCGCCGGGATCGTTGGAGGTGGCCAGATCGTTGAGGATCGAGGCGTCGACGTCGAAGTCGCGCTCGCCGCCGCCGGCGGCGACGATCATGTCGACGGTGGCCAGGATATCAGGCTTGCCGGCGACCCCGGCCGCGCCGAGCGCGAGGCCCGCCGCATAGGTGCCGATGCGCTGCCAGGCCTCCATCTGGCGCTGGTCGCGCTTGGGGATCTGGGCGTCGAAACTCACTTTGGCGAGGGGATGCACCACGTACGGGGCGAAGGTTTCCGCATCGGTCACCGGCGCGCGGCCGGCGGCGAGCGCCTCCAGGTGGGCCGCGGGCCCCTCGCCGAGCGAGGAGACGAGGCCGACCCCGGTGATCCAGACCTCGCGCCGCGACGGGCGCGCCTCAGGCATCGGCGAAATCCGCAAGGGGGAAGGAGACGTACTCGGCAACCTTCATCACCACCGCCTTCATCTTGCCCTCGGGCCAGGGCAGGACGCGGAAGGTGAGATCGGCGCTGCAGATGGGCTTGCCCTCGAGGGTGGCCTGGGTCTTGGCGACCACGAAGCCGGACCCCTCGTGCAGGATCTCCGTATAGAGGTCCAGGGTCTGGCCC
>CALMSN010000271.1 GCA_937872325.1 uncultured Xanthobacter sp. | reverse complement strand
CGCGGACCATAGCGCTCCGGCACATCCCGCCACGGCGCGCCGGTGCGAAAGCGCCAGAGGATGCCATTGATGACCCGGCGGTCATCCACCCGCGCGACACCGCGCACCTTGTTCGGCAAAAGCGGGGCGATGATTGCCCATTCCGTGTCGGTCAGTTCGTGGCGGCGCATCTCGAACGCTCCCGGTTCGGGAGCTTGAATCACCACAAGCCAAACAACGCAAATTTATGGGGACACTGCCTAAGACGGCCCCAGACCTCGCCAAGACGCAGCCCCGTCGTCTGACCCGTCCGGCAAACCCTTGCGACTGAACGGTCCGTGTGCCCAGACCGCACGAACCGGCGAGACGGCCGAACGGCTTGGCGACGCCTCCGGCACAGTCCGGCGGGTTGGTGCGCAAAATCTGCACGCCCTTCCTGAAAATCTCCTCATCGGGCCCGACGGAACTGCAAGGCCGCAGCTCATGCTGCCGGCATGTCGAACCTCCTCGATCCGTCCGCTGCCGCCCCTGCCCTGCCCCACCGGCTGAACGTCGATGGCTGGTGGCTCGTCGCCCCGGCGCGGAGCGGGATCGCGGCGCCTTTTCCATCCTCTCTCGCCATTCCCGAAAGCAGGTCCGCGATGAGCCTTGCCACCCGTCTTGCCGAGACGCCCCGGCCCGCCGGCGCCACCGCGCGCATCGCCATGAGCTGGCTGGTCCGCCGCCTCACCCTCGTCGCTGCGACGGTGGCGCTGGCGGACTGGCTGTTCTTCAACAGCTTCGCCATCGGCATCTCGCTGCCGCTCTTCCTGGTGGCATGCGGCGCACTGGTCCTCGGCGCCAATCCGCTCCGCGCCGAACGGCGGCAGCGTTATCTGGCGGCGGTGGCGTTTGGCATTGCGCTGCTCGTCCTGGTGGAGGACGTCTCCTGGCTGTCGGCGCTCGTCGCCGGCACCCTCGTCCTTTATGCCGCGCGCCTCCTCGTGCTCGACGGGAGCGAGACGTGGACGCTCCGGCTGCTGCGGGCCTGGGGCATGCCGTTCGGCGGGCCGGTGCTGCTGGCGCGCGACATGTCCCGCGTCCGCCGTCTCGCGCCGGGCCAGGTGGCCGGATGGACGCAGGGCTGGCGGTCGCAGACGTGGATCGCTCCGATCGTGCTCTCGCTGACCTTCCTGGTGCTCTTTGCCTCGGCCAATCCGGTGCTGGCTCAATGGCTTGGCGTGGTCGATCCGCGGCGCCTGCTCGACCTCGCCTCGCTCCCGCGCACCGTCTTCTGGCTCGTCGCCGCCGGCCTGCTCTGGCCGCTGGTGCATGTGAGGGCAAGGCGGATGCGCGCCGCTCCCCTCCTGCGCGCTCCGGTGCCGGCGGAGGATCTGTCGATGCTGTTCGGGTCCGCCTCGGTGCTGCGCTCGCTGGTCCTGTTCAACGCCCTGTTCGCGCTCCAGAGCGGGCTCGACGCGGCCTATCTGTGGGGCGGGCTGGACCTGCCGGACGGCATGACCTACGCCGCCTATGCCCATCGCGGGGCCTATCCGCTGATCCTCACCGCGCTGCTGGCCGCGGCCTTCGTGCTCGTCGCCATGCGGCCCGGAGGGCCGGCCGACACCTCGCCCCGGATCCGCTCGCTGGTGCTGGTCTTCGTGGCGCAGAACGTGATGCTGGTGATCTCCTCGGTCCGGCGCACCCTGCTCTACACGGATGCCTACGGCCTCACCGAGCTGCGGCTCGCGGCGCTGGTCTGGATGGCGCTGGTGGGCGTGGGCCTCATCCTCATCGTGGTGCAGATTCGCGCCCGGCGCTCCAACGCCTGGCTGCTGGACGCCAACGCCCTCGCGGTGGTTGCCACCCTGGTGCTGTGCTGCTTCGCCAACTTTCCGTATATGGTCGCCCGCTACAACCTGATCCATTGGCAGGAGCGCGGCGGCATGCCGACCGGGGTGGACCTGGACTATCTCATCTCCCTGGGGCCGCAGGCGCTGCCGGCCGCGCTGCCGATCCTGGCCGGCGAGGAGGCCGGACGCTTCGCCCCATCGCAGGAGAGCCGCCTGCGGCGCCTGGACCGCGATGCGCGCGCGGCCCTCGACGACGCGAACTGGCGCAGCTGGACCTTTCGCGATGGCCGCCTGAAGGGCTTCCTCGACGCCCACCCGCTTGCGCCACTGCCCGCGGCAGTGGGTGCGACGCCATAGGGGCGCGCCATGGCCTACCGGATCCTCGTCGCCGACGACGACCCGCACATCCGCGAGATCATCTGCTTCGCGCTGGCGAAGGCCGGCATGGTGCCGGTGCCGGCCGGCGACGGCGCCGAGGCCCTGCGACGGTTCGGCGAGCAGCCGCCCGACCTCGTCGTGCTCGATGTGGGCATGCCGGAGCTCGACGGGCTGGACGTGTGCCGGCGGATCCGCAGGACATCGGAGGTGCCGGTGCTGTTCCTCTCGGCCCGCGACGAGGAGATCGACCGCGTCATCGGCCTCGAGATCGGCGGCGACGACTATGTCACCAAGCCGTTCAGCCCGCGCGAGCTGGTCGCCCGGGTGAATGCCATCCTCAAGCGGGCGCAGGCCCGGCCGGCCCCGGCCGCGGACGTGGACGTGCTCGCGCGCGGCGAGCTGCGGCTCGATCCGGCCGGCCATGCGGTCACCTTCCGCGCCGCGCCCGTGGTGCTGACCGCCATCGAGTTCGCGATCCTGAAGACGCTTTCCGCCCGTCCGGTGAAGGTCTTCAGGCGCGCAAAGATCCTCGACGCGGCCTATGGCGCGGCGATCCAAGTGGCGGATTTGACCATCCACAGCCATGTGCGCAACATCCGCGGCAAGCTCGCTGCCGCCGGCTGCGCCACCGCCATCGAGACGGTGCACGGGGTCGGGTTCCGCATCGGGCCGTGCCGGGCAGAGCCGTGAGCGCGCCGCCGCGCCCGCTGAAGGTTGCACGCAAGTGGCGCCCGCCGGTGGCGCTGGTGGTGGCGCTGGTCATCGTGGCCGCCTTGTGCCTGCCGCTGGCCGGCCTGTTCTTCTTCAGGATCTATGAGAACCAGCTCATCCGGCAGACCGAGGGCGAGCTGATCGGCCAGACGGCCGTCCTGGCCGCGGTCATGCAGCGGGAGATCGAGTCGGGCACACCGGCGGACCTGCCGCTCGCAACGCCAGTGGCAAGCCCGCTGGCTGATCCCCGCGCGCCGTACCGGCCGATCCTGCCCTCCCTCGACCTGACGCATGACCAGATCCTGCCGCCCCGCGCCCCCGCCCAGGCCGCGGCGGTACCGGCCGAGCCGGCTTTCGTCGCCCTCGGCGCACGGCTCGCTCCGGATCTCGTGGCGGCGCAGCGCACCACCCTTGCCGGCTTCCGGCTGCTGGACCCGCGCGGGGTGGTGATCGCCGGCCGCGAGGAGGTGGGCCTGTCCCTGGCCCATGTGGAGGAGGTGGCGCAGGCGATGGGCGGCACGTTCAGCGCGGTGATGCGCATGCGCGTCTCCAAGCATGAGCCGCCGCCGCTCTATTCCCTCAGCCGCGGCACCGACGTGCGGCTCTTCGTGGCGATGCCGGTGGTGGCGCGGGGCGCGGTCGCGGGGGTGGTCTATGCCTCGCGCACGCCGAGCAACGTGTTCAAGAGCCTGCATGAGGAGCGCGGCAAGGTCGCCGCCGCTGGCCTCGCCATCCTCGCGGTGGCCGCGACCATCGGCTTCATCTTCCAGCGCGCCATCACCCGGCCGATCCGCGAGCTGATGGCGCGGACGGTGGCCATCCGCCATGGCGACCGCGCCGCGCTGACGCCGCTGCGCCACCATGGCACGGCGGAGCTCGCCGCCCTCTCCCAGGGCTTCCTGGATACGGCGCAGGCCCTGCAGGACCGCTCCGATTTCATCGCCACCTTCGCCGCCCATGTCTCCCACGAGCTGAAATCGCCGCTCACCGCCATCAAGGGCGCCGCCGAGCTGCTGCGGGACGACCTCGATGCGCCCGCCCCAGCCATGGACCGGGCCGACCAGCAGCGCTTCCTCGACAACATCATCGCGGATACCGCCCGCCTCACTGTGATCGTCCAGCGCCTGCGCGATCTCGCCCGGGCCGAGGCGATGCCGACCGCCGGCACCACCACGCTCGCCGCGGTCGTCGCCGATCTCGCCGCGGGCTTCCCCGCGCTGGCCATCGCCGCGACGGGCGATCTGGGCGCGCCGATCCGCATCTCGCCGGAAAACGCCCGCATCGTGTTCGCCCACCTCGCCGACAATGCGCAGAGCCACGGCGCCCGCCGGCTGGACCTGGCGGCGGCGCGGGAGAGCGGGGCGGTGCGGGTGCGGGTCGCCGATGACGGCGCCGGGATCTCGCCGACCAACCGGGAGCGGATCTTCGACAGCTTCTTCACCAGCCGGCGGGACAGCGGCGGCACCGGCATGGGCCTGCCCATCGTGCGCGCCATGCTGGAGGCCCACGGCGGCGACATCACCCTCGCCGCGGAGGGCGAGGCGCATCGCACCGGCGCGAGCTTCGTGCTCCACATCCCGCTGGCCGGAGCGGAAGGGCGGCCGGCACCCGGTGGCGCGGCCACGCCGTCACCGGTATGAGCCCCGCCGTGTGAAGAACGCCCGACGGCCGGAGCCGGCCGCCGGGCGCTGGTCTCAGTTCTTCAGCGCCCCCGTCCCGTCGATAACGGCCGGATAGGGCAGATCGGTCACCAGCTTCGCGCTGGGCGTGGTCTGGGCGAAGATCTGGTCGAGATCGATGGTCAGATAGGTCAGCCGGTGGGCGTAGTCGGCGATCATCAGCTTGTTGTTGGTGAGGTCCTTGATCGCGACCCACTGGGTGTAGTCGGAGATCAGCTGGCCCCCCTCCTTGCTCTGGGCGATGCCGAGCGGGATGTCGACGGTGTTGAGGATATGCCCCACCGCCTGGCGCGCCTCGACGGCGGTCTTCGGCGGGGTGATGAAGTGGCGCATGAACGCCGCGCGCACGAAGCGGGACGGCGGCGAATAATCGCCCGGCATGCCCAGCAGCCCGCCGCCCTGGCCGATGGCCGTGACGTTGGCCGAGCCCAGCAGCCGCTCCGAAACCCCCACCGTGGACAGGTTGAGGTAATTGCGCAGGTTGGTCAGGTGCCAGTCATAGGTCGGCGCGTTGGTGAGGACGTGGGCGACGTTGTCGTGGATGCGAAGCTCGCCGCCCACGTATTCGACCACGATGCCGGCGCCGGTGCGGTCGGTGAACACCATGTGGATGGTCGGCGGCGTGGGGCCGCTGGGCAGTGAGGGGTCCGACCACACCTTGATGCCCGGCAGGGCGGCGCGGACCTCGGCCACGCTCGCGTGCATGCCCAGCGCCCAGGCGCCGAAGCCGAGGATGGAGACATAGCCTTTGTCCGCCTTGGTCACCGTCTGGTACTCGGTGAAGCCGGGCAGGAAGTTGCCGCTCATCCCGAGACCCGCCGCATTCTGGCCCTCGAGGATCGCCCCGCCGGGGATGATCTCCGCGCTGATGCCGATCAGGGCATGCCGGGTCGCGACCTTCACCTCGGGCAGGCCGAGGGCGGGCGGGGCGGTGAGCGCGAGCTCGGTGCCCTTCGGCAGGCTCTTGAGCGTCCACTTCATGTCGAACGCCCATTCCATGGTGCGCCCGGCGATGACCGCCTTGTCGGCGGCGACGAGGTCGACCGCGGTACAGGCGATGGCCTGTTGGAAAGAGGCCAGGACCATGAGCCCGGCCACAGCGACACGCAGCATGCAATCCTCCCATCCGGCAGGCGCCGTGGTGCCGGCGCGCGCGCTCCACATCCGCTCCACCAGTGGAATCGGCGTGGCATTCCCGTTCGCCGCCGTTGCTATCACCCAACCTCCCGGCCGGCTACGGCGACGGATTTCGAGACGCCTCTCCGGCGGCGGGGACGCGGCCGGACAGGGCGTCTTCGGGTGCCGCCGAAACGCCTGATTTTGAACTTTAGTTTATCTATCAATTTTATTGACTGAATCTCGCTGCAGTGCGATCGTGGCGGAATTAGGCAGTCGCCTAAGCTTCTCGCGGCAGGAGGTTTCATGCGCTCACTGCACTCAGTTTTTCCTGTCCGGGCGGGCCTTGCGGTGCTTTTCGCGAGCCTGCTCGCGACTGCGGCGGGGGCGGCCGACATCGCCCTGCTCAACGTGTCCTACGACCCGACACGGGAGCTCTATGTCGACGTGAACAAGGCGTTCGCCGAGAGCTGGAGCAAGAAGAACCCCGCTGACAGCCTCGCCATCCGCCAGTCTCACGGCGGGTCGGGCAAGCAGGCCCGCGGCGTCATCGAAGGCGTCGACGCCGACGTGGTCACCCTGGCCCTCGCCTACGACATCGACGCCATCGCCGACAAAGGCCTGATCAACAAGGACTGGCAGAAGCGGCTGCCGGACAATGCCTCGCCCTACACCTCGACCATCGTGTTCCTGGTCCGCAAGGGCAACCCGAAGGGCATCAAGGACTGGAACGACCTGGTGAAGCCGGGCGTGGGGATCGTCACCCCCGATCCCGCGACCTCCGGCGGCGCCCGCTGGAACTACCTCGCCGCCTGGGGCTACGCGCTCAAGCAGAACGGCGGCGACGAGGCCAAGGCGCGCGATTTCGTCAAGACCCTGTTCCGCAACGTCGTGGTGCAGGATGCCGGCGCCCGCGGCGCCACCCTCAGCTTCGTGGAGAAGGGGATCGGCGACGTCCTGCTCGCCTGGGAGAACGAGGCCTACCGGGCGGTCAACGCCCTCGGGCCGGATCGGTTCGAGATCGTCACGCCCTCGGTCTCCATTCTTGCCGAGCCGCCGGTCGCCGTGGTGGACAAGGTGGTGGACAAGCGCGGCACCCGCGCCGTCTCCGAAGCCTATCTCAAGTTCCTGTACACCCCGGCGGGCCAGGAAATCGCCGCCCGGCACTTCTACCGGCCGCGGGATTCCTCCGTCCTTGAAAAGGCAAAGGTCAGCTTCGGCCCGGTGAACCTGATCACCATCGATCAGTTCGGCGGCTGGCGTAAAGCCCAGCAGGAACACTTCGGCAAGGATGGCATCTTCTACAAGATCACCGCGCCCTAGCACTCCTCACACCTCGCTTCGGGGATGCGCGCCCGCGCCTCCCGCGAAACCGGACCTCAGGCGGGACGAGCGCGCTCCCTCGTCCCGCATCGAAACCCACGACACCTCGGGGATGCATAGTCGATGGCCACCCAGATACTCTCAAGCGCCTCTCACCGTCCGAGGTCCGTGATACCGGGCTTCGGAATCACCCTCGGCGTCACCCTCACCTGGCTCAGCCTCATCGTGCTGCTGCCGCTTTTCGCGCTGGTGCTCAAGACCAGCGAGCTCTCCTTCGAGCGGTTCATCGCGGTGATCACCGCGGACCGCACGCTGCATGCGCTGGGCATCTCGTTCGGCCTGTCGCTGATTGCCGCGCTCATCAACGGCATCCTCGGCACCATCGTGGTCTGGGTGCTGGTGCGCTACGACTTCCCCTTCCGCCGCGTGGTGGATGCCATCGTCGACGTGCCCTTCGCCCTGCCGACCGCTGTGGCAGGCATCGCGCTCACCGCCATCTATGCCGAGAACGGCTGGATCGGCTCGCTGTTCGCGCCGCTGGGGATCCAGATCGCCTTCACCCCGCTGGGCATCCTGATCGCCCTGGTGTTCATCGGGCTGCCGTTCGTGGTGCGCACGGTGCAGCCGGTGCTGGCCGACCTCGACCGCGAGCTCGAGGATGCCGCCGCCAGCCTCGGGGC
>CALMSN010000270.1 GCA_937872325.1 uncultured Xanthobacter sp. | reverse complement strand
GACCTCGTCGATATCGTCGCCACCGGCAACAACGACATGAAATGCGCGATCGCGCGCCGCATCAGCCTGCCGGCTTCCGTGTGCGCGGCGATCGCTGAAGGCGGCTCGCCCGCCGCCGCGCTCAGAGGCGCGCGGCCGGGCTCGATCCCGGCCAGAAGCTCGGCAAGACGCATGAACGGCGAGCGGCGGTCCTCGCCGGACGGATCGCCAGGTGCTGCGGAAACGGCGGAGGAAGGCAAGATCTGGAAAACCCCGGGCAGCGTCCCCATGACGCGCCTTTACCATGCGCCGGACGGGGTTAAGGGCCGGCTAACCCCATGCGGATTCGGCACGCGACGTGGCTGCCGGCGCAATCGACGCGGTGGAGCTGTGGACATCGCCCGCCGACCCGGGCGCAGGCCGGCGAGATGCGGTTCAAGGCGAAGCTGGAATGGCGCCAGAGCCTTGCCATCAAAGGCCGTCGGTGTGTGAGCGGTCTCTGTCCAAGCCCGGGCTCGGTCCAACAATGAGAGAGAATCCGCGTCATCGCGCGCGGACGGCAGCGGCCACGCCGGGGCCGGGTTTTCAAGCCGTCTGCGCGAACCCGCGCGTGACCCGCGTCAGCTGTCGGCGAGGACCGCTCGGGCGCGGCGCGAATCCTCGTGCATCTGCGCCACCAGCGCCTCGACGCCGGAGAATTTCAGCTCCGGCCTGAGGTAGGCATGGAACTCCACCTCCAGCGGCTGGCCGTAGAGATCGCCCGAGAAGTCGAACAGGTGCACCTCAAGCAGCGCCGCGCCATTGTCGAAGGTGGGCCGGCGGCCGTAGCTGGCCACCCCGTCGATGCGCCCCCCGGCGGTGATCGCCCGCACCGCATAGATGCCGAAAGCCAGCTCCATGGGATCGTCGAGGGCGACGTTGGCGGTGGGGAAGCCGAGGGTCCGGCCGCGCTTCTCGCCATGCTGCACCGTGCCGGTGATGGCGAACGGCCGCCCCAGCATGTGCGCGGCGTGCCCCACCTGCCCGGCGGCGAGCGCGGTGCGGATAGCGGTGGAGGAGATGGCGTCGCCCTCGTCGCGGGCGGGGTCCACCACCGTCACCTTGAAGCCGTGGCGCCGCCCGGCATCCACCAGGAAGGCCGGGGATCCGGCGCGGGCGCGGCCGAAGTGGAAATCGAAGCCCACCGCCACCCCGGTCACCTGATAGCGGGCGACCAGCACCTCGTGCACGAAGGTCTCGGCGTCCATGGCCGCGAGCGGCGCGTCGAAGGGCAGCACCACCGCGCCGGCGAGGCCGCTGCGCGCGATCTGCTCCAGCTTGCGCCGCGGCGGGGTCAGGCGGAAGGGCGCGCCCTGCGGATTGAAGAAGGCCCGCGGGTGCGGCTCGAAGGTCAGCGCCACCGCCTTCACCCCGGCCTCGTCCGCCAGGCTCATGGCCGCGGCGAACACCGCCCGGTGGCCGCGATGGACGCCGTCGAAATTGCCGATCGCCAGCACCGGCCGGGCGAGCGGCGGCGGCAGCGGGGCGGGGCCGTTCAGCACGGTGAAGGGGGCGGAGAGGGAGGTCATGGAACGACGTCGGCTCGGCTGGGCGGATCCCGGCCCCGGGCGGGGACGGGCTTCGCAGCGTGCTCTAGAGCGTTTCCCCGCCGGATGGAACATCCGATCACGCGGCGCTGCGCCGGAACACGGCTTTCCGGCGCTTCGGGGCCATCGCCCGGCCGCCGCTCAGCGGCGCGGGCGCAGGGCCGCAGCCGCCTTCGCCTGCGCCACCAGCTCTTCCGCCTGCGGCAGGATGCCGGCCACCATCACCGCCACGCCCTCGGGCGTCGGGTGGATGCCGTCCTTCTGGTTCAGCTCGCGCAGGCCCGCCACCTTGTCGAGGAGGAAGGGGTAGAGCAGCACCCCGTACTGCCCCGCCAGCTCCGGATAGACCGCATCGAAGCGGGCGCGATACTCGGTGCCCAGGTTGGGCGCGGCCTTCATGCCGGCCAGCAGCACCGGGATGCCGCGGGCCTTCAGGCGGGCGAGGATCTCGGCCAGGGCGGCGCGGGTCGCCTTGGGATCGAGGCCGCGCAGCATGTCGTTGGCGCCGAGCGCGACGATCACCGCCTCGGTCCCCTCCGGCACCGACCAGTCGAGCCGGGCGAGGCCCTGCGCGGCGGTCTCGCCGGAGACGCCGGCATTCTCCACCACCACGTCGAGGCCTTTTGCCTTCAGCGCCGCTTCGAGCTGCACCGGGAAGGCCTTGGCCGGGGCGACGCCGTAGCCGGCGGTGAGGCTGTCGCCCAAGGCGACGATGCGCACCGGCTCCGCCGACGCCGCTGACGCGAACGTGAACAGCGCCAGCGCCATCCACAGCCCTGCCATTGCCTTAAATGCCGTCTCCCCTCTGCGGTGCAGCATGCTTCTCGCTCCGTCTGCCGCGTTCCTCTGTCCCGGATGGCATGTGCCCATGGATGACCTGTCCTCTCCCGCGCCCGGTATCGTTCTTTCGGGCGTAGACCTTTCTCTGGGCAGCGGTGCGGCGCGTGTCCATGTCCTCAAGGACATTTCATTGCGGATCCCGGCCGGCGAGACGGTGGGTCTGGTGGGCGCCTCGGGCTCCGGCAAGTCCACCTTGCTCATGGTGATGGCGGGGCTGGAGCGGGCCGAGCGGGGGCGGATCGAGGTGGCGGGGGTGGATCTGGCCGGCCTCTCGGAGGACGACCTCGCCCGCTTCCGCGGCCGGCACGTGGGCATCGTCTTCCAGTCGTTCCACCTCATCCCCACCATGACCGCGCTGGAGAACGTGGCCGTGCCGCTGGAGCTGGCCGGACGGCCCGACGCCTTCGCCCGCGCCGGGCGCGAGCTGGAGGCGGTGGGCCTTGGCGCGCGCGCATCCCATTATCCCGCGCAGCTTTCCGGCGGCGAGCAGCAGCGGGTCGCGGTGGCCCGGGCGCTGGCCCCCGAGCCGCCGATCCTGGTGGCGGACGAGCCCACCGGGAATCTCGACGAGGCGACCGGCCGGCAGATCATGGACCTCCTGTTCGAGGCCCATCGCGCCCGTGGCACGACCCTGGTCCTGGTCACCCACGATCCGGTTTTGGCCGGGCGGTGCGCCCGGGTGGTGCGGCTGCGCTCGGGTGTGGTCGAGCACGACAGCGCGCGGGTGTTCGCATGAGCGCCGTCCCCTCCCCTGCCCTCCCGCGCGGCTCGTCTTCTGTCCCGGCGGCGCTGCGCTTTGCCGCCCGTGAGCTGCGCGGGGCGAAGAGTGGCTTCGGCATCTTCCTCGCGTGCCTCGCTCTGGGGGTGATGGCCATCGCCGGCATCTCCTCGTTCGCCCGGGCGCTCACCGACGGGCTGGAGCGGGAAGGCCGCAACATCCTCGGCGGCGATGCCGCCTTCACCATCGTCCAGCGGGAGGCGACCCCGGACGAGCTGAGCCGGCTCACGGGCGCCGGGCGCACCGGCACCGTCGTCTTCATGCGCGCCATGGCCCGCGCGCCCTCGGGCGAAGCCACCCTTGCCGAGCTGAAGGCGGTGGACGGCGTCTGGCCCATGACCGGCACCGCCGAGCTCGACCCGCCGATGCCGCTGGCCGACGCCCTCGCGCTCCGCGACGGCCTCCCCGGCGCGGTGGCCGACGAGACCCTGATCGCCCGCCTCGGCCTCGCGCTGGGCGACACCATCCGCCTCGGCGATGCCGATCTCGTGCTGCGGGCGCGGCTGGTTTCGGAACCGGACAAGCTGGCCACCGGGGTCGGCCTCGGCGCCCGCGTGCTGATCCCGGCGGCGGGGCTGCCGGCCACCGGCCTCGTCCAGCCGGGCAGCCTGGCCCGCTGGAGCTACCGGGTGCTGCTGGCCGATCCGGCGCCGGCCGCCCTCGCCGCCTTCGATGCTGCCACCCGCAAGGATTTCGGCGCCGCCGGCTTCGAGATCCGCACCCGCGACAACGCCACCCCGCAACTGGAGCGCAATGTGGGGCGGATCGCCCAGTTCCTCACCTTGGTGGCGCTCACCGCTCTGGTGGTGGGCGGGGTGGGGGTGGCCAACGCGGTGTCGAGCCATCTCGCCGCCAAGCGGGAGACCATCGCCACCCTGAAGGCGCTGGGGGCGGCCCGGCGCACCGTCTTCGCCACCTATGCGCTGGAGATCGGCGCCGTCGCCGCCCTGGGCATCGCCCTCGGGCTGGTGCTGGGGGCGATGCTGCCCTTCGCCGCCACCGCGGCCATCGGCACCCTGATCCCCTACCCGCTCGCGCCGCGCGTGGACTGGGGCAGCCTCGGCCTCGCCGCGCTCTACGGCGCGCTGGTGGCGACGGTGTTCGCGCTCTGGCCGCTGGCCCGGGCCCAGGCGGCGCCGGTCGCCGCGCTGTTCCGCGACGCTCCCGGCGCCGGCGGGGCGCGGGTGCCGCGGATCTATCTCGCGCTCTTGGCCCTGCCCGCCGCCGGGCTGGTGGCGGCGGCGCTGCTGACCGCCGACGACAAGCGGGCCGCCCTCATCTTCCTGCCGGCGGCGGCGGCGGTGTTCGTGGTGCTGCGGCTGGCCGGGCGCGCCATCATGGCGATCGCCGCCCGCCTGCCGCGCCCGCGCGCCGCCCTGCCCCGCCTCGCCCTCGCCAACGTCCACCGGCCGGGCGCCCTGACCCAGACCGTGGTGCTCTCCCTCGGCCTCGGCCTGACGCTGATGGTGGCGGTGGCCCTCATCGACCGCTCGCTGACCCAGGAGCTGTCCGGTCCCATGGCCGAGACGGCGCCGAGCTTCTTCTTCGTCGACGTGCCCTCCGGCCGGCAGGCGGAATTTGCCGCCTTCGTCGCCGACAAGGCGCCGGGCGCGACGATGAAGTCCGTGCCGATGCTGCGCGGGCGCATCACCGCCCTCAACGGGGTGCCGGCGGAAAGCGTCAAGCCGTCGCCCGACGCCGCCTGGGTGCTGAGCTCCGACCGCGGCCTCTCCACCGCCGCCATCCTCCCCGAGGGCTCCACCCTGGTGGCCGGCGACTGGTGGGATCCGGAGACGAAGGAGCCGCTGGTCTCCTTTGACGCCAAGCTTGCCGCGGGGCTCGGGCTGAAGATCGGCGATACGGTGACCCTGAGCGTGCTCGGCCGCTCCGTCACCGCCCGCATCGCCAACCTGCGGGAGGTGCGCTGGGAGCGGCTCGGCATCAATTTCGTGATGCTGCTGACCCCGGCCACCTTCGCCGGAGCGCCGCACACCGTGCTCTCCACTCTCACCTTCCCCGACGGGGCGGATGCGGCCCGCGAGCTCGCCTTCCTCAGGGAGGTGGCGGCGGCCTGGCCGGCGGTCACCACGGTGCGGGTGAAGGAGAGCATCGAGCAGGCCCGCGCCATGCTGGAGAACCTCTCCATCGGCATCCGGGCGGCAAGCCTCGTCACCATCCTGTCCTCGATCCTGGTGCTGGCCGGGGCGCTGGCCGCCGGACACCAGCACCGGGTCTATGACGCGGTGATCCTGAAGACGCTGGGCGCCACCCGGCCGCGGCTGCTTCTGGCCTACGCCCTGGAATATGCCGGGCTCGGCCTCGTCACCGCCCTGATCGCCCTCGCGGCGGGGAGCGCGGCGGCCTATGCGGTGGTGACCTATGTGATGGAGGTGCCCTTCACCTTCTCGCTGCCGGCGGCGGGCGGGGCGGTCGCCGGGGCGCTGGTGCTTACGGTGGGCTTCGGCCTCGTCGGCACGCTGCGGGCGCTTTCGGCGCCGCCGGCGCAGGTGCTGCGGCACCTGTGATGTGATCGTGCTGGCGGGACGCGCGCCCTGCCGCCCCGCAATGGCCGCGGGATCGAGACCTGTCCCGGGCCGCCCCTGCGATTGGCAGGGGGCGGCCCGTCGGTCGGGCCGCCATCTCCTGCGACTGCGACTGGGAGTTTCTGCAAAAACCTCATGAGGTGGGCTGACCGGGTCTTTCGGCCGCCCGCGGCGTTGCTGGTCCTGGCCGATGCTTCGAGGATCGATTGCGGCGGGCGCATTGCAGGCGGACCAAAATGCCGCGACCATCCTTCGCCCAGCGGTTTTGTCAGAGGCTCATAAAGCCTTTCACAAAACCCCGGGGCGGAGACTGGCGGAAAGACCCGGCCAGCCGCCCCCGCGAGGTCTTGTGGGTGATTCTCTCAAGCGTTTCCCGGTCGGATGGCACATTCGATCGTATAAGAAACACTCTATAATCAAGCGTTTATGGCTTTTGGGACGGCGCCGGCCGCGGTCGACGTGCTCCGCATCGGCAGCGCCCACGCGCTGAAAGGTCGGTTCGGCCGACCTCGGGGCGTGTTACGACAGGCGACAGACCCGGCGGCGACCCGTCGCGGCCGGGGAAACGGCGAGAAGGCGCATTTCGTGATGCGGGAAGATCCCCTCATGCTCCCCGACGTCACGCCCGATGCGGGCGCGGCCGGCGCGGATCTGGTCATCGGCGAGGGCCGGGCGCTGGCCGCCCATCCGCTGCGCGCGGCGGTGCTGCGCGAGCTCCACGCCCGCCCGTTCGTGCCGCTGGAGACGCCGCGCCGGGTGCTGCATGCCGCCTTCCTGCTGGACGCCGCCGGCCTCCAGGCCGATCGCGAGGCGGTGTCGGCCCTGTGCGCCGCGCGCGGCCTGCCGACCCCGGCCCCGGGGGCCAAGCACCACCGGGTGAGCTTCGGCGGCGCCGGGCTGCGCTGGGAGAGCCACGCCGAGTTCTGCACCTATACCTGGGACCTGCCGGCGGCCGCGCTCGCCCCCGGCGCCCTGCCCTTCCAGCCGGCGGCGGCGCTGCTGGCGAGCCCGTTCGGCGAGGTGCCGCAGCCCGGGCCGCTGCTGGTGGCCGTGGATCTCCACCTCGTGCCCGACACGGCGGAGGATTTCGGCCTCGACCAGGTGTTCGACCGGGCCGCCCTCGCCCGCTCCGACGTCAATGACGGGGCGGCCGAGATCGCCAGCGACTTCATCCCCGACCCGTCCGGCTATGTGCGGATCCTGGTGCGCGACCGCGGCCTTCCCCCGGAGGCGGCCGGGGCGCTGGTGCAGCGGGTGCTGGAGATCGAGACCTACCGCACCCTCGCCTTGCTCGGCCTGCCGGAGGCGCAGCGCCTGTCGCCGCTCATCGGCCGCATCGAGACCCGGCTCGCCGGCGCCGCCCGCGACATGACCGTCACCGAAGGCCTCAGCGCCAACAACGCCCTGCTGGACGAACTGGTGGCGCTGGCCGCCGAGCTGGAAGCGGGCGCCACCGCGGCGCTGTTCCGCTTCGGCGCCAGCCGGGCGTACATGGAGATCGTGAAGCTGCGCCTCGCCACCATCCGCGAGGACGCGGTGCCGGGCTTTCCCACCTGGCAGCAGTTCCTCGACCGGCGGATGGCCCCGGCCATGCGCACCTGCTTCGCGGTGGAGGAGCGGCAGGACAAGATCGCCCGCAAGCTCGCCAACGCCGCCGACCTGCTGCGCACCCGGGTGAACGTGGAGCTGGAGCAGCAGAACCGCGACCTCCTCACCTCCATGAACGAGCGCACCCGCCTGCAGCTGCGCCTGCAGCGCACGGTGGAGGGCCTCTCGGTGGCGGCCATCTCCTATTACGTGGTCAGCCTCGTGCACTACCTGGCGGAGGGCGTGCACCAGAGCGGCCTCGACGTGCGCTACGGCATGCCGATCAATGTCGGGCTGGTGACTGCGGTGTCGGTGCCGCTGGCGGTGCTGTGGGTGGGGGGGCTGGTGCGGCGGGTCCCCCCGCCTCCCGGGGGTGACGGGGGGAGCCGCCCCGCCCGCG
>CALMSN010000269.1 GCA_937872325.1 uncultured Xanthobacter sp. | reverse complement strand
GGCGGTGCTGGCCGCGTTCGGCATCGCCGCCTTGCGCCGGGCGCCGCCAGCCGCGGTGGAACTGCCCCCCGAGGCCGAGCGGCCCCCCCCGCCGGCTCCGCCCGAACGGGCGGACGCCAAGGTGGCGGCGGTGGTGGCGGCGCTGCCGGAGCCGGCGCTGCTGCTCACGCCCTCGGCCGAGATCGTCACCGCCAATGCGCGGGTGGGGCTGGCGCTGGGCCTCGCCCGGCCGGGGGATCCGCTGTCGTTCGTGGTGCGGGTTCCGGAGGTCCTGGAGGCTGTGCGGGCGGCGGCCGCCGACGGCCTGCCGCGCCGCGTGGAGTTCGCCGAGCGGGTTCCGCTCGATCGCTGGCTGGAGGCGCACGTGGTGCCGCTGGGCCTCGGCGGCGGCGCGGGGCGGCCGTCCGGCGCTCCGGATGCGGTGCTGCTGACCTTCCGCGATCTCACTCAGCAGCGGCGGGTGGAGCAGATGCGGGCCGACTTCGTCGCCAATGCCAGCCACGAGCTGCGCACCCCGCTCGCCTCGCTGTCGGGCTTCATCGAGACGCTGCAGGGCCCGGCCCGCAACGATGCCATGGCCCGCGAGCGCTTCCTGCCCATCATGGCCGCCCAGGCCCGGCGGATGTCGCGGCTCATCGAGGACCTGCTGTCCTTGTCCCGCATCGAGCTCAACGCGCATGTGCGCCCGGAGAGCCCGGTGGACCTGGCCGCCATCCTCGCCCATGTCTGCGACACCCTCGCCCCGCTGGCCCGGGAGCGGGGGCTGGTGATCGAGCAGGCCTATGCCGGCCCGCTGCGGATCCAGGGGGACCGGGACGAGCTGATCCGTCTGTTCGAGAACCTGGTGGAGAACGCGCTGAAGTACGGCGCGTCCGGCAAGCGCATCGAGGTCGGGCTGGGGCGCGAGCAGGTCTCGGCCGGGACCATGGCGGTGATGACGGTGCGCGACTTCGGCCCGGGCATCGCGCCGGAGCACCTGCCGCGGCTCACCGAGCGCTTCTACCGGGTGGACGTGGCCGCCAGCCGCGACCAGGGCGGCACGGGGCTGGGGCTGGCGATCGTCAAGCACATCGTGGCCCGCCATCGCGGCCGGCTGGCGGTGGACAGCGCGCCCGGAATGGGCGCCATTTTTACAGTCCGGCTCCCGGCCCTGGCCGACGGCGATAAAACGCCCTGAAAATCAGCCATTTGCAGAGTCATTCAAATGTCATCTCCGGGTCATAGAACCGTGGCGCCAAGGGGCTAAGACAACTGACGCCCGATGTTGCGCTGCGGCACGAAGCCGTCGGGCCAACGAAACTGGCTAGGAGAGATCCCGTGAAGCTCATTTCCGCCCTCGGGGCGCTGGTCGCCGGCACCCTCGCAGCCGGCAGCGCCCAGGCCGTTGATTTCACTGGCGCCGGCGCCTCCTTTCCTGCGCCCGTCTATCAGTCGTGGGGTGCGGTCTTCAAAGAGAAGACCGGCAACGCGCTGAACTATCAGTCCATCGGCTCCGGTGGCGGTCAGAACCAGATCATCAACCGCACCGTCGACTTCGGCGCCTCCGACGCCACCGTGCCGAGCGAGAAGCTCGCCGCCAACAGCCTCCTCCAGTTCCCGACCGTGATCGGCTCGGTGGTTGCCACCGTCAATCTGGACGGCGTGGCCACCAACCAGCTCAAGCTCACCGGCCCGGTGCTCGCCGACATCTATCTCGGCAAGATCACCAAGTGGGACGACAAGGCGATCGCCGATCTCAATGCCGGCGTGAAGCTCCCCTCGCAGGCGATCGTGCCGGTGTATCGCTCGGACTCCTCGGGCACCACCGCGATCTTCACCTCCTACCTCGCCGCGGTGAGCCCGGATTGGAAGGCCAAGGTCGGCTCGGCCACCTCGGTCCAGTGGCCGGTCGGCGCTGGCGCCAAGGGCAATGAGGGTGTCACCGGCACCGTCAAGAACACCAAGGGCGGCCTCGGCTACGTGGAGTTCATCTACGCCGCCTCCAACAACCTGGTGGTGACCCAGCTGCAGAACAAGGCCGGCAAGTTCGTCTCTCCCGAGACCGCCGCCTTCATCGCCGCTGCCGACGCCGCCGACTGGGACGGCGCCAAGGACTTCGCCGCCTCCATGATCGACGCCCCCGGCGCCACCGCGTGGCCGATCGTGAGCCCGACCTACGTGCTGCTGCCGAAGAACCCGAAGAACATCGCGGCCTCCAAGGCCACCATGGAGTTCTTCATCTGGTCGAACAGCAAGGACGGCCAGGAGATCGCCGAGAAGCTGCACTACATCCCGCTGCCGAAGGCGGTTGTGGAGCGGGTCGAGAAGGCCCTGAAGTCCGAGATCAAGGACGCGGACGGCAAGCCGATCCTCTGATCGCCGCCACTGCATCCATCGACATCGCATCGCCCGGCACCGGCCGGGCGATGCTCCGCCCGGCGGCCCGGCTGCCGGATCGAAGGTCAGACCCACAAGCCAAACCCAGGTCTAGCAATCCCCAGGTGAGCCTCCCAAGGCGGGCCCCTGGTCAGCAGGTCGGCGCGCCGCAGGCCGGGTGACGGAGCAAGGCATTCCATGGACGCGACGGTGGACATTTCCGGACCGGGCAAGGTCCAGCCCATCGACCAGGCGAAAGGCACCGGCGCCATCGCCGACCCGATCTTCGTCGGGCTGTTATGGGCCAGCGGCCTGTTCGTGCTTGTGCTGCTCGGGCTGATCATCGCCGAGCTGTTCAAGGGCGGCCTGCCGGCGCTCCAGCATTTCGGTCTCGATTTCCTCTGGACCGCCTCGTGGAACCCGGTGACCGAGAATTACGGCGCCCTGGTGATGATCTACGGGACGGTCTTCTCGTCGGTGATCGCGGTCATCGTCGCGCTGCCGCTCGCCTTCGGCATCGCCCTGTTCCTCACCGAGATCGCGCCGCAGGCGCTGCGGCGGCCCATCGGGGTCGCGGTGCAGCTGCTCGCCGCCGTGCCCTCCATCATCTACGGCATGTGGGGCTTCTTCATCATCGTGCCGCTGATGGCGGTGTATGTGCAGCCGCCGCTGATCGACATCCTGGGCGCGATCCCCGGTGTCGGCCTTCTGTTCAGCGGCCCGCCGCTGGGCTCCGGCATGCTCACCGCCGGCCTGATCCTGGCCGTGATGATCCTGCCCTTCATCACCGCGATGTTCGTCGAGACCCTGGAATCGGTTCCGCCGATGCTCAAGGAGTCGGCCTACGGCATCGGCGCCACCACCTATGAGGTCTACAAGAACGTCTCGGTGCCCTACGGCAAGACGGCCATGGTCGGCGCGGTCATGCTGGGCCTCGGCAGGGCGCTCGGCGAGACCATGGCGGTGACCTTCGTCATCGGCAACGCGACACGCCTCTCGGCCTCGCTGTTCGCGCCGGGAGCGACCATCGCCTCCACCATCGCGAACGAGTTCCCCGAGGCGCCGATCGGCTCGCTGAAGCTGACCTCGCTGCTGCAGCTCGGTTTCATCCTCTTCGTCATCTCCTTCATCGTGCTGGCCCTGTCCCGGGTGCTTGTGCGCTCGAAGCTGGACTGAGCATCAGGGACGCGCATCATGGCTTCTCTCGCCGCCCGCCGCGCCAAGGACTCCACCGTCAAGGTGGTTTCCACGGCCTTTGCGATCTTCGCGCTGTTCCTGCTCGGCTGGATCTTGTGGACGCTCCTGTCCCGAGGCCTGCCGGCGCTCAGCCTCTCGGTGTTCACCAACGTCACCGCTCCTCCCGGGCAGAATGGCGGCCTCGCCAATGCCATTGTGGGCTCGCTGATCCAGATCGCCATCGCCATGGCGATCGGCGGCCCCATCGGCATCTTCTGCGGCACCTTCCTGGCCGAGAACGGCAAGCGGACCAGGGTCGGCGCCGCCGCCCGGTTCGTGAACGACATCCTGCTCTCGGCGCCGTCCATCCTGGTCGGCCTGTTCATCTACACCCTGCTGGTGGTGCCCTTCGGCGGCTTCTCCGGCTGGGCGGGAGCGATCGCGCTGGCGATCCTCGTCATCCCGGTGATCGTGCGCACCACCGAGGACATGCTGAACCTGGTGCCGGTGGGCCTGCGCGAGGCCGCCTTCGCCCTGGGCGCGCCGCAGTGGAAGGTGGTCATGTTCATCACCTGGCGGGCGGCCCGGGCCGGCATCGTCACCGGCACCCTGCTGGCGGTGGCCCGCGCCGCCGGTGAGACCGCGCCGCTGCTGTTCACCTCGCTGGGGAACAATTCCTGGTCGGTGGACCTCAATAAGCCCATGGCCTCCCTGCCGGTGGCCATCTACCAGTACGCCGGCAGCCCGTTTGACGACTGGGTGTCGCTGGCCTGGGCCGGCGCGCTGCTGATCACGGCGGGCGTCCTGCTCCTCAACATCCTCTCGCGCCTTTTCCTGGCGCGCGCGCACTAACCTTTCGTGGTGGGCCAGACAGCGGTCCCGCCCACGGGCACAAGCAGATCCAGTGAGGTCAATATGACGTCTGCGGTCGATCCTACCTTCAGCATCGCCTCGTCGGTGGCGGCGAGGCCGGACGCTCCGCCCGCACCGGCCAAGATCAAGGTGCAGAGCCTCCAGTTCTATTACGGGCAGAACCATGCCCTGAAGAACATCAACCTCGAGATCCCGGAGAAGCGGGTCACCGCTATGATCGGGCCCTCCGGCTGCGGCAAGTCCACGCTGCTGCGGGTGTTCAACCGGATGTACGACCTTTACCCCGGCCAGCGTGCCGACGGTGACGTGCTGTTCGACGGCGTGAACATCATCGGCAAGGAGCTGGATCCCACCGTCGTGCGCTCGCGCATCGGCATGGTGTTCCAGAAGCCGACGCCCTTCCCCATGACCATCTACGACAACATCTCCTTCGGCGTGCGCCTGCACGAGAAGCTGAGCAAGGCGCAGATGGACGAGCGGGTGGAATGGTGCCTGCGCAAGGCCGCCATCTGGGACGAGACCAAGGACCGGCTCCACACCTCGGCCCTCGGCATGTCCGGCGGCCAGCAGCAGCGCCTGTGCATCGCCCGCACCATCGCGGTGCGCCCGGAGGTGATCCTGCTGGACGAGCCCACCTCGGCCCTCGACCCGATCTCCACCTCGAAGATCGAGGACCTGATCGACGAGCTGAAGCGTGACTTCACCATTGTCATCGTGACGCACAACATGCAGCAGGCCGCCCGCTGCGCCGACATCACCTCGTTCTTCTACCTGGGCGAGCTGATCGAGGTGGCGCCGTCCGACGTGATCTTCACCAATCCCAAGGAGATCAAGACGCGGGACTACATCACCGGCCGCTTCGGCTGAGCGCGGGAAGGAACAGACGATGCCGGAACATACCGTAGCGTCCTTCGATTCGGAGCTGAAGGAAATCGGCCGCAAGGTGGTGGAGATGGGCGGGCAGGCCGAGCGCCTGGTCGCCGATTCCGTCACCGCTCTGATCCGCCGCGACCTGGCCCTCGCCCAGAAGGTGGTGCTGCTCGACGCGACGGTCGACCAGGTGCAGCGCGAGATCGAGGACAAGGCGATCCTCGTCATCGCCAAGCGCCAGCCGGTGGCCCATGACCTGCGCGAGATCGTCTCGGCGATCCGGATCGTCAACGATCTGGAGCGGATCGGCGATCTGGCCAAGAATGTCGGCAAGCGGGTGATCGCCATCGACGGCGAGTATCATCCGGCGCAGCTGGTGCGCGGGGTGGAGCACATCTCCGATCTGGTGCTCGAGCAGCTGAAGGAAGTCATCGACGCCTATGCCGCGCGCAACGCGGACCGGGCGCTCGAGGTGTGGGGGCGCGACGGCGCCATCGACACCATGTACACCTCGCTGTTCCGCGAGCTGCTCACCTACATGATGGAAGATCCGCGCAACATCTCGGTGTGCACGCATCTTCTGTTCTGCGCCAAGAACATCGAGCGCATCGGCGATCACGCCACCAACATCGCCGAGATCGTCTATTATATGGTCACCGGCCAGACCCTCGCGGAGAACCGGCCGAAAGCCGACGCCTCCAGCGAGACCACGGTGGCGTTCCCCGGCCGGACGGTGCAGGGCTGACAAACGGACGGGACAGGTGCGGCGGCCGGCCTTCGGCCCGCCGCGCCTGAGCCCGGCGTGCCCGCCCGCCGGGCTGAACATGGGTGATGAACGGTGCCGGCGCGGATCCTGATCGTCGAAGACGAAGAACCCCTCACCCTTCTTCTGCGCTACAATCTGGAGTCGGAAGGCTACGGGGTGGAAAGCGTCGGCCGCGGCGACGAGGCCGAGACCCGGCTGCGCGAGAGCGTCCCCGACCTCGTGATCCTCGACTGGATGCTGCCCGGCCTCTCCGGCATCGAGCTGTGCCGCCGCCTGCGCAGCCGCACCGAGACCCAGCGCCTTCCGGTCATCATGCTCACCGCCCGCGGGGAAGAGACCGAGCGGGTGCGCGGCCTTGCCACCGGCGCCGACGACTATGTGGTGAAGCCGTTCTCGGTGCCGGAGCTGCTGGCCCGGGTCCGCGCCCTGCTGCGACGGGCAAAGCCGGAGCATGTCGCCACCCTGCTGCGGGCCGGCGACATCGCCCTCGACCGCGAGACCCACCGGGTGCACCGGTCCGGCCGCGAGGTGCATCTGGGCCCCACCGAGTTCCGCCTGCTGGAATTCCTGATGCAGAGCCCGGGGCGGGTGTTCTCCCGCGAGCAGCTGCTCGACGGGGTGTGGGGCCAGGACGTCTATATCGACGAGCGCACCGTGGACGTCCATGTCGGCCGGCTGCGCAAGGCGATCAACCGCGGCCGCCAGTCCGATCCCATCCGCACCGTGCGCGGCGCCGGCTATGCGTTCGACGAGATGTTCGCCCGCGCGCCATAGGCCTTCACCCGAGCGGCGTAGAGCGGCGCGCGCAGGGTGTGGGCGCCGATGAAGGCGAGGTCCTCCGGCCGCCCGTCGACCCACCGCGAAATCAGCTCGGCCCATTTCACCGGCAGCTGGAGCCCGTGCCAGGTGGCGGCGGCGTTGCGCGAAAGGCGCTCGTAGAGCACCCCGTCCGACGTCAGGTCGAGGATCCGGTCGGCGAGGGCGGTGGGGTCGGCGGCCGGGAAGAGCAGGGCGCTCTGGCGGTGCTCCAGGTTGCCCACGAACATGGGGTGGTCCGAGGCCACGATGGGCGTGCGGGTGGTGAGCGCCTCGTAGATGGTGAGGGGGAAGCCCTCCATATAGTCGTGCCGGCTCGGCACCACCGCCACATGGCCGGAGCGGATGAAGTCGTAGATGCCGGTGTGCGGCATGTGGCCAACCAGCTCCACCTCGCCGGCGACGCCTTCCGCCGAGGCCAGGGCGCGCATCTCCTCGACGTCGCCGGATCCGGCGAGGCGGGCGCGCACCCTGCGTCCCGACGCCTTGATGGCGCGCACGGCGCGGATGAGGTCGCCGCAGCCCTTGCTCTCGCTGATCCGGCCGACATAGGTCAGCTCGATCCGCCCGTCGGCGCCATGGAGGGTCCGCGGGACGTTCCCGTCCGGGGTGACGGTATAGACGAAGTCCCAGGGCACCACCTTGGTCGGGTCGGTGCCGATGGCGGCGAGCGACAGGCTGGCCTTGATGCCGTGATTGCCGATCAGCTCGATGCGCGGCCGGTTCAGCGCCCGCGCCAGCAGCCGGTAGGCGATGCGCGGCCGCAGCCCGGCTGGGGGAAAGGAAGCGGGGGGGCCAGGGGCGTGCGGCTGGCCTCCCGGCTGCCGGGCGGCACAGGAGGCCCCCCGCCGGTCGGGAAACTGCAGAATGAGGTGCGTGGGGTCATAGGCTGCGATCCGCGCCGTGACCTTCCGGCTGTCGAAGGCGTCGGGGCCGCCGCCGATGGCCCTGAGGCCCGGGGCCAGAACCACATCGAAGGCCTGCGGGCTGATGTTGCTCATCAGCGCCACCTCGCCCACCCGCCCGCCAAGGGCGGCCATGCTGTTCAGCAGGTAGCGGTGGCCGTAATAGGTTTCACCCTCGCCGCACTGCATCCGACGGTAGGCGTCCGCGAAATCGCCGGCATATTGGACAATCAGGACCCGTCGCACTTCGGCCTCCGCAGTCGCACCAGCATCAACGCAGATAGCGTTGGAAGGTTAGCCAAGTGTGCATGGTGTGGTATCTAAACGCCTTTCTGGCAACTCGCCGCAGGCTTTTTGGCGATCCGCCGGCGCGCGGTGCAACTCCGCCGTGTTGAATAAAGCCAATCGATGCAAGGAGATGCCGCGCCTCGCCATCGGCTGGGCCGGCACTGATGCCGCTGCGGCATCCATGCAACGCCATGCCCTTTGGGCAAGCGCGAAAATCCGAGCGGGGTCGCCGGCGAGCGCGGAGTGCCTGAATGCAGCGCAGCCGCATCCCGACGCGATGGGCCCGCGGCCCGCTGCCCTTTTCATGAGCCGGCCAAGCGCGCATTCTTCCCGATTACAGGCGCTCCCGTCCATCAGCCGCGCCGGATAGAGGTCGCACCGCACTTAAGCGCGATCAGGCGCCGCGCCGACGGGGGCCTCGGCCTTCCGGGCCGGGTGGCAGGCGCCCATGCGAGGCGATGCGCCGAGGCGTACGGTAGGGACGAAGCTCATGACGTACATCGTGCTGATGGCCGTGATCGGCATCCTGCTTCTGCAATGGAACGGCGCCATTCCGCAGGATAGCGTCGGCGGGGCGATGGTGATCGCGGCGGCTGTTTTCATCGGCGCGCTCGCCGTCGCGATCCAGGAGGCCTGGACGCGCAAGCGCGGCGTGCTCGGCTGGATCGTCAACATCGTCGTCTCGTTCGCCGGCGCTTTCCTGGTCGCCCCCGTGGGCGGCCTGGCGATGGTGATCCTGCTTGCCCCGTTCATGAACGGGGCCTCGTCTCTGGCGGCCGCGGGCGGTCCGCAGATGTCCATCGCGCTCGCCGGCCAGATGGCCATCACTCTCCTCGGATCGTGGGGGGCGCTGTGGCTGGTGAACCGCTGGAGATAGGCTTTTTCCGTGCCGCGGCGGCCGCGACCGCGACCGCGCCCGTCGCACGAGCCGGCCCCTTCCGCCTCAGCGCTCCCCGGCGCCTCGCCGCCGGGCGTGCCTCCGGTGATCCTCCCGGCGCGGGATCGCTCCCTGCGGCCCGGCGGCGGCACTTGATCCGCGTGCGCGGTGTCGGCAACACTGGGCTCGCCCTCACGGGGGCGGCCGGGGCAGGGGATCCGCACTGCGGCCCGGCCCCGAACGGAAACCGCGCGCGATGCGTCTCCTTCTGGTCGAGGACAATCACGAGCTCGCCGACTGGCTCGCCAAGATCCTGCGGCGGGACAATTTCGTCGTGGACGTGCTGCACGACGGCGAGGCCGCCGACCAGGCGCTGAGCCTCGAGACCTACGACCTTGTCATCCTCGATCTCGGCCTGCCGGTCATGGGCGGGATGCACCTTTTGAAGCGCCTGCGCAGCCGCGCCAACGCCGTGCCGGTCATCATCCTCACCGCCAATGCCAGCCTCGACGGGCGGGTGGCGGGGCTCGACGAGGGGGCGGACGACTACCTTGCCAAGCCGTTCGACATCGCCGAGCTGGAGGCCCGGATCCGGGTGCAACTGCGCCGGTCCGCCCCCCCGCGGGACCGGTGGGCCCCCGCCGCCCCCCCCCCTTCCCATCCCAACCCCCGCCTGTTCAGCATCGATGCGGCGCCGCTGGCGCTCACCCCGCGCGAGCACGCTGTGCTGGAGGCGCTGCTCATCAAGGCCGGGCAGACGGTGAGCAAGGCCAAGCTGTCGCAGAGCATCTTCGGCCTCGACGACCTCGCCGATCCCAGCGCCGTGGAGATCTACGTGCACCGGGTCCGCAAGAAGCTGGAGGGCAGCGACGTGCGCATCGTCACGTTGCGCGGCCTCGGCTACCTGTTGCAGCATGCGCATTGAGAGCCTTCGCCTCCAGCTCCTGTGCTGGCTGCTGCTGCCGCTGGCGGGGCTCGTGGCGGTGAATGTGTGGACTTCCTGGCGGCAGGCCAGCGCCACCGCCGACCTCGTCACCGACCGCACGCTGGACGCCTCGGTGCGGGCGATCGCAGAAGAGGTCCGGCTCGATCACGGGGTCATCGACGCCATCGTGCCGCCGGTGGCGCTGGAGATGTTCGACACCGGCCACCGCGACCGGGTCTTCTACCGGGTGGACACCGCCGCGGGTCGCCTGCTCACCGGCTATCCGGACCTGCCGCCGCCGCCCGCCGCGCTCCGGGACAGCGTGCCGGCGCACTTCACCGGCATCTATCGCGGGCACGACCTGCGCCTCGCCGCTCTGTCCTATCCGGTGGTGGGGGCGCCGGACGGCGAGCGGGTGGTCGTGGTGGTGGGGGTCACCCTCGCCGGGCACGCGGCCATGGTGCGCGAATTGTGGATCGGCGGCTTCGGCCAGCAGCTCGTCCTGCTCGCGGCCGCCGGGGTGCTGGTGATCATCGGCCTTGGGCGCGGGCTGGCGCCGCTGATGCGGCTGCGCGAGGCGGTAATGGACAAGGCGCGCGACGACCTGTCGCCGCTGCCGGACCATGCGGTGCAGAGCGAGCTGCGCCCTTTGGTGCAGGCGCTCAACACCTATATGGGCCGGGTCTCCGGGCAGATGGCGGCGCAGCGCCGCTTCGTCGCCAATGCCGCCCACCAGCTGCGCACGCCGCTGGCCCTGCTGGCGACGCAGGTGGCCTTCGCCCGCCGCGCCGGGGATGCTGGCGAGCGGGGCGAGGCGCTCGGCGCGGCGGAGGAGAGCACCCGTCGCCTCGCCCGGCTTGCCGCCCAGCTCCTCACCTTGTCCCGCGCCGAGCCGGGCGGCCGCCGGCCGCGCGACGAGGAAATCGACCTTGCCCAATCGGCCCGGCAGGTGCTGGAGGGGCTGGCGCATCTGGCGGTGGAGCGCCGCATCGATCTCGGCCTCGACGTGATCGCGCCCGCCCGCACCCGCGGCGACGGGGCGATGATGCGCGAGGCGATCGTGAACCTGGTGGAGAACGCCCTGCGCTACACCCCCGAAGGGGGCATCGTCACCGTCACGGTGGAGGCTGCGGGGGGCGAGGCCATGCTGGTGGTGGAGGATTCCGGCCCCGGCATCGCGCCCGAGGAGCGGGAGAAGGTGTTCGAGCGCTTCTACCGCGTGCCGGGGACGCCGGGGGAGGGCTCCGGCATCGGCCTCTCCATCGTGCGGGAGGTGGCGGAGGGCGCGGCCGGCGCCCTGAGGCTGGGCGCGGCCGGCGCCGGTGGGCTGAGGGTGGAGCTGCGGCTGCCACAGGCCTGACGAAGAAACCTCCCCCGTTCGCGGGGGAGGGGAGGGAGGGGGCGGCCGAACCGCAGAACGGCGCGCGCATCGCGCGGGATCGTGGCGTGCCGCTGGGAAGGAGGGGCCCAGCCCCTCCCAACCCTTTCCCGCAGGGAGCAGCCCTCAGTTCTGCTCGGCGTAGGGCACCGGGCGCCACTTCACGAGGCGGTTCTCCACCAGGGTGATGAGGAACTCCATCGCCAGCGCCAGCACGGCGAGGATGATCATGGCGGCGAACACCCCGTTGGCGTTGAACGCGCCCTGCGCCGTCGCGATGAGCAGGCCGACGCCCTGCTTGGCGCCGAGGAACTCCCCCACCACCGCGCCCACCAGGGCGAAGCCGAACGAGACGTGCAGCGAGGCGAGGATCCAGCTCATGGCCGAGGGGATGATCACGCTGGTGGTGATCTGGAACGGCGAGGCGCCCAGGATCTGCGCGTTGGCGATCATGGCGCGGTCCGCCTCGCGCACGCCCTGGAAGGCGTTGGCGAACACCACGAAGAACACCATCACCACCGCCAGCGCCACCTTGGAGGCCATGCCGAGCCCCAGCGCGATGATGAAGATGGAGCCCAGCACCACCCGCGGGATGGAGTTGGCGACCTTGATGTAGATGGAGAAGACATCCGCCAGCAGCTTGTTGCGGCCGAGGATGATGCCGCACACGATGCCGCCGGCCGCGCCGATGACGAAGCCGAGGATGGTCTCCTCCAGCGTCACCAGGATCTGCACCCACAGCGAGCCCTGCGAGGTGCCCTCGGTCATCCACACCCAGATCTGCTCGGCGATGCCGGAGGGGCTGGCGAAGAAGAACGGGTCGATGAAGCCGGTCCGCGCGCCGATCTCCCACAGGCCGAGCACGCCCACCAGGATGGCGATGCGCAAGGTGACGACGAGGGTGCGCCGTGCCTTCAGCCGGGCGCGGGCCTCGGCCTCGATCTGCGCCTCGGTGGGCACCGCGTGCGGCTTGGGGAGGGGGGATTTGGGAAGCGGGGGCATGGTGCCCGCGTCTGCCTGCATGGTCATGGTGTCCTCCCGTTCTCAGTGGCCGGTGTCGAGGGAGCGTTTCTGGCCGATCTGCACTTCCTCGCGCAGGTCGTCCCAGATGAGGCGGCAGCGTTCCACGAAGGCGCCGTCGTAGCGGATCTCGGCCATCACCCGCGGGCGGGGCAGGTCGATGGTGTAGACGCTCTTCACCGTGGCCGGGCCGGCGGTGAGCACATAGACCTTGTCGGCCAGCGCCACCGCCTCCTCCAGATCGTGGGTCACGAACACCACGCAGGCGCCGGAGCCCGACCACAGCCGGAGCAGCTCGTCCTGCATGTTGGTGCGGGTCTGCACGTCGAGGGCCGAGAACGGCTCGTCCATGAGCAGGATCTTCGGCTCGTTGATGAAGGTCTGGGCCAGCGCCACGCGCTTGCGCATGCCGCCGGAGAGCTGATGCGGATAATGGCTTTCGAACCGGGCGAGGCCGACGCGGGCGATCCAGTCGCGCGCCTTGTCATAGGCCTGCGCCTTGGGCGTGCCACGATAGAGCGGGCCGGCGGCCACGTTGTCGAGCACCGAGCGCCAGGGGAACAGCGCATCCGCCTGGAACACGAAGCCCACATCCTTGTGGATGCCGTTCACCGGCGCGCCCATCACCCGCACCTCGCCGGCGCTGGGGCGGGCCAGCCCGGTGACGAGGTTCAGCGTCGTGGACTTGCCGCAGCCGGTGGGGCCGACCACGCAGGCGAACTCGCCGCGATCCACCGTCATGGTGAAATCTCTGAGCGCCGTCATGGACCTGCCGTCGGGGGTCAGGAACCGGCGGGTGACGTTCTCGAGCTCGATGGCCGGCTCGGCGCCGACGGCCGGCGCCGGCTGTGGACGCACGGCATCAAGGGTTTGAAGAGACATGGGTTTCCTCCCGCCGCCGGCACGCTGTGCGGCGGCCTGTTGTTGTTCTGGTCTGTTGAACGGGACGCCGGGGCGCGCGGCGCGGGATCGGGCGGACCCGGGGCGTCAGTCGCCCGGGGTCAATTGCCCAGGGTCAGTTGCCCAACGTCCTGGCGGCGTTGTCCACGAAGACGGTGGTGTAGGTCTTGGACAGGTCGATGGTCTTGCCCTGCACGTTCTTGCTGAACGCCTGCAGCACCTTCAGCACCGTCTCCGGGCCGTCCGCCGGCATGCGCCCGTCCGGGGTGAACTGCGCCTTCCCTTCGGCGAGGCCCTGGATGTAGAGGGCCTTGTCGCCGACATAATAGTCCTTCGGCATCTTGTCGGAGATCTCGTCGGCCGAATGGCTGGCGATGAAGCGCATGGTGCGCACGAAGGCGTTGGCCAGCTTCTGTGCCTCCTGGGGATGGCTGTCGAGCCAGGCCGACTGCACGTAGAACGAGGTCGCCGGATACGGCCCGCCCAGCGCCGCCCTGGTCGCTTCCGGGGTGCGCATGTCCACCAGGATCTTCGCCGTGCCGGTCTTGATGAGCTGGCCCACGGTGGGCTCGGTGGTCATGCCGGACTGGATCTGGTCCTGCTTCATGGCGGCGATGAAGGTATTCCCGGCGCCCACCGGCAGCAGCGTGTAGTCGCCGGGCTTGAGGCCGCCGCGATAGGCAAGGTATCGGGTGAGGAAATCCGTGGACGAGCCGAGCCCGGTCACGCCCAGGGTGCGGCCCTTGAAGTCGGCCGGCGACTTGATCTGGTCGGCATATTTGGCCGCGACCATCTGCACTTCGCCGGGCGCCTGGCTGAACTGCACCACCGAGGTGAGGAACTTGCCCTTGGCCTGCAGGTCGATGGTGTGGTCGTAGAAGCCCACGACGCCCTGCACGGCGCCGGCGAGCAGCTCGTTCTCCGCCTCCACGCCGGCGCGGGAGTTGATGAGCTCCACATCGAGCCCCTCGTCCTTGAAGTAACCGAGGGCGCTGGTGAGGGCGGCGGGCAGGTAGATCTGCTTTTCCATGCCGCCGACGATGATGGTGAGCTTCTCGGCGCCGGCGCTGCCCGAGGCGAGGACGCGGGCGGCGCCGGCGATGTATCCGGCCAGGGCCCGGACGCGCGCGCCCGCGCTGCGGGTCGCAGAAGATATCGGCATGACAAGCCCTTCCCTGTGGGCGCCGGGCGCCCGCGTTTCCTGTGGAGGCGAGCCCTTGCGGCGCTCTTTTCTGATTGGTCGGCAGTTGCGACTGCACCAGTCATAACCCGACCAAGCTTTCAGTCGGCTTTCACCCTCGCAAGGAAAGGCCATGTCCTGCCGGCAGGGCCGCCGGAGCCGCGATCGGCAACATCCGCCGCCCCGAGCGGGCCATGCGGGCGGCGCGGAACCTCCGATCCAAGTCAGGTGCTGTTCCGGCGGTTTCCCGCCCGACATCGGTCAACCGGGTGAAGCGGCGCGGCGGGGGACCTGCGCCGGTGCCGTCCCGCGGCGGGCCGTTGGCGCGCAGCTCATGTTTCCTTCAAGGTTTCTGGCGGAGGCCTTGAGGTCCAAAGTCTTCGGCGGCGACGCGCAGGTGCGGCTGTATCGACACCCCGTCCGCGAGCCCGGAGCTGTCGCGTCGAAATCACCGCCGCGATGCGTTCCATCGGCCGTGGGGACTTATCAGCCGGCCATCAGCGCGGTATTCATCGGGTTGCCGATCCCCATCGGCGCTTCACCGTCCTTCCCGCCCGGCAGATGCTGGCCCGGGTGGAGACGAGATCCGGCATTCCCTATGCGTCATCGAGATCTTCTGCGAGCCCTGGACCCGCGCGACCTGCCGGCGAGGTTCAGGCGTATGCGGCAGGCGCCGCTGCGACGGCTCCCGGCGGTGGTCATCGCCGTCATGCTGGGCGCGGTCGGGCCGGCCTCTGCCGAGACCGGGACGGCGGGAAAGGCGATGTTCGACAACACCTGCGCCACCTGCCACGGCCGCAGCGGCCAGGAAACCGCCCGCGGCCAGGCCCGCCGCCTCGATGCGCTGGGGGAGGATGACGTGCGCACCTACCTGCGTTCCAAGCAGGGCGCCGAGCACCCGCAGAAGCTCTACGAGCGCATCAAGGCCGCGCTCAGCGACGCGGAGATCGACGCGCTCGCCACCTATATCGCCAGCCTGCGCAAGCCCTGATCAGAGCAGGCGGCCGATCTTCTCCTCCAGCATGGGGGCGTCGAACGGGCCCAGGATCTTCGCCACCAGGCGGCCCTCGCGGTCGATCACGAACGAGGTGGGGGCCGCGATCACGTTGTAGCGGTCGGTGGTGATCTTCAGGCTGTCCGCCAGCAGCGGAAACGCGACCTGGAGGCGGCGGGCGATCTTGGCGACGTCAGCCTCGGGCTGGCCCATGTTGAGGGCCAGGATCTCGAAGCCGCGCGCCCGGTTGTCGCGATAGAAGGCGTCCAGCCTCGGCATCTCCTGGAGGCAGGGGCCGCAGCCGCCGAGCCAGAAGTTGAGCAGCACCACCTTGCCCTTGTAGTCCTCGAGCCGCACCGCGGCGCCGCTCAGGTCGAGCGCGGCGAGCTCGGAGGCGGCCTCGCCGGTCTTCGCCTCGCGCCGCTCGTTGCACCCCGCCAGCGCGAGGGCGCCGGCCAGGGCGAGCGCGAGCGCCATGCGGGTGCGGCGCATCGGGGGATGAAGCGCGGACAGGGTCATCTCACCAGCCTTCCATGCTGCAGCCGGACGATATGGTCGGTGCGGTTGCCGAGATCGGGGTTGTGGGTCACCAGGATCACCGTGTGGCCCTGGGCCTTCAGGGTCTCGAACAGGCCCATCACCAGCTCCTCGTTGGCGGCGTCGAGGTTGCCCGTGGGCTCGTCGGCGAGGATCAGCGCCGGGTCGTTGATGAGCGCGCGGGCGATGCACACCCGCTGCTGCTCGCCGCCGGAAAGCTGCGAGGGCAGATGGTCGGCCCGGTCGGCGAGGCCGATGCGGTCCAACGCCTCCAGCGCCTCGGCCCGGTCGGCAACCGAGTGGTAGTATTGCGCCAGCATCAGGTTTTCCACCGCCGTCAGGTACGGAATGAGGTGGAACTGCTGGAACACGAGGCCGATCTTCTCGCGCCGGATCACCACCTGCTCGCGCTCGGTGAGGGTGGCCGTCTCGATACCGTCGAGGCGGTAGGAGCCATCCGTCGGGGTGTCCAGCAGCGAGAGGATGTTGAGCAGAGTGGTCTTGCCGGAGCCGGACGGGCCCATGATGGCGATGAACTCGCCGGAGAAGACGTCGAAGGTCACATCCTCCAGCGCCGCCAGCGTGCCGAAGCGCTTGGCGAGCCCGGCGACGCCGATCACCTTGCGCCGCTCCTCGGCCGGGGCCGGGTCCAGGGGGGCCGATTCGAGGGATGTCGGGTCCACTGGCGTCGTCTCCATGGGTATCGCGTTTCCGTCCCTCGCCTGCGTCTTCATCGCGTCCATGGGCCTCACTCCCCCCTCAGCACGCGGGCCGGCACGATCCCCACCGCACCCCAGACCGGCAGCACCGCCGCGATGAGGGCGGCGGCCAGCGACAGGCCGAGGGTGAGCGGCACGACGATGGGGCGGAACGTGACCCAAGCGCCGAACACCGCCTGCCCCAGCACTTGCGCAAGCCCGAACCCGAGGAGGAGCCCCACCCCCACCGCCACCAGGCAGATGGCGGCGGTCTCCGCCAGGATCTGCGCGACGATGCTGCGGTTGGAGGCGCCGATGGCCTTCTGCAGGCCGATCTGCGGCGTGCGCTCGGCGATCATGGCGGTCAGGGTGGCGTTCACGCTCAGGGTGGTGATGACGAGGATGATGGCCGCCACCAGCGCCATGAGGCCCTCGATCTTGTCGAGGATCTGCCCGTCCGCCTGGGAGACCTTGCGGATCGGCCGGGCGTCGAGGTCGGGAAAGCGCCGGGCGAGGGCCTCGGTGATGGCGTCCGCCTCGCTTCCCTGGGCGACGACGCTCGCCATGGCGAAGTCGGCGCGCCCGCGCAGGTTCAGCAGCTTCTGGGCGAGGGAGAGGTTGACGAAGATCTGGCTGTCCTCGTTCTCTCCGGTCTCGGCGATGCCCTTCACGGTCACCTTGGCCTGGGTCGCCCCGTCGAGGCTGCGGATGGTGACCGCGCTGCCGATGGACAGGTCCATGCTCTGGGCCAGCCGGCGGCCGACCATGGCGTTGCGGTCGTCGAAGTCGGCGCTCACCCAGCCGCCTTCCACCTGCCAGAACGGCGAGATCGCCTTCAGGGCGGCGAAATCGACCCCCGCCAGCACCGCATTGCCGAGGTCGAGCCGCACCAGCCCGTAGAGGAAGGGGGTGCCGCCCACCAGCCGCTCGCGCGGCATGGCGGCGATGGCCTGGCGGAGCTCGTCCGCCGCCACGCCGCGCGGCTGGTCCGCCCCCACCGCGCCGGGGCGCGGCGAGATGATGATGTTGGGGCCGAACGCGCGCAACTCCTCGCTCATCTTGATCGAGATGTCGAAGTAGAGGCTGGTCAAAGCGGTGACGATGGCCGCGCCCACCACGATGGCGGCCAGGGCCACCCCCAGCCGGCTGCCGCGCACGGTGAGCGAGCGGTAGATCAGCTGGGCGAAGGTGGCGAGGCGGGCGAGCCCGGCGCCCCTGCGCCGCGCCGCGATGCGCTGCTCAACGGCCATGGAGCACCTCCACCGGCAGCAGCGCCGCAATGGCGCGGGAGGGGAAGATGGAGCCGACGAGCACGATCAGCACCGAGACCACCAGCACCACCGGCACGGTGATGGGCTGAACCTCCACGCCGACCCCGAACACGCTCCAGCCGATGGCCTGGGCCACGAAGAAGCCGGCCGCGAGCCCGATCGCCCCGCCGATCAGGCCGACGATCACCGCCTCGCCCATGAACAGCAGGTAGACCTGCCCGGCGGTCGCCCCCAGCGCCTTCATGAGGCCGATCTCCCGCGCCCGCTCGCTCACCGTGGTGGTGGTGAGGGCCGCCACCGCCATGGCCGCGGCAGCCACGGCGGCAAGGCTCACCACCAGAAGCAGCATCTGGATGCGCCCGATGACCGCGCCCTCGCCGGAGGCCACCTGCCAGATGGGCCGCGCCGTCGCGCTCGGCACCGCCTCCTCGATCTGGTGGGCGATGGAGCTGACGTAGGCGGTGCAGTACCACACGTCGTATTCCTCGGTCGAAAGGGTCTCGACGCCCCGGCTCGCCCGGCGGGAGAGGTCGTTCTCGGAGACGGTCAGGGCGCTCACGTCCACCGACTGCACCTTGCCGGCAAGCCCGGTCATCTGCTGCAGCAGCCCGAGCGGCGCGACGATGGCCTGGTCCTCGGCGCCGCCGGTGGCGAGCAGGCCGGTGACCTTGACCGTGCGCTCCGCTCCCGGCCGGGCCGGGTCCTGGATGCGTAGCGTGTCGCCGGGGGCCAGCGCCAGCCGGTAGGCGAGGTCCTGGCCGATCAGCACGTCGCTGGAGGCATCGTCCGGCCAGTGCCCCTCCACCTTCCAGAACGGGAAGATGGTGCGCACGCCGGTGCGCCATGCCGGATCGTCGGGCAGCGCCACCACATGGTCGAAATAGGTGCCCACCAGCGGCACGTCGGACGCCCCGCCCGCGCCCCCGCCGTCGCGGACCGGCGCCGCCGCGACCG
>CALMSN010000268.1 GCA_937872325.1 uncultured Xanthobacter sp. | reverse complement strand
CCCAGGGGCCCGTGCAATAGGGTTGGGGGGGAACGTTCACCCAGCCGGGGGTCGGCGAGCCGCCCACAGCCTTCAGAACTTGGGGGGTGCCGCCGTCCTCGGCCGCCGTGACCGGGCTACGGGTGAAGATCCGCCCGCCGGCGGCCAAAGTCGCCGCGGCCAGCCCGCGGGCATAGGCGAGGGGTTGGATGGTGCCGGCGCGGCGGTCGAGGAGGGCGCCGGCATAGGCGCCGCCGCCGATCCGGCGCCGGGTTTCGTCCGCATCGAGCAGTTCCACCGACGCCCCGCGCCGCTGCCATTGCCCAGCCCGGGCGGTGATCTCGGCAAGGCCTTGCGACCCGACCGCGCAATGCAGCGTGCCGGCCGGCTCCGCCTCGCAGGCGATGGCGTGCCGCGCGATGAGGTCGAACACCCGCCGCGGCCCGTCGCCCAGAAGGTCGAGCAGCCGGTTGCCGCGATCGGCGCCCAGCCGGGCGGTGACCTCATCCGGCTGCACCCACATGCCGGCATTGACGAGGCCCACATTGCGCCCGGCGCCGCCGAAGCCGATGCCGGCCGCCTCCAGCACCGCCACCTTCGCCCCCGCCGCGGCGAGGTGCAAGGCGGCGGCGAGGCCGGTATAGCCGGCGCCGACCACGGCGACGTCGCAGCTCACGTCATCCCGGAGCGGTTCGGTGGAAGGGGGCGGCGGCGCGGTGGCCGCCCACAGGCCGTGGGTGACTGGATCCGGCAGTGCCGGGTCGGATTTCGGATCATCCGCCATGCGCCGCCTCCATCGCCGCTGCTGCGCATCGGCCGTGAGAAGGCGCGGCGTGGCGGGCGGGCTGGAAGAGCGGGCGTCGCAGGACCGTGTCGTAGCTCAGGTAGCGCTGCGGCGTGTGGGTGGACGCAGGCGCGGCCAACGCCCACAGGCCGTGGGTGGCGAGATCCGGCAGCGCCGGGGCCGCTGACTTCGGATCATCCGCCATGCGCCGCCTCCCGCCTCGGGGGGCTTGCCCGGGCTGCTTGCGTTCGCGCTGCCGGCGATCCGGGTAGCGCGGTTGGCGGGCAGGATAGGCGGCGGCATCGGCCGATGCCAGTGCTCAGACGGGCGACGCGCCGGCTTCAGAGGGAAGCGCGCCCGCCGATCCGATCGGAACGAAAATGCCATGCAATGAACGCGTTGACGCGCTTTCCGCGCTCGGATCGACCGACGGGACACGGCCCGGAGCGAGGAGACAAAGCCTCGCCTTCAGCCGAGCCGGCACCCCGCTTCCCCCCGGCGTCAGGAGACGGCGGGCTGGATCTGCGCGGCCTCGATCATCACCGACGACAGCAGGCCGTAGGCATCGCTCCAGGCGGCTTCCACCTCGGGGGTGAAGTCGGCGCCGAGGCCCTGCTCCAGGGTCCAGAGCAGGGCGGCGCGCACCGGCGGGTAGTGCTCCGCCTTCACCCCGTAGTCCACATGCCGGCGGGCGAGGCTCTGCGCCGCCGGGAGGATGGACGGGAGGTCCCTGAGCCCGCCCACCACCACCGCGAGGGTGCCCATCAGCTTCTTGCCCTGCTGCTTCATGTCGCCCCTGAAGAGCGGCTTCACCTGCGGGGCGATCTCGAACAGGCGGCCGTAGAACAATTCGGCGGCGGTGTCGGCGATGGGAGCCACCTTGCGGAACGACTCCTGGACGAGGTCGATCTGGCTGGGCGTCATGGTCGGGTCTCCGGCTGCAAAGAACGCGTGGGCCTGGAAAAGCTTGGTTGACAAAGGGAGCGGCGACGCTGCGGCGCGCCGGAAAAGGAGCGGCGTACAGGCGGCCCCTCCCGAAGGACGGGCCGCCGGCGCGACGACTCAGGCGGCCTCGACGTAGCGGTGGCGCTCGTGGAGGAATTTCAGCACCGCCTCGCGGGCCTTGATGTAGGTGGCATCGCTCACCAGCTCGAGCCGGCGGCGCGGCCGCGGCAGACCCACCTCCAGCACCTCGCCGACATAAGCCGAGGGGCCGTTGGTCATCATCACGATGCGGTCGGAGAGCAGCACCGCCTCGTCCACGTCGTGGGTGATCATGAGGATGGTGTTGCCCAGGGTGGCGTGGATCTGCATCACGCTGTCCTGCAGGTGGGCGCGGGTGAGGGCATCGAGGGCGCCGAACGGCTCGTCGAGCAACAGCACCTTAGGCTCCATGGCCAGCGCCCGGGCGATGCCGACCCGCTGCTTCATGCCGCCGGAAATCTCGCCGGGGCGCTTCTGCGTGGCGTGGGTCATCTGCACGAGGTCGAGGTTGTGCAGGGTCCAGTCGTGCCGCTCGGCGCGCGAGCGGGTGCCGGCGAACACCTTGTCCACCGCGAGGCGCACATTGTCGTAGACGGTGAGCCAGGGCAGCAGCGAATGGTTCTGGAACACCACGGCCCGGTCGGGGCCGGGGGTGTTCACCTCCCGCCCGTCGAGGATCACCCCGCCGGTGGTCGCCCGGGTGAGACCGGCGACGATGTTGAGCAAAGTGGACTTGCCGCAGCCGGAATGGCCGATGATGGAGATGTATTCGCCCTTGGCGATGTCGAGGGAGACGTCGCGCAGCACCTCGGTGCTGGCGGCGCCGCGGGTGAAGGTCTTGCCGACCTGGGAAAGCTCGAGATAGGCGGACATGGCGGGGCTCCTCTCGGGCTGGGATCAGGCGGCCTGGGTGCCGTGGGTGACGATGGAGCCGACCCCGGCCACCAGGCGGTCGAGCACGAAGCCGACGATGCCGATGTAGGCGAGGGCGACGATGATGTCGGGCAGGCGGGAGGAGTTCCACGCATCCCAGATGAAGAAGCCGATTCCGACGCCGCCGGTGAGCATCTCCGCCGCCACGATGGCGAGCCACGACAGGCCGATGCCGATGCGAAGCCCGGTGAAGATGTAGGGCGCCGCCGAGGGCAGCATGATCTTCCAGAAGAATTCGAGCGGGTTCAGCCGCAGCACCTGCGCCACGTTGCGGTAATCCTGCGGGATGTTGCGGATGCCGACCGCGGTGTTGATGATGATCGGCCAGATGGCGGTGATGAAGATCACGAAAATCGCCGAGGGATTGCTGTCGCGGAAGGCGGCCAGGGCGATGGGCAGCCAGGCGAGCGGCGGCACCGTGCGCAGCACCTGGAACAGCGGGTCCAGCGCCCGCATCGCCCAGACCGACTGCCCCACCACCGCGCCCAGCGCGATGCCCGCCACCGCGGCGAGGCCGAAGCCCACCGCCACCCGCTGCAGCGACACCAGCACCCGCCAGCCGAGCCCGATATCCTGCGGGCCGGCGACGAAGAACGGGTCGAGGATCAGGTCCTTCGAGTCGGCCCAGATCCGGCTCGGCGGCGGCAGGGTGGCGCCGGGGCCGGAGCACAAAAGCTCCCAGAACAGGCCCAGCAGCAGCACCATCAGCAGCGGCGGAACCACGGTGACGGCGACCGCGCGGACGATGCCGGGCCAGCGGGCCGGGCGGGGCGCGCCGGCGCCGGCGGCGGGCCTGACGGCCGATCCGCCGGCCTCGCGGGAGGGGGGCTGCAACGGCGGCTGCAAGGGGGTCTGCAGAGCGGTGACGGACATGGGGCGAGGGCTCCGGTTTCCGATGGCGCGGCACGCGCCGTGACAAGGCGGGAGGGGCGGCGGCGCATGCGCCTGCGCGCCCCGGGCGGAGAAGGCCTTCCCCTCTCCAACCGACCCGCCGGCCGGGGAGGGACGAACTCCTCCGGCCGGCAGGGCGGCAGGCACCCGGCCTCAGGCGTCGACGCGCTTGATGCCGAGGGACTTCAGGTAGGCGTGGGGATCGGCGGGATCGAACACCTTGCCGTCGAAGAAGGTCTCCTTGCCGCGCGAGGAGGAGGCCGGGATGTCGGCAGCGTCCACGCCCAGCTCCTTGGCGGCCTCGCGCCAGAGGTCCTCGCGGTTCACCTTGTCCACCAGGGCGTTGATGTCGGTGGCGGGGTCGAACTTGCCCCAGCGGATGTCCTCGGTGACGAACCAGGCGTCATGGCTCTTGAAGGGATAGGAGGCGTGCTCCTTCCAGAACTTCATGTACTGGTCGGTGCCCTTCTCGACGCGGCCGTTGCCGAAGTTGATGTCGCCGATGGCGCGGCCGAGGATGTCGGCGACCGGCACGTTGAACCACTGCCGCTTGCCGACGATCTCGGCCATCTCCTTCTTGTTCTCCGGCTTGTCGCACCATTGCTGGGCTTCCATCACCGCCTTCAGGATGGCCTTGGCGGCGTTGGGGTTCTTCTCGACGTAGTCGGCCCGCATGCCGAGCGCCTTCTCGGGATGGTGCCGCCAGATCTCGCCGGTGGTGCAGGCGGTGAAGCCGATGCCCTGGTTGACGAGCTGCTCGTTCCACGGCTCGCCGACGCAGAAGGCGTCCATGTTGCCGACCTTCATGTTGGCCACCATCTGCGGCGGCGGCACCACGATGGTGGAGACGTCCTTGTCCGGGTCGATGCCGGCGGCGGCCAGCCAGTAGCGGATCCACAAATCGTGGGTGCCGCCCGGGAAGGTCATGGCGACCTTCACCTCCTTGCCGGCGGCGCGCTTCTGGGCGAAGGCTTCCTTCAGCGCCCGGGCGTCGGTGGTGACCTTCAGGTCCTTGTATTCGTTGGAGACCGAGATGGCCTGCGCGTCGAGGTTGAGGCGCGCCAGGATGACCATGGGGGTCGGCACGTTGTTCTGGGTCACCTTGCCGGTGGAGATGAGGTAGGGCATCGGCGAGAGGATGTGGGCGCCGTCGATGCCGTTCTTCTCGCCCCCGAGCACCAGGTTGTCGCGGGTGGCGCCCCAGGAGGCCTGCTTCACCACGTCCACGTCCGGCACGCCGTGCTTGGCGAACAGGCCCTTCTCCTTGGCGATGACCAGGGGGGCGGCATCCATCAGCGCGATGTAGCCGAGCACGGCCTTGGTGGTCTCCGGCGCCGCGGCATGGGCCGCGGGCACGCCGCCGGGAAAGGCGAGGCGCATGGCGTCGATCAGCGCGGCCGTGCCCAGCGTCGCGGCGGTGCCCTTGAGCAGGGTGCGGCGGGACACGTTGGGGCCGGTGCTGCCGGCGGCAGCGGGCTTCCCGGTCGTGGTCGTCGGAGCGTCGCTCATTCTGAGTTCCCTCTGGATCGGCACAGGAGTGGAGAGCGGGACCTGCAACAAAAAAAAGCCGCACGACATCGCGAAGGCGCCCGGCCTTCGGTGTCAGCGGCTCTGCTGCAGGCCCCGTCTTTGGGACCGTATGTGGGATTGGACCGCGCGATCCTCGTTGACCGCGCTTGCCTTAGGTCAATGCAAGCGCCGGGCCAGATCGGCCGGGGATATTACGACATTGAATTTGAACAGATCGCATTTCGGCCGAATGGCGCGGCCGCAACGCCTGTGCCGCGGATCGGTGCATGCCGATTGCGCAGCTGCCGCCGATTTGTGCGATGCAAAGGGTGCAGCGCGGCGGAGGCCGGGATCACGGAATGGGCGGCGTGATCCCCGCGTAGCTGATGCCCATGTCGATGGTGTCGGTGGTGGTTCGGTAGGGCAGGCCGTCGGCGCCGATCCACAGCTTCTGCGGTCCGCCGGCTTCGTGGATCTTCTCCAGCCCCTGCGGCGCCGGGGGTACGTAGGTATAGATGGTCATGACCCGGCCATCCACCGTCTCGGTGCCCACCCGGGCGCAGTCGCTGAGGGAGTCGGGGGAGGGCGCGAAGGCCTTCAGCATGTCCAGCCGGCCGCCGGGCTGCATGGTGATCTTCACCCATTTCTCGCCGGAATGGGCGTAGACCACCTCGCCGATCACAACCGATCGCAGGGTGATGCCGGTGGCGAGCTGCACCACGCTGGCATAGGCCGGCACCTGGGTCATGGCCTCGAAGGCCTTGAAGATGACGGCGCAGTCGTCGGAGTGGACTGCCGCCGCGGGACCGACAAGCACGCTCCCCGCCAGAGCCGACGCAGCCAGCCGTATCCGCATCCGCGATCGTCTCGTCATGCTCACCCCCCGCGTTTGCCGCCCCGCTTATCGTGCAGTGCAAAATCGTAACTGCCAAGCCGTAGCCTGGTACGCGAGCCCCCACGACACGAGCGCTTGACCTGGGCCGATGCCGATGGGAGGAACACAACCGCTCCGGACGGATTGTCACGATGGCGCGGTACCAGCGCCGGACCCCAGGGTGGATGAAGCCATGACACGCCCCGAAGGCACGGAAGGCTTTGTGCTCAACCAGACCATGCTGCGGGTCCGCGATCCGCAGGCGGCCCTCGCCTTCTACCGCGACGTGCTGGGCATGACGCTGCTGCAGCGGCTGGATTTCGCGGACATGAAGTTCTCCCTCTACTTCCTCGCCTATCTGGGCGCCGACGAAAAGGTGCCGGAAGACCCGGCGGCGCGCGCCCGCTTCATCTTCTCCCGCGAGACGACGCTGGAACTGACCCATAACTGGGGAACCGAGAGCGATGCCGGCTTTTCCGGCTATCACAACGGCAACAGCGAGCCGCGCGGCTTCGGCCATCTCGGCATCAGCGTGCCGGACGTCGCGGCGGCCTGCGCCCGGTTCGAGGCGCTCGGCGTGCCGTTCCAGAAGCGGCCGCAGGACGGCCGGATGAAGGACATCGCCTTCATCCGCGATCCCGACGGCTACTGGATCGAGATCCTTTCCGTCGCCGGCATGACCGCGAGCGTGGTCGCCGCCGGCTGAGAGCGTTGCCAAGCCCCGGCCGCCATTCGGCCGGCCAACCCTTTAGCCCTGAAGGAAAGAAGCGAGGATCGCCATGCCAGTCGACGCGAAGTACAAGACCACCGCTACCGCCACCGGCGGCGGCCGCGACGGGCGCACCGCCCTGGCGGACGGCACCCTGGAGTTCCAGCTGGTAGTGCCCAAGGAACTGGGCGGCCCCGGCGGCGACGGCGCCAACCCGGAGAAGCTGTTCGCCCTCGGCTATTCGGCCTGCTTCCTCGGCGCCATGCGGGTGGCGTCGGGCCAGACCAAGATCAAGATCCCGGACGGCACCACCGTGACCGCCACCATCGGCATCGGGCCGCGCTCCGAAGGCGGCTTCGGCATCACCGCCGCGCTCGACGTGCTGCTGCCGGGCCTGCCGGAAGCGGAGGCGGAGAAGCTGGTGGAGGTGACCCACACCATCTGCCCGTACTCCAACGCCATCAAGGCCAGCGTGGACGTCGAGACCACCACCCGCGCCGCCTGATCCCGGCGCATCGCCACAGCCCGGCCGGCGCCCCGGCCGGGCCTTCACGCCGATCCATTCCGCTGGATTATTGCTCCGCTGGCGGCCGGCGCCGCGAAAATCGCCGCCGCGCGGCGACCGGGTGATCCGCCTTCGCTGTATCAAGGCGATGCGCCCCGGCGTCGCCCGCGGGCCTATTCCGGTCTTCAGGCCGGCCCGCCTCGCGAGCGCCTACACGCCGTAATAGTCCCGGTACCAGGAGACGAAGGCCGGCACCCCCACCGAGATCGGCGTCGCGGGAACATAGCCCGTGAGCGCCTCCAGCAGGTGATGGTCGGCGAAGGTCTCGCGCACGTCGCCGGGCTGCATGGGCAGCATCACCTTCTTCGCCGGCCGGCCCATGGCCGCCTCGATCTCGGCGACGAAGTCCAGCAGCCCCACCGAGGTGCCGCCAGCGATATTCACCACCCGCCACGGCGCGGCCGGGGAGAGGCTGTCGGCGCCGTTCGGCACCGTCGCGGGCTGGCCCTTCACGGGCGGGCGGTCGATCAGCCGCATCACTGCCTCCACGAGGTCGTCCACATAGGTGAAGTCGCGCTTCATGGCGCCTTCGCCATAGATCTCGATGGGCGCATCGGCGGCCATGGCGGCGACGAACTTGAACAGCGCCATGTCGGGCCGGCCCCACGGGCCGTAGACGGTGAAGAAGCGGAAGCAGGTGGTGGGCATGTCCCAGAGGTGGGCATAGGAATGCGCCATCGCCTCCATGGACTTCTTGGTGGCGGCATAGAGCGTGATCGGCCAGTCGGCCCGCTCGGTCTCGATGAAGGGCACGCTTTCGTTGCCGCCATAGACCGAGCTGGTGGAAGCCAGCAGCAGGTGCCGCGGCCGCACCTGCCGGGCCAGCTCCAGCACGTTGAACGAGCCGACGAGGTTGGATTCCATGTAGGCGCGCGGATGCTCGATGGAGTAGCGCACCCCGGCCTGGGCCGCGAGATGGATGATCACGTCCGGCCGAGCGGGGGCGGCGGCGGCCTCCAGCGCGGCCATGTCCTCGAGGCGGGCGATCACCGGGGTGAAGCCCGGAAAGCCGGCAAGGATGGCATGCCGGGCGGCCTTGAGGGCCGGGTCGTAGTAATCGGTCATGCCGTCGAAGCCGACGACGCTGTGGCCCTGCGCCAGCAGCCGGCGGGCGAGGTGGAAGCCGATGAAGCCGGCGGTGCCGGTCACGAGACAGTGCATGATGGGTCAGGTCCGCCGGGCCGCTCGGCCCGCTTCGCGGCGCGTGTCCGGCAGCCGGGAGGCGGCGGGATCGGACGGGGCGCGCGTTTCGTTGAGTTCAGGTCCCAAGGCTTCCGGGCGGGCTGCTGCGCCGGCGCGCCCGCCCTGGAGCATTCCCTCTCGGATCGGATGAGCCATCCGATCGGGACATGCCTGAGGGGCGCACTGCCGGTGGGGGATCGGAGCCATCGCTGCGCGCCTTGAGCCTTTCGTCGGGCCGCGAACCACTTCGGTCCGCCTGCGAGATGCTTCGGGCCGGCCGCATTCCTCCTGCGGCCGAAGCCTCGATGCCCCGGCGCTGTACCCCAAGCCGACCTGCCGGGGCAAGCTCCCGCGCAGCCCGGCGCGAGGCGACGCCCCGTCAATCCTTGCGCCGGACTGGATGGACAGGATGGCGCAGGCCGATGCGCTGCCGGCTTTCGGCGTATCCGGACACCATTTTCACTCGCCGGCCGCGTGTGAAGGCGGTCCCGGCCACGGTGCCGGGGTCGGCGCCGCCTCTCAGCGGGCGGGACTTCCGGCCTGCGCCGTCACCGGAAGGGACGCGTTCACCAGCTTCAGCTGCTCGGCGACCCGTATCAGCGGCTCCGCGGAGGGGCGGATCAGCCCCTGGGTCGGCGAGCCGAGCTCCAGGATGATGAAGATGCAGCCCGCAATTGCGGTGGCGCCCAGCAGGAGGAAGGTGAAGACGGTGGCGTTCTTGGGCGCGAACAGCCCGAAATTGGCGAACAGCAGCGACAGCCACGCCACCAGCAGGATGAGGAACGGCGTGGGCATGCCCACCTGCGTCTTCTCGGCCAGCATCCAGCGGGCGTCGGTGACCCCCTCCACCAGCGCGAGCGCCCGCTGCTGGAGGTGCAGATCGCGCGGGCCGGCGGTGGGCAGGCGCAAAATCTTCTCGTTCATGTCCTCCAGCATGTGGAGGGTGGTGAGGCCGATGTCGCCGGCCGGCTGCGGCTGCGACAGCTCCCTGGCCTTGGCCCGGACATAGACGTCGAGCTCGGCGCGGATCGGGGCCGTCACCGGCCCGTAGTTGAGCAGGGTGCGGTTGAGCTTGATGACCCCGGCGGCGAGGGACTCGATGGCGGAGGTGCGGGCGCTGAACGAGGCATTGGCGCTGTTCACCATCAGCCCGAGCACCAGGGCGGCCAGGGTGCCGACCACCGCCATGGCGACCGAGACGGCGGTGCCGGTCTCGCCGGTGAGGTGCTGCTCGGGCAGGCGCCGCGCCAGCCACACGCCGACGCCCATGCCGCCACAGATGGCGGCGAGGGCCAGAAGCCCCGCAAAGATGGAATTCATGGTCTCGCCCGCCCGCTCCCGCTTTCCCGGTCGCCGGCGAAACGGACACTCGCGCCGCCGGGACGGCGCTTCCATTGCAGAGCGCAAAGGCGAGGGCAAGCCGGGACCCGGAAAGGCCGATGAATGCGGCAAGAGAAGACGGTCGTCCGGGAGCCTCCGACAAACCTCGGTGCGAAGGGCGGTGGAGGGGGGCTGGCACGCCCTTCAGGCGCCGGCCGCAGCCGATGCCGACAGCCCCGGCGTGGATTGGCAACGCCGCAGGCGGCTGAAGGACCCGCCCCCGGTTCCGCGAGTGAGAAACTCCTGATCGGGGCGGGCAGAGGCACCGGAAAATGTTGCACCGGCAAAGGTGGCATCGGCCCGGCGCAGCGGCCGGCAGTGGCGCCGGGAAGCGCCGGATCCGAAAGCGCCGGCGTGGATCGGCAACGCCGCAGATGGCTGAAGAACCGCCCCCGGCTCCGCGAATGGGAGGCTCTTGATCGGGGCGGGCAGAGGCAGCGGAAAATGTTGCACCGGCGGGGCGTCACCGGCCCGGCGCAGGGAAGGGCGGGGCGCGGCGGGCGCCGGATCCGATCGGCAGATCGGTGAGCCGGCGCCCGCTTTGCGATACGGGAGCGGCTGGTCAGCGCGCGAGCGTGGCGGTCGGCCTTGCCAGGGCCCGCTTTTCCAGGTCCCGCCGTTCTATGGCCCGCTTTTCGAGGGCCCGGTTGACGATCGCCCCCGCCATCAGGCCGCCGATGAGGCTGACATGCTCCACGGTGAAGTGGAAATGGGCGAGCCGCTCCTCGCCGCTCATGGTCCAGAAGGCGTGGGCGATGGGAATGCTCAATGCGGTGAATGCCGCCAGTATGCCGAAGCCGAGCCAGGCCCAGCGGTTCGCGATAACCAGGGCAGACCCGGCCAGCAGGGTGGCGATCACCGCCGGCGCCCACAAGTGGGCGGGCTGGAGGCCGAAATGGGACATGGTCCGCAGGGTCTCGCCATAGTCGAGGGCCATGCCGAGCCCGGCGCTCCAGAAGACGAAGGTCAGAACGATGCGGGCAAAGATCGCGAAGGCGCGGCTGTCGAGAATTGCCGACAAGGGATAAGGCGTCAAGATTTCACCTGTGTCACGTTGCACGTCGCGCCGTGCGCCATGAGACCTTTCGGTCCGGCGCCCGGCGGCCCGCTCTCCTCGCGCAGGCGAGCTGAATGCCACATGAATACCATCTCCGGCAGCGCCGAGCCGGACCGGCTCCGCCCGGTTGGAGGCGGGGACGGCGTTGCGCCCCTGCCGCGGCATCGGTCCCTCGCGGAGTTCTTCTTAAGGACGAAACACCCGGGCCGGTGACTGATGGCCTTTGGTCAAATCCGCCTTCCCCATCTGGCGACGGTCGATGGAGCTGCGCATCGCGACCGGCGGAAGGGGCAATGCGCCCAAGGGCATGCGGACCCGCCTTCCAAGCGTCTCTGCCGAAGCGATGCCCGATTCCGGGGTGCCGAAGGCTGAGGCGACCCTGCCGCAGGCGAAAGACGCTCACCCGCCGGTGGATTTGCCCCCGGGCACCACGCGGCCGCGGGCGGCGGGGCGGGCTGCCGCGCGGCCTTCGGCCAGTCGCAGCTCGACGGCGCGGGCCTCGCGGGCGAGCAGCGCGCCGAGCTGGCGCTGGCGCTCCTCGCCGAGGCGGCTTTCGATGGCGGCGATGGAGAGGGCGCCCACCGGCCGCCCCGCCGCATCGCGGATGGCGATGCCAATGCCCCAGGATCCCGCCAGCAGCAGGCCGGGATTGAGCGCATAGCCCTGCGACCGGGTCCGGTCCACGTTGGCGCGCAGCAGGTCCGGGGTGAAGCCGGGGTACCTGTCGCGCAGGATGTCGGCGCTGGTCCGCAGGATCTGCTCCACCTCGGGATCGGCCATGGCCGCCAGCATGGCGAGGCTGCCGGCGCCGATGCCCAGCGGATGCCGGTCGCCCGCATGCAGGGCGTGGATGCGGATCGGGTAGGCGCCGTCCTCGCGGTGGACGCAGATGGAATAGATGCCCCGCGGCACCGAGAGGAAGGCGGTGTCGCCGCTGTCCTGGGCCAGGCGCATCAGCGAGCGCATGGCCGCCGGCAGGATGCCGAAGCGCTCGGCGGCCAGATTGCCGAGGACGAAGATCTCCGGCCCGATATGGTAGCGCCGGCTCTCCTCGTCCTGGTCCAGCAGGCCGGCGAGGACCATGGCCAGCAGCATCCGCCGGACCGTCGGCTTCGGCAGGTCGCACTGGGCCGAGAGCTCGGTCAGCCGCGCCCCCTGCGGCCCGGCGCGGCCCACCAGCAGCAGCAGCGTCGCCGCGCGGTCGATGGACTGGGCGCCGGTGGAGGCCGTCGCCCGGGTCGTCTGCACCGCCTTTCGGGCCGAGAGAGTCTTTGGATGTTCCAATATGTGGAATCCTTCAGCGCGCCGGATCGCCGGACATCTTAGGTTCCGAGGGCGGTTTGACAACGCTAGCGCGGGCGTGCCTCCTCGCCCGCGGATCGACACGCCTGCGCCTCCGGCCCGCTCGGGCCGGGCCATGAGTCCACATGATGGATCATGGCGCGAGGCGTTTCGGCGTCGCGGCCGTTCCGTGGGAATCCAGATGAGCATGCCTTGCCGTAGGTTTCCGGAGGCGCCAGCCCCCTCGCTGGTTCCCGTGGGCGACCGGCCTGCCGGGTCGCAGCGCGGGGCGCTCCGGGATGACGGATCATGGCGCGAGGCGTTTCGGCGCCGCCGCCGTTCCGGGGGAAACCAGATGAGCATGCCTTGCCGCCGATGCCCGGAGGCGCCAGCCCCCTCGCAAGCTCCCATGGGCGACTGGCCTGCCGGGTCGCAGCGCGGGGCGCTCCCGGCCTCCGGCGATGGGGATGCCGGCCACGCCCGGTGTCGCGCGGCAAACCCGGCTAGGGGCGGCAAGCGCCCTGGTGCCGGCGTTCGACGCCCTTGCGTCCCCCCGCATGCTGCCGGCTGTCGGCGTGTGGTGTCTGCCCGCATCCAGGAGCGCCTGCCATGAGCCTTGCATCCGAAGCCCCGGCCGGCGGCCTGGTGCCGGCAACCCGCCGGGTGATGAACCTGTCCTACATCCTGCGGCAGGCGGCGCGGCGGCATCCGCAGGAGATCGCCTTCGTCTGCGGCGATCAGAGCTGGACCTGGGGCGAGATGGATCGCCGGGTGGATGCCATGGCCGCCGCCCTCGCCGCCGCCGGCATCGCCAAGGGCGAGCGGGTGCTGGTGCAGTCGAAGAACTGCAACCAGATGTTCGAGAGCATGTTCGCCTGCTTCCGCATCGGCGCGGTGTGGGTGCCCACCAATTTCCGCCAGACCCCGCAGGAGGTGGCCTGGCTCGCCGAGGCTTCGGGCGCCGCGGCGATGATCTGCCATGCCGACTTTCCCGCCCACGTCCCGGCGGCGCTCGCGGCGGCGCCCTCGATCCGGCTGGTGATCGCCATCGGCGTCGCCGCGTTCGGCACCGACTATGACGTCCTCGTCGCCCGCCACGACGGCGAGAGCCCGGCGCTGGCGGCGGTGGAGCGGGATGATCCGTGCTGGTTCTTCTTCACCTCCGGCACCACCGGCCGGCCGAAGGCGGCGGTGCTCACCCATGGCCAGCTCGGCTTCGTCATCACCAACCACCTGTGCGACCTGATGCCCGGCACCACTCATGCCGATGCGGCGCTGGTGGTGGCGCCGCTGTCGCACGGCGCCGGCATCCACCAACTGGTGCAGGTGGCGCGGGGCGTGAAGACCGTGCTGCTGCCGGGCGAGAAGTTCGATGCCGGCGAGGCCTGGGCGCTGGTGGAGCGCTGGCGCATCACCAACATGTTCACCGTGCCCACCATCGTGAAGCTGCTCACCGAGCATCCGGCGGTGGATCTCCACGACCATTCCTCGCTGCGCTACCTCATCTATGCCGGCGCGCCCATGTATCGCGAGGACCAGAAGCATGCGCTGCGAAAGCTGGGCAAGGTGATGGTGCAGTATTTCGGGCTCGGCGAGGTCACCGGCAACATCACGGTGCTGCCGCCGGCCCTGCATGACCTGGAGGACGGCCCGCAGGTGAAGCTCGGCACCTGCGGCTTCGAGCGCACCGGCATCCAGGTCTCGATCCAGGCGCCCGACGGGCGGGAGCTGCCGCCGGGTGAAACCGGCGACATCTGCGTCTGCGGCCTCGCCGTCTTCGCCGGCTACTACAACAACCCGGAGGCCAACGCGAAGGCCTTTCGCGACGGCTGGTTCGTCACCGGCGACCTCGGCCACATGGATGCGGAGGGCTTCCTCTACATCACCGGCCGGGCCTCGGACATGTACATTTCCGGCGGCTCCAACGTCTATCCGCGGGAGATCGAGGAGACGATCCTCACCCATCCCGCGGTGGCCGAGACGGCGGTGCTGGGCGCGGCCGACCGCACCTGGGGCGAGGTAGGGATCGCGGTGTGCGTGCTGCGGCCGGGGGCGACGCTGAGCGAGCAGGAATTGCTCGCCTTTCTCGCCGACAAGGTGGCCCGCTACAAGCTGCCGAAGCGCGTCGTCTTCTGGGAGGGGCTGCCGCGCTCCGCCTATGGCAAGATCACCAAGAAGGACGTGCGGACGGAACTGGAGGCCCGCGGCCAGCTTCCGCTGGAGGGCGCCGCGACCAGCCTGCCCGCGGGCTGATCGATCGCCTGCCGGCGTTGCAAGGCGCCATGGCCGCGGCCTGAAAAGAAGAAACTGGGAGGATAGTGTGACTGACAGCAATACGATCTTCGTGACCGGCGGCGCCTCCGGCATCGGTCTTGCGGTGGTGAAGGCGGTGGTGGCCGAAGGCTGGCGCGCCGTCGTCGCCGATCTCGATGCCGGGGCCCTGGCCCGCGCCCGCGACGGCCTCGGCGCCGCGGCAGACCAGGTGCGGTTCGAGCAGCTCAACGTCACCGACGAGGAGGCCGTGGTGCGCATCGTCGCCGCGGTGGAGGCCGAGTTCGGCCCGATCACCGGCGTGGTCAATTCCGCCGGCATCGCCCGCGACGTGCCGGTGCTGGAGACCTCCACCGAGATGTTCCGGCGGATGCTGGAGGTCAACGTCATCGGCAGCTTCGTGGTCGCCCGCGAGGCGGCGCGCGGCATGGTCGCGCGCGGGGCGGGGTCCATCGTCAACGTGGCCTCGGTGTCGGGGATGAAGGGCAACAAGGGGCGCGTCGCCTACGGCGCCTCCAAGGGCGGGGTCATCACCATGACCAAGGTGATGGCGGTGGAGCTGGCGCCCCTCGGGGTTCGGGTCAACGCCGTCGCGCCCGGCCCCATCGACACCCCGCTGGTGCAGGAGATCCACACTCCGGACGTGCGCGCGCTCTGGCTCTCCACGGTGCCGCAGCGGCGCTACGGGACGCCGGAGGACATCGCCAACGCCGCAATCTTCCTGCTCGATGGCCGCAAATCCGGCTTCCTCACCGGGCAGACTCTGGCGGTGGATGGCGGCTTCTCCATCGCCGGCATCATGACGGCTCCGGACACCGCCGCCGCGATCCCGGCCTGAGGCCGGGGCGGGGACGAGGCCTGCACCGGGCCCCGGCTCCCGGCCAAAGCCCCCGGCGGGTGGTATAAGGCGGGCGGGTCGCCGCGCCCGGCGCCGTCCGGCCGGGGTGACACAGGAGACCGCCATGACCGCCCAGCCAGCCCTTCATGCCCGCATCGGCGAGGTCACCCAACGCATCGTCCGGCGCAGCCGCGACACCCGCCGCGCCTATCTCGACCGGATCGAGGCCGCCGCCGCGCGCGCCCCGCAGCGCCGCGCGCTGGGCTGCGCCAACCAGGCCCACGGCTTCGCCGCCTGCGCTCCCGGCGACAAGGCGGTGCTGCGGGACGGGCAGGGGGCGAGCGTCGGCATCGTCACCGCCTATAACGACATGCTTTCCGCCCACCAGCCCTATGAGCACTATCCCGAGCTGATCCGCGCCGCGGCGCGCGATGCCGGCGGCGTCGCCCTGGTGGCCGGCGGGGTGCCGGCCATGTGCGACGGCATCACCCAGGGCGAGGCCGGCATGGAGCTTTCGCTGTTCTCGCGCGACGTCATCGCCATGGCCACGGCGGTGGCGCTGTCGCACCAGACCTTCGATGCCGCGGTGTTCCTCGGCATCTGCGACAAGATCGTGCCGGGGCTGGTCATCGGCGCGCTGGCGTTCGGGCACCTGCCGGCGGTGTTCATCCCCTCCGGGCCGATGACCTCGGGCCTCTCCAATCCGGAGAAGGCGAAGGTCCGCCAGCTCTTCGCCGAGGGCAAGGTGGGTCGCGACGCGCTGCTGGAGGCCGAGGCGAAGTCCTATCACGGGC
>CALMSN010000267.1 GCA_937872325.1 uncultured Xanthobacter sp. | reverse complement strand
CCGCTGGAGCTTCTTGGCCGCGTTGCTGACGAGGTGGGTGTCCTCCACGTCCAGCGCGAGGCAGAGGTCGGCGATGGTCTTGGGCCGGTCGCGATGGACCACATGGTGCAGCACCTGCACGTCCAGCGGCGAGAGGTCGGAAACCCCGGCCGCGGCCATGCAGCGCACCATCCAGCGGCCATAGGCATGGGCGAGCATGTTGAGGCCGAACTCCAGCTCCGACAGGCTCGGCAGCGCGCCCTGCGCGAGATGGGCGGAGGAGACGATGGCCGGCCCCGCCGGATCGCCGTCGCGCTCCACGGCCAGGGTCGTCACCGGGCGGGTGGCGACGACGGAGGCCTCGGAAGGAGGGGGCCGGGCGGGATCCGGTTCGGGATGGCGGCTCGGGGTCCGTCGCGCCTTTTCCGGTTGCGCCTTCGCGGGTTCCGATTTGCCGGGGCGGCTCCCCGGGGCGGGACGGGTCGCGGCGCGCTCTGCCGCCGCCGCGGTGTCTGCAACGATCCCGGCGGCTGGCGCGTCGGTCCCAGGCCGGGCCGGCGACCCGGTCTGCGGCCTCGCGCCCGTTCTGGCTGAACGGCCCGTGCGCGCGGGTCCGGGGTTGCCGCGCCCGGCAATCGAGGCCCCGGCGGGGGAAATCGCGGCCGCCGGGGCGAGGGGGCCAGGTGCGGCGCCCGGCCCCTCCGGTCCGGCCCCGTCCGGTCCGCCGTCCCGATCGCGGGCGGGCGGCGCCGCGGCGTCCGGTGCGCTGGTGCGTCGACGGGAAGAGGTCCGGGTCGCGGTCATCGCCTGCCCGGTCCTACTTCCTGTAGGCCGAGATGACGGCGGCGCCGTCGGCCCCCGCCTTGGCCAGCCAGGCGTCGGTGAGGGTGGCGCCGATCTTCTCGAAGCCGGCCTTCAGCTCCGGGCTGGGCGGCACCACCTTCATGCCCTTGGCGGCAAGCTGGGCCATGTAGCCCCGGGTCTTCTCCTCCGAGAGCTTCCAGCCGCGGACCTCGGCCTCGGCGGCGGCGGCCTTCACGGCGGCCTGGGTCGCCGGATCGAGGGCATCGAACGCCGCCTTGTTCACGAAGACGAGGTTCTTCGGCAGCCAGGCCTGGATGTCGTAGAAGTTGGGGATGCTCTCCCAGATCTTCACGTCGGTGCCGGTGGCGCTTGAGGTGATGAGGGCGGTGACGACGCCGGTGGCCAGTGCCTGGGCGAGCTCGGCCTGCTGCACGGTGACCGCCTGGGCGCCCACCGCCTCGCCGATGCGGGCAGTGCCGGCATTGTAGGCCCGCCACTTGGCACCCTTCAGGTCGTCGACCTTCTCCACCGCGGTCTTGGAGAACAGGCCCTGCGGCGGCCACGGCATGGCATAGAGCAGGGTGAGGCCCTGGGCGGCGAGCTTCTTCTCCACCGCCGGGCGGGAGGCGTCCCACAGCCGCTTCGAGGCCTCGAACGAGGTGGCGAGGAATGGCACCACGTCGATGCCGAAGATGGGATCCTCGTTCTCGTGCAGCGAGATCAGCACCTCGCCGGCCTGGGCCTGCCCGGTCTGCACCGCCCGCTTGATCTCCGGCGCCTTGAACAGCGAGGCGTTGGGGTGGAGCGTGATGGCAAGCTTGCCGCCGGACTTCGCCTCCACGTCCTTCGCGAACTGGGCGAGGTTCTCGGTGTGCAGGTTGTCCACCGGATAGGCCGAGGGCAGGTTCCACTTGGTCTGGGCCGCAGCCGGCATGGCGAACGCGACCGCACCGGCCAGGAGAGCCGGAGCGAGGATACGCGACAGGATGGTCATGCGGTCACTCCTTGGATGATCGGCGGCGAGGGGGACGGGCACGTCCCGTCCGCGGGGTGTCCTTACGGTAGTCGTCCGCGCCTCAATTGGAGAAGGCCAATTCGGGCAGCACCATCACGATCTGCGGAAACACCGTGATCAGCGCCACCGCCGCCACCAGCAGGAAGAAGAACGGCAGCGCGGCCAGCGCCACGGTGTTGGAATCCTTGCCCGACATGGTCTGCAGCACGAACAGGTTGAAGCCCACCGGGGGCGAGACCTCCGCCATCTCCACCACCAGCACCAGGAAGATGCCGAACCAGATGGGATCGAAGCCGGCGGACTTGATCATCGGGATCACCACCGCGGTGGTGAGGACGATCATGGAGAGCCCGTCCAGCGCGGTGCCCAGCACGATGTACATGACGGTGAGCGCCGCGATGAGCGCGTAGGGCGACAGGTGCAGGCTGTCCACCCACTGGGCGAGGGCGACCGGAATGCCGGTATAGGCCATGGAGGTGGCCATGAAGGAAGCGCCGGCGAGGATCAGCATGATCATGCAGGTGAGCCGCGTCGCCCCCATCACCGAGGCCCAGAAGCTCTCCCACGACAGCGCTCCCTGCCACCAGGCGATGGCGAGCGACCCGGCGACCCCCCAGGCCGCGCATTCCGTCGCCGTCGCCCAGCCGAACAGCAAGGCGGCGAAGACCAGCGCGATCAGCAGGCCGAGCGGGATCAGGTTCGCCGATTCCCTCAGCTTCTCGCGCATCGGCATCGGCGGGTCGGCGGGCGGGGTGCGCTTGGGATTGAGCAGCGACCACACCGCGATGTAGCCGGAATAGAGCGCCATCACCAGGAAACCCGGAAGGAAGCCGGCGAGGAAGACCTGGATGATGGAGACGTTGGCCGCCACCGCATACACCACCATCGTGATGGAGGGCGGGATGAGGATGCCGAGCGTGCCGGCCCCGGCCAGCGAGCCGAGGCTGACGGTCTCGTCATAGCCGCGCTTCTTCAATTCCGGCAGGGCGATCTTGGCCACCGTCGCGCAGGTGGCGGCCGAGGAGCCGGAGACCGAGCCGAACAGGCCGCAGGCGATGACGTTGACGTGCATCAGCCGCCCCGGCAGCCAGTTGAGCCAGGGGGCAAGGCCGCGGAACATCTCTTCCGACAGGCGGGTGCGGAACAGGATCTCGCCCATCCACACGAACAGCGGCAGCGCCGCCAGGGTCCAGGAGGCGGAGTTGCCCCAGATGGTGGTGGCGAGCACCGCGCCGGCGGGAATGCCGCCGCCGACGAACTGCATCCCCACATAGCCCACCACCAGCAGGGCCACGCCGATCCACACCCCGAGCCCGAGCAGGACCAGGAGAAGGAGCAGCAGCAGGGCGGAGATCTCGATCAGCGCCACGGCTCAGACCCCGCTCTGCATGGCGCGCTCGACGAGCTCGGCGTCGTCGTTCGGCGGCGGCTTCTCGTAGCGCGGCGCGCCACCCCGCGCGGCGTGCGCCAGCTCGTCGACGAAGGCGATGAAGAGGATGACGAGGCCGCCGCTGTAGCCGAGCTGCGGCAGCCACAGGGGCACCGCCACCACCCCCTGCGAGACGTCGCTGAAGCGCCAGGAATCCCAGGTGAACAGCACCGCATGCCAGGCGAAGAAGCCGACCGTCGCCACGCCGATGACGAGGCAGGCCAGCTCCACCGCCTGCTTGGCCCGGCCGGTGAGCCTGTCGGTGACGAGGCCGACCCGGATCAGCTCGCCGGACTTGAAGGTGTGGGCGAGGCCGAGGAAGGCGCTGGCCGCCATGGACCAGGCGACGAAGTCGTCGCCGGCCGGCACGTTCATGCCGGCGAAGCGGCCGGCCGAAAGCAGCATCATCAGCACGAAGATGGCGAGGAGGAACAGGCCGGCCAGCCAGCCGGCGCCGAGATAGAGGGCGTCGAGCCCGCGGCGCAGCGCCGGCACGGCGGGCGGGATGTTCGGGTCCGGCATCGATCCCTCCACGGCCCTGCCGACGCCCGGCGCCAGCGGTCCACATCTTTCGGATACGCCGACAATTTGTCAACGAAACATTGACGAAAAATATCCGTCATGGCTTCCTGTCGGCAGCGGGTTGCCGATCCTCCAAGCAAGCCGCGGGCCATCTTCGGCGCCCGGCCGGCGGACGGGCGGGATCCGGTGCGGGATCCGGCGTCCGCGCGCTTTGCCTTTCTCGCCGGTTGGCTTGTGATCGGATGCGACATCCCCTCAAAAAGGGAATCTGCCGGGGCAAGGGACAGGGGCGCTTCGGCCTTGGCGTGACGCGCGCGCCCGCTGCATTCGCGCTCCCGGCCGGGGCGCCATGGAAAGGACCAGGGGCATGACGGACGGGCCGGCGGAACGCTGGGAATTCTGGATCGACCGCGGCGGCACCTTCACAGACGTGGTCGGCCGGGCGCCCGACGGGCGGCTCCTCGCCCACAAGGTGCTATCCGAGAATCCCGAGGCCTATCGCGACGCCGCGGTGCAGGGCATCCGCGAGCTGCTCGGCCTTGCCGCCGGCGCGCCGATCCCGCCGGGCACGGTTTCTGCCGTCAAGATGGGCACCACGGTGGCCACCAATGCCCTTCTGGAGCGCAAGGGCGAGCGCACCCTGCTGGTCACCACCCGCGGCTTCCGCGATGCGCTGAAGATCGGCTACCAGGCGCGGCCGAAGATCTTCGCCAAGAAGATCGTGCTGCCCGACATGCTGTTCGAGCGCGTGCTGGAGGTGGACGAGCGGGTGCGCGCCGACGGCACGGTGGAGGCGGCGCCCGACCTCGGCCTCATCGGCAACCTGCTGAAGGCGGCGCGGGCCGACGGCATGGCGGCCGTGGCCATCGCCTTCATGCACGGCTACCGCTATCCCGAGCACGAGCGGCAGGTGGCGGAGCTCGCCCGCGGGCTGGGCTTCGCGCAGGTGTCGGTGTCGCACGAGGTCTCGCCGCTCATCAAGCTGGTGGGCCGCGGCGACACCACGGTGGCCGATGCCTATCTCTCGCCCATCTTGCGCCGCTACGTCAGGCAGGTGGCGGAGGAATTGTCCGGCGGCGCCCCGTCCCCTCTCCCGCTTGCGGGGGAGGTTGCCGTGGATGAGTCCCGGCCTCCGGTTGTCGCCGGCGAGCCCCCTCCCCAGCCCTCCCCCGCAAGCGGGAGAGGGGGTGTCGGCGGGGATGAGGCCGCAGGTGGGGGCGGGATCGGCCGCGCCAGCGACGGCGATGCCGCCATCCGGCTCATGTTCATGATGTCGTCGGGCGGGCTCACCGCCGCCGACCTGTTCCAGGGCAAGGATGCGCTGCTGTCGGGGCCGGCCGGCGGGGTGGTCGGGGCGGCGGAGACCGGGCGGCTGGCCGGCCTGCCGCGGATCATCGGCTTCGACATGGGCGGCACCTCCACCGATGTCTGCCACTATGCCGGCGAGCTGGAGACCGCCTTCGATACCGAGGTGGCCGGGGTGCGCATCCGCGCGCCGATGATGCGGATCCACACCGTGGCCGCGGGCGGCGGCTCGATCCTGCACTATGACGGGGCGCGGTTCCGGGTCGGGCCGGATTCGGCGGGCGCCAATCCGGGGCCGGCCTGCTACCGGCGCGGCGGGCCGCTCGCCGTCACCGACGCCAATGTGATGCTGGGCAAGCTGATCCCGGATTTCTTCCCGAAGATCTTCGGCCCCGGCCAGGACGAGCCGCTGGATGCGGTCGCGGTGAAGGAGAAGTTCGCGGCGCTGGCCGAGGAGACCGGCCGCACCCCGGAGGAGGTGGCGGACGGCTTCGTCACCATCGCGGTCGAGAACATGGCCAACGCCATCAAGAAGATCTCGGTGGAGCGCGGCTACGACGTGACCCGCTATGCGCTCAACTGCTTCGGCGGCGCCGGCGGGCAGCATGCCTGCCTCGTCGCCGACGCGCTGGGGATGACGCAGGTGCTGCTGCACCCCTTCTCCGGCCTGCTCTCGGCCTACGGCATGGGGCTCGCCGCCATCCGCGCCCAGCGCACCGCCGCGGTGGGGCAGGAGCTGGCGGAGGGCCTCGTCGCCGATCTTGCGGCAGTGCGCGACCGGCTGGGCGCCGAGGCCGCCGGCGAGCTGGAAGGGCAGGGGGTGGCGCCGGGCGACATCGCCATCGAGGCGAGGGCGCACCTGCGCTACGCCGGCACCGACACCGCTTTGCCGGTGATCCTTGCCGACCGGACCTCCATGGTAGCCGAGTTCGAGGGCCGCCACCGGGCCCAGTTCGGCTTCGTCTCGCCGGAGAAGGCCATCGTCGCCGAGGCGCTGGAGGTGAGCGCGGCGGGCGGCGGCTCGGCCATCGGCGAGCCGGAGGCGCCGCTGGAGACTGGGGCACCGCAGGCCGAGCGGGCCACCCGCTTCTTCGCCCGCGGCGCCTGGCACGATGCCCCGGTGGTGCTGCGCGCCCAGTTCCGGCCCGGGATGGCGCTGGACGGGCCGGCCATCGTCATCGAGCCGAACCAGACGGTGGTGGTGGAGAAGGGGTGGCGGGCGGAGGTGTCGGCGCGCAACCACCTCCTCCTCACCCGCACCGAGGCGCTGGTGCGGGCCGAGGCGGTGGGCACCCATGCCGACCCGGTGATGCTGGAAGTATTCAACAACCTGTTCATGTCCATCGCCGAGCAGATGGGCGTCACGCTCCAGAACACCGCCTATTCGGTGAACATCAAGGAGCGGCTCGACTTCTCGTGCGCGGTCTTCGACGGCAACGGGCGGCTGGTCGCCAATGCGCCCCACATGCCGGTCCATCTCGGCTCCATGGACCGTTCCGTCGAGACCATCATCCGCCTGAACGTGGAAGGCACGCTGGATATGATCCGGGGTATGCTGGAACTGCGCGACCCCCTGGAGACCTTCCGCATCCTCAACGTGGCCAGCCTGGCGGCCTATTCGCCCATGCCGGTCAAGGCCACCTACGCCGCCTCCAAGCGCTTCCTGCTGGATTTCTCCCTGGCGCTGCACGCGGAACTGCGCGGCCTGGGGGCCACGGTGACGGTGCTGTGCCCGGCGGGCATGCCCACCACTCCGGAAAACATCCGCGCCATCCAGGCCCAGGGCTTTTTGGGTCAGATCACCACCCTGGACGCCGGCGCGGTGGCCAACACCGCCCTGGATTATACGCTGGCGGGCCGGGCGGTGTGCGTTCCAGGCGCGGTTAACCGCCTGCTGCAGGCCATCGGATTGCTGGTT
>CALMSN010000266.1 GCA_937872325.1 uncultured Xanthobacter sp. | reverse complement strand
CCGCGGAGACACAGGTTTGACCAGGAAGGCGTCGGCGCCGGCGGCGCGTGAGGCGGCTTCGTCCTCGCTGCGGCCGGCGACCCCGATGATGGCGATGCGCGCCTGCGGGCCGGCGAGCGCGCGGATGCCCGCCAGCAGCCTCTACCACCTCTATTTCGGCTTCCGCGCCCTCGAGCCCTGATGCCATCGGTCCGGGTCTTCCACCGGCGCCGGGTGGGTTACGCCCAGGCGCCGCGCAGGCTTGGCCAAAGGCCCAAAGGTTGGCCTGAGGGCAGGCTCATCGGTCATCCTCGCGGGCCTTGGGTGTAGAGGGCCCGGGCGTCTGCGTGGCGCTGGCAAATCCGGCCTTTGCCGTCTTGCGCCTCCTCTGCCGTCCGGATCCGCCGCACCCGATCGCGGCCCTCGTGCGGCGCGGCCTGCACAATGCCATCGCGCAAGAACGGAAAAAGGCGCCGGGCCATGGGCCGCGGCGCCTTTCCTTCCGGCGCCACCGGCCTTGGCCGGCGGCGATCTTTCACACGCCGGCCATGCCGGCGCCTGTCCTCACTTGAGGGCGAGGAAGGTGGTGTCGAAGGACAGGCTGGCCACGAAGCGGTCGCCGCAGGCGGTGCTCAGGCCGGAGATGGCCGCGCAGGTGCCCAGCGGATACTGCAGCGAGAAGGAGTTGCTGAGGTCCGACCCGTAGTAGCGGAAGTCGAGGGTGGCCGCCTTGTAGGTGAAGCCGAGGCCGACGTTCCAGGTGGAGTAGGAGGGCAGCTCGAAGTTGGCGGCGAAGACGTTGCTGAACGAGGTGGTGCCCAGCCACTGGTAGCCGAACTCGCCGGAGACGAACACGCCGACGTCGGTCACCGGGCTCCACTTGCTGAAGTCGAGCTTCAGGGTGCCAGAGAGGAAGGTGCCGTTGGCGCCAGTGCCGGCATAGGTGGTGGTGTAGTAGAGGTTCGCGCCAACCGTGGCGAAGTTGTTAAAGACATAGCTGGGCTTGAAGTAGACTTCCCAGAAGTCGAGGTTGGCGGCCGGCACGCCGGGGCCGAAGGTGTTCACGGCGATCTCGCCGGGATAGTAGTAGTAAAGGAAGCCGACATCCAAGGTCAGCGCATCCCAGGTGTGGCGCAGGCCACCGTAGATGTCGACCTCGGCGGCGGCGTCGGTCAGGCCGGTCGGGATGCCGAGCGCATTGACCGGGGGAAAGCTGACGTTGGACGCCCACACGCCGGCATAGACCCAATCGAACAGGCGCAGCTCGCCATAACCCTGCACGGCCGCGTTGCCGTCGGTCTGGGTGATGCCGCGGAACACGTAGTCGTTCGCCAGCTTCACACCGAAGGCGACGTCCCACACCGGGGTCGGCTCGGGAACGACGGCCTTGACCGGGGTCGAAAGATCTGCGGCGACGGCAGACCCGGCGAACAGCATGGATGCGGCGAAAACGGCTAGCTTCTTCATGACTTTCCCCACGAACATTTGAAGCGATAAAATATTGTCTCGCCGACAAGTCCAATGTGAAAAGTTGAGCGTTAACTGCCCACGAATTGAGCACGCCCTGATGAATGCAGGATTTCATTGTTGCAATGTTGCAACGCGTCGGGAAAAGAGGATGGCAAGAGGGTACTGACAGGAAAACAATCTGCCGCGGAAGAGGGATTTTGAGCCGACTTCCGGCGCCGTCAGGGGCGAGTCATCAGCAGCGGGCGGCCGCGCTCCGGCACTCGCGCCCAGCTTCCGTCCTCCTGCCGCGCGAAGCGGATCGGCGTGCCGCCCTGGGCGCCGTCGACCAGGATGTTGCCGCCCTCCAGCCGCCAGGCGCGCGGCGCGAAGCGCGCCAGCGTCTCGTCGCAGCCGCCGCCGACAGCCATGGCGAGCCCGGCGGCCCCCGACTTCTCCTCCAGGAATGTCCAGCGGCACACCGGCGTGCCGGCGGTGCGGGAGAGGTCCCACTCGCCCAGCACCTCTGCGACGGTGGCCCCGCCCGCATCGTCCTCGGTGGGCGGGGCGAGGAAATAGACGCCGTCGCCGTCGCGCAGCGCCTCGTAGCTGCCGCCGGTGGCGGCGGTGAACTCGGCCACCGTGCGGCCCTGGGCGCTGAGCAGGCGGATCGAGCCCGAGGCATCCGGCAGCCAGGCGGCCACCTCGGCTGAGAAGACGATGGGCGCGCACACGCCCTTGTCCAGCGCCACCCCGAGCCCCGGCCCGGCGGGGTCGGTCTTCAGGGTCACCGGACATTGCCGCTCGCCGTCGGCGCTGGCGAGGCGGAAGGTGCCGGCCATGCGCCCGGCGGCCTCGCGCAGCGCGGGGTCGAGGCGCGCCGCGGCGGGCTTCTGCTGCGCGGATGCCGGCGTCGGGCCGGCGGCAAGAAGGGCCAGCGCGCCGAGAAACGCCGCGGCGACCGGCGTCGGGAACGGATGCGGAGCCATCGGCATGTCCTGCGGACGGGGTGACACGGGCCGAGGCTAGAGCATTTCGGCGGCCCGCGGAATCGGCGCGATCAAGAACCGCGCGCCGGCACCGGCCACGGCGTCTCCGGCACCGGGGTCAGCGGCGCGCCGCCATCCAGCACCGCGACGACATTGTCGACGACCAGCCGGCCCATGGCGTTGCGGGTGTGGTGGGTGGCCGAGCCCACATGCGGCAGCAGCACCACGTCGTCGCGGGCGGTCAGCGCCGCCGGCACCTGCGGCTCGGCCTCGAACACGTCGAGCCCCGCGCCGAGGATGGTGCCGGCCTCCAGCGCGGCGATCAGGGCCGTCTCGTCCACCACGCTGCCGCGGGCGACGTTGACCAGAACCCCGGTCTTGCCGAGGGCGGCGAGCACCTGCGCATTCACCAGGTGCCGGGTCGCCGGCCCGCCCGGCACGATGACCATGAGGATATCTACCGCCTGCGCCAGGGCGACGGGGTCGGGGTAGTAGGCGTTGGCCACATCCGGCTGCGGCCGCCGGCTGTGATAGGCGACCGGCACCCCGAACGCCTCCAGCCGGCGGGCGATGGCCTTGCCGATCCGGCCCATGCCGAGGATGCCGGCGCGACGCCCGCGCAGGGTCGCGGTCAGCGGGAACGGTCCGCCCAGCCAGCCGCCGGCGCGCAGGAAGCGGTCGGCCTGGGGAATCCGCCGCAGGGTCGCCAGGAGCAGTCCGATGGCGAGATCTGCCACCTCGTCGTTCAGCACGTCCGGCGTGTTGGTGACGACGATGCCGTGGGCGGCCGCGAAGGCCACGTCCACCGCATCGTAGCCGACGCCGAAGCTGGAGACGACGCGCAGGGCCGGCAGCGACGCCATGAGGTCGGCATCGATGGGCACCTGGCCGAAGCCGGCGATGGCCGCCACCGTCGGCGCGGTTTGCGGGGTGAGCGCGTCGCGGGTCAGCAGCGCAAAGCGCGGCGCGAGGGTCTCGGCCACGATCTCCTGCATCACCGGGCCGACGAGAAGCACGGCAGGGCGGGCATCATCACTCATGCGGTCCTCCGGTCGAGGTGTTCGATACCTCCGGTTTAAAGCCGTTCGGGCGTTTGTCCACGCCGGCTGGCGGCGATCCGGCCTGTGCACTGCACGCTCCCGGCGCGCCGGTCCCGCCGCCGCCCCATCCCGTACGGGCGCGGGGCCGGCGCCGGATACCGCAGCGGCGATCTCCGCTTGCCCAAAGCGGCCCGCCGTGGCCCCCCTTGGCAAGTTTCATTGCGGCGCAACATGCGCATTGCCTGCAGGGATCAGAGGCCGGGATGCTTGAACGGACGATTGAATCCATCCTGTTCCGCAGCCGTTGGGTCATGGCGCCCTTCTATCTCGGGCTGGTGGTGGCGCTGTTCGTGCTGCTGTTCAAGTTCGGCGCCGAGCTGCTGCACTTCGTGACCCACGCCATGGCGGCGACGGAAAGCGATACCATCCTCGGCATCCTGGCCCTGGTGGACCTGACGCTGACCGGCAACCTGGTGCTGATCGTCATCTTCTCCGGCTACGAGAACTTCGTCTCCAAGATCGACCCGGCGGGCCACCCCGACTGGCCGGAATGGATGACCCGGGTCGACTTCACCGGCCTGAAGCAGAAGCTGCTCGCCTCCATTGTCGCCATCTCCGCGATCCAGCTGCTCAAGGCGTTCATGAACCTCGACAAGGGAACAATGACCGAGACCACCCTGATGTGGCTGGTGATTATCCATGTGGTGTTCGTGGGTTCCAGCCTGGTGCTGGCCTGGTCCGACAAGATCGGCAACAACAAGCATTGAGCCTGCCCCGGCGGCCGCTGCGCCACCTGGCATCGGAACCCGGATCCGGCCGCTTCGCCTCCGTTCTGTCCTGCCAGGAAACTGGTAGCCGGGAACGGCACCGTGTCGCACGACCCAATCTGCGCGTGTTTTCGCGGCAGGAAACTGGCAATGTGCCGGCCAGCACGTGAGCCGACACATGAAAAAACAGGCAGACCAGCCCGAACCCCGCAGCCGCGCCAGTGAGGCTGCCGCCGAGACGGGCGACTACACCACCGGCTCCGGCGCCCCGGCGGCCTCCGCCACCACGCTGGAGCAGGCGTTGGGCGTGCAGGTGCGGGCCATCCGTCGTCAGTTGGACCTGACGGTGTCGGACCTCGCGGGCGCCGCCGGCATATCGGTGGGCATGCTGTCGAAGATCGAGAACGGCCAGATCTCACCCTCGCTGGCGACGCTGCAATCCATCTCCAAGGCGCTGAACGTGCCCATCACCACCCTGTTCTCGGCCTTCGAGGAGCGGCGGGACTTCTCCTTCGTGCGCGCCCACCAGGGGGTGGTCATCGAGCGGCGCGGCACCAAGGTCGGCCACCAGTACGAGCTGCTGGGCCACGGCCTCGGCGGCGACATCGTGGTCGAGCCCTACCTCATCACCCTGTCCAAGGAGGCGGTGCCCTACACCGGCTTTCGCCATGCCGGGGTGGAGTTCATCTACATGCTCACCGGCGAGGTGATCTACCGCCACGCGGACCGGACCTACCACCTGCGCCGGGGCGATTCACTGATGTTCGATTCCGGCGCCAGCCACGGGCCTGAAGAGCTGCTCATCACCCCGATGACCTACCTGTCCATCATCGTCTACGGCCGCGAGCGCCACTGATCCCGCCGCCGCCGAAATTTTCCTAATAAGAAAATTTTATTCTTACTTATTGACGCCTGACCGTTCCGGGAGTACCCCTTCATCGCTGACGGCGCGGAGGGTTTCTGCCATGTGCGGCATTGTCGGACTTTTCCTGAAAGACCCCCGCCTGGAAGGCGAGCTGGGCGGCATGCTCGCCGACATGCTCGCCATCATGGGCGATCGCGGCCCGGACAGCGCCGGCTTCGCCGTCTACGGCGCCGAGGCCGGCGGCGCGGTGAAGCTTTCGCTGCGCGCGCCCTCGGGCACCGACTTCGCCGCCGTCGCCGCGGCGCTCTCGGTCCCGGCCGGCGGGGTGCCGGACTTCACCGTCCACGGCACCCATGCGGTGGTCGCGGTGCCGGTGGCCCGCGAGGCGGCGGTCCGCAAATACCTGGCGACCCGCCATCCGGAAGTGACGGTGGTGGGCACCGGCAGCCGGATGGAGATCTTCAAGGAGGTCGGCCTGCCGGCGCAGGTGGCCAGCGCCTTCGGCCTCGGCGCCATGGCGGGCACCCACGGCATCGGCCACACCCGCATGGCCACCGAGAGCGCGGTTACCACCGCCGGGGCGCACCCCTTCTCCACCGGGCCGGACCAGTGCCTGGTGCACAACGGCTCGCTCTCCAACCACAACGCCCTGCGCCGCGCGCTGACCCGCGAAGGGCTCGCCTTCGCCACCAGCAACGACAGCGAGGTGGCCGCCGCCTATCTCACCTGGCGCATGCGCGAGGGCGCCACCCTCGGCGCGGCGCTGGAAAGCGGGCTCGACGACCTCGACGGCTTCTTCACCTTCGTGGTGGGCACCCAGAGCGGCTTCGGCGTGCTGCGCGATCCCATCGCCTGCAAGCCGGCGGTAATGGCCGAGACCGACGGCTACGTCGCCTTCGGCTCGGAATACCGGGCGCTGGCCGGCCTGCCGGGCATCGCCACCGCCCGGGTGTTCGAACCGGAGCCGGCGACGGTCTATTTCTGGGAGCGCCCGCAATGACCGCGGCTTCGCCCGACCTCATCCAGGACATGGTCTGCGACCTGGCGCAGATGCCGCTGCGCGAGCTCAACGCCGCGCTGCATCGCGCCGGCGCCCAGGGCAACGCCCGGCGCTGGCAGGTGCTGAACCCGGCCGGCCGCCACGCCCTCGCCTGCGGCATCGATACCGCGCTCAACGTCGAGATCGAGGGGCACGTCGGCTATTACTGCGCGGGCATGAATGCCGAGGCCACCGTCGTCATCCACGGCAATGCCGGGGTGGGGGTGGCCGAGAACATGATGAGCGGCTTCGTCCATGTGCGGGGCGATGCCAGCCAGGCGGCGGGGGCCACCGGCCAGGGCGGCCTGCTGCTGATCGACGGCAACGCCTCGGCCCGCTGCGGCATCTCGATGAAGGGCATCGACATCGTGGTGAAGGGCTCGGTGGGGCACATGAGCGCCTTCATGGGCCAGGCCGGCACGCTGGTGGTGCTGGGCGATGCCGGCGAGGCGCTGGGCGACAGCCTCTATGAGGCCCGCCTGTTCGTGCGCGGGTCGGTCGCCTCGCTGGGCGCCGACTGCATCGAGAAGGAGATGCGCGCCGAGCACCGCGCCTTGCTCGCCGCCAAGCTCGATGCCGCGGGACTGAAGGGCAGCGTCGATGTGGCGGAGTTCCGCCGCTACGGCTCGGCCCGCCGGCTCTACAATTTCCACGTGGACAATGCCGGGGCCTATTGATGCCCCGGGCGCTCGCCGCCTCAGGCTGCACGAGGCCGGGGCGGAGGCGGAAATCCGGGAGCCTTTCCCCGCCGGCGACGGTCGCGGCAGGCCCCTCCCCATCCCTCCCCCGCACGCGGGCGAGGGAGCAAGAGCGGCGGCTGCCGCAGCAGAGCTGCAACATGCCCAA
>CALMSN010000265.1 GCA_937872325.1 uncultured Xanthobacter sp. | reverse complement strand
GGCGGTGCCGGCGGTGCTTTCCGGCCCCAGCTTCGCCAGCGACGTGGCGGCGGGCCTGCCCACCGCGGTGACCCTCGCCTGCGCCGATGCCGCGTGGGCCCAGCGGCTGGGGGCGGCGCTGGGCTCCTCCCCCCTGCGACTCTATTTCTCCACCGACGTGCGGGGGGTGGAGATCGGCGGCGCCACGAAGAACGTGCTGGCCATCGCCGCCGGCATCGTCGCCGGGCGGCGGCTCGGGGCGAGCGCGGGGGCGGCGCTGGTGGCGCGGGGCTTCGCCGAGCTGACCCGCTTCGGCCTCGCCTGCGGGGCGCGGGCGGAGACGCTCACCGGCCTGTCGGGCCTCGGCGACCTGATCCTCACCTGCTCGGGCCCGCAATCGCGCAACTTCGCCCTGGGCGCGGCCCTTGGCACCGGCACGGCGGGCGACGGCAAGTTGGCCGAAGGCGCCTTCACCGCCGGCGTCCTCATGGAGATGTCGCGGGAGAAGGGGGTCGACATGCCGCTTTCCGCCGCGGTGGATGCGGTGCTCGGCGGCCGCCTCACCATCGACGGCGCCATCGAGGCGCTGATGGCCCGGCCGCAGAAGGCGGAAGCCTGAGGGCTGGGGGTTGATCGCGGGCCGGCATCCGGCGCCGCCACGCCGTGTCGCGATGACGCTGGGGCATGTAAAAAGCCTTGGGGATGCTTGAAATTGACCCTTGCCCAGCTTTGCGGCAAATCTCGAATCGCGGCACCTTAGCACGCCCGTGCTGACACGGGCCTATGGAGAGCAGGCCATGGCCAAGTTCGAGCTTTACAAGGACAAGGCAGGGGAATTCCGTTTCCGCTACAAGGCAAGCAACGGCGAGATCATGTTCGGCTCCGAGGGCTACGCGGCCAAGACTTCGGCCGTGGACGCCATCGAATCCATCAAGAAGAACGTGGCCGGCGCCACCGTCGACGACCTGACGGTCGCGGCCGCCGCCAAGCCGGCCAAGGCGAAGGCGCCTGCCAAGCCTGCCGCCGCCAAGCCTGCTGCCGCGAAGCCCGAGGCGGTGACGCCCGCCGCCGCGCCGGCCCCGGCCAAGGCCGAAGCCCCGGCTGCCGCCAAGCCGGCCAAGCCGAAGGCCGCGCCCAAGGCCAAGGCGCCTTAGGGCACCCTCGCCAAAGGGCGACCCTGCCAAGACCGGAACGCTTTGCGCCGGCGACGCGCGGTCTGATGACACCTGATGCCATCGCAGCTTCGGTTCACGACCGAGGCTGTGTTTGCGCGTCCGTCGGTCCGCGATGACATTCGCCTGTGGCGGTGCGGGTGCCGGTGCGCGGGGGCGCAGTGGCGCCCTGGCGTTTTGAGCTCCCAAACGTCAGGCATAAAGCCAAGCCGGCGTGACCTGGTCAGCCCCCGCTGCGGGCCGTGCTTGAAAACGCGGTCCGGGGACGACGCCGTCGATCGGATCGTCGGATGCGTGGGAGCCCGGATCGTCGCCCTTGTCCTCGAGGTCTGTGCCCTCAAGGTTTGTGCCCGCGGTGGGCGGCGCGCCGGCGCGCCGGGGCGAAGGCGGCGGTTTCGGGCCTGTGGCGCACGGGCTTCGGTTCAATGGAAAAACGACCGCAATGCGAGGTGCGGCGTGTGTCACCCCTTTCCATACCCGTGATTGGCGCACGGATCGGCCTGCGCCCCCCGCCGGAGGGCGGCGATGCCAGCGACTCCGGCATCAGGACGCCGGTGCCGTCGCCGGGCTGGCACGGATCCTCGTCCGGATGACCGCTGCCCCAGGGCAGCAGCCGTCACTTCATGCGGGCTGCCGGATCACGGGCAGCGCACGTAGACCATGGTGCCGTAGCGGCGGGCGACCTCGGGGTCGACCCACTTCAGGCTCATGACGTTGTTCGCGAAGCGGACCACCTGCCGGTCGCGGTCCCCGCCGGCGGCATCGTCGGGCGGGCCGAGGAACACCGGGCCGCTGCCGACCTGCTTCGAGATCACCTCGGTCAGCTTGTTGTCGTCGGCGAGGTACATCATCACCGTGCCGTTGGGGCCGGCGGTGATGACGTAGGGCAGGTTGCTGCACTGCGCCCGGGCCTGGGCCTCGGTGCGGCCGGCATCATCGGGGCGGTGATAGGCGGCAAGGCCCCAGCGGCCCACGAGCCGGTCGGCCGGGATCGGGCTGGTGAACTGAGGCCGCGCCGGCGCGATCTCGGTGGGGCTGGTGGTGCAGCCGGCGAGCGCCAGCGTCGCCAGCGCGGCGGCAAGGCCAAGGCGCGCGCGGCCGGCGGAGCCGATCGTGAACCCGGTGTCCGTCGTCTTCATGGGGGACTTTGCCGCCTGCACCACGCTCATGGCTCCGCCTGTCTCTCTCTTGCCGTTCGCCGCCGTGCCGCGACCATAAAGGCTGAACTTGGCCGCGTCGATGCCGATGAAGTCACAGTTTTCGCCCCGACGCGGCCTTCGGGTTGCAATACCTTAGGGCGTCCGGGTTACCGCATCGTGTGCGCCGGCCGCGCCGTATGCGTTGCGGGCCATGGGTCCGCTCCGTGCCGCCTTGCGCGCCGCGGGTTCCTCTCATGTTGCCACGCGGGCGCCCCGCCGGTATAAGCCCGCCTTCGCTCGCGGCATGCGCCCCCCTGGAGGCGTGCCTGCGGCGATCCGGCGGCGCAACGCTGCCGGCCGTGACCATTCCCAACTCAGGACGAGTGCCATGACTGCCATCAAGGAACTGAAGGCTGTGGCGCGCCCGCGGGCCGGCAAGGGGGCCGCCCGTGCCGAGCGCCGCGCCGGGCGCGTGCCCGCCGTGATCTACGGCGAGAAGCAGGATCCGGTGACCATCTCGCTGAATTTCCGCGAGATCAACCGCATCATCTATGCCGGCCACTTTCTCACCACCCTGTTCGAGATCGACGTCGACGGGCAGAAGCATCGGGTCATCCCGCGCGACTACCAGCTCGACCCGGTGAAGGACTTCCCGCTGCACGTGGATTTCCTGCGGATCTCCAAGGGCGCGAGCGTGTCCGTGGAAGTGCCGGTGCACTTCATCCACCAGGAGGCGTCCCCCGCGCTCAAGGCTGGCGGCACCCTCAACGTGGTCGCCCATGCGGTTGAGCTGGAGTGCCCGGCGGAGCAGATCCCCGAGGCCATCGAGGTGGACCTGACGGGCGCCGGCTTCGGCGACATCTTCCACCTCTCGGCCATCAAGCTGCCGGAAGGCGTGACCTGGGCCGGGCAGGGCGACGACACCCTGGCCACCATCATCGCGCCGGCCGGCGCGGAAGCTGCCGCTGCCGAGGGCGAGGCCGAGAAGGCCTGACGCCGCAAGCTTGCGACGACATCGGTCCCGGCCCGTCCCCATGGGATGGCCGGGACCTTTCTTTTTGCGGGGTCCGCCGGAAGGCGCGGCTTGCGGAGGCGACCGACGTGTTCCTGCTCGCGGGGCTCGGCAATCCCGGGCCGAAATATGCCGCCAATCGGCACAATGTGGGCTTCATGGCGCTCGATGCCATCTGCCGCCGCCATCGGCTGGGGCCGCTGCGCCGCCGCTTCCAGGGCGCCGCCGCTGAAGGCGAGATCGCCGGCGAGAAGGTGATCGCGCTCTTTCCCGAGACCTTCATGAACGAGAGCGGCCGGGCGGTGGCCGAGGCCCAGCGCTTCTACAAGATCCCGCTCGACCACGTCTTCGTCTTCCACGACGAGCTGGACCTGCCGCCGGCCAAGCTCCGGGTGAAGAAGGGCGGCGGCAATGCCGGCCACAACGGGCTGCGCTCCATCACCGCCCAGTGCGGCAACGACTATTACCGAGTGCGGCTCGGCATCGGTCATCCCGGCGACAAGGCGATGGTGCACCCTTATGTGCTGGGCGACTTCGCCAAGTCCGAGCGGGGCTGGGTGGATGCGGTGTGCGACGCCTGCGCTGACTTCGCCGACCTCATCGTGGGCCGCAAGCCCGAGGAGTTCCAGAACCGCGCCCACCTCTTCCTGGACGCCCAGGGCTTTGGCGAGCAGAAGCGGGTGGGCGAGAAGGACCGGCCTTGACGTGCGTGCATGGAATCACGAACTTACGAAATCACGGAGTTCGTGAAATGAAGAACGTCACCATCAGCCTCGACGACGACGTCGCCGCCTGGCTCCGCGTGGAGGCGGCCAAGGCCGGCAAAAGCGTATCCCGCTTCGTCGGCGACCACTTCGCGACCCAGGCGCGGCCGCAGGCGACCCGCCTGGAGGTGCTGGAGAAATTCCTGTCCGGTCCCGGATATTCCGGGATCGCGTCGGGCCGGATGTCGCGGGACGAGATCTATTCGGAACGCATGGATGAGCTGCTTCATCGACACCAACCTCCTGGTCTACGCCCTGGATCCGAAGGAGCCGGTGAAGCGGGAGACGGCAGCGGCCATCATCCGGGAGACCATACGACGCCGTCGTCTGGTCCTCAGCCCTCAAAGCATAAATGAATGCTACTTCGTCATCACCCGAAAGCGAATGATGACGGCTGGCGAGGCCCGTGCCTATCTCAATGAGTTTGCGCCTTACTGCTCCGCCCCGCTCGACATCTCGACGGTCGAGCTGTCCTGGCAGGTGCAGGACCGGACGGGTTTCGGCTCGTGGGACTGCGTGCTTCTCGCCTCCGCCCTTCAGGCCGGTTGCAGACTGTTCCTCTCCGAGGATATGCGAGAGGGACCTGTCGGGCCACTGACCATCCTCAATCCCCTGACGCTGCCCCTCGATGAGGTGGTGGCCCAAATCTGAGCATTCCATGGGCTTCAAATGCGGCATCGTCGGGCTTCCCAACGTGGGCAAGTCCACCCTCTTCAACGCGCTCACGCAGACGGCGGCGGCGCAGGCGGCGAACTATCCGTTCTGCACCATTGAGCCCAACGTGGGTGACGTCGCGGTGCCGGATCCGCGCCTCGACACCCTGGCCGAGATCGCCGGCTCCGGACAGATCATCCCCACCCGCCTCACCTTCGTGGACATCGCGGGGCTGGTGCGCGGCGCCTCCAAGGGCGAGGGGCTGGGCAACCAGTTCCTTGCCAACATCCGCGAGTGCGACGCCATCGCCCACGTGGTGCGCTGCTTCGAGGACGGCGACGTCACCCATGTGGAAGGCAAGGTCTCGCCGGTCGACGACATCGAGACCATCGAGACCGAGCTGATGCTGGCCGACCTCGAAAGCCTGGAAAAGCGCGTCACCGCGCTGGAGAAGAAGGCCAAGGGCGCCGACAAGGAGGCCAAGGAGACCCTCGACCTCGTCAACCGCTCGCTGGTCCTGCTGCGCGAGGGCAAGCCCGCCCGCCTCGCCGAGGTGAAGGCCGAGGAGAAGAAGCTCTTCAGCCAGCTCGGCCTGCTCTCGGCCAAGCCGGTGCTCTACGTCTGCAACGTGGAGGAGGCCTCCGCCCACGACGGCAACGGCCTGTCGGCGCAGGTGTTCGCCCGCGCCGCCGAGGAAGGGGCGAAGGCGGTGGTGGTCTCGGCCAAGATCGAGAGCGAGATCGCCGTGCTGCCCCCCGACGAGCAGAAGGAATATCTGGACGTCACCGGCCTCGACGAGCCCGGCCTCAACCGGGTGATCCGCGCCGGCTATGACCTCCTGCACCTCGTCACCTACTTCACCGTGGGGCCGAAGGAGGCGCGGGCCTGGACCATCACCGCCGGCACCAAGGCGCCGGGGGCGGCCGGGGTGATCCACTCGGACTTCGAGAAGGGCTTCATCCGCGCCGAGACCATCGCCTACGAGGATTATGTGAAGAATCGCGGCGAGGCGGGCGCCCGCGAGGCCGGCCGGCTGCGGCTGGAGGGCAAGGAGTATCCGGTCGCCGACGGCGACGTGCTGCACTTCCGCTTCGCCACCTGACGCCCCCCGGCTTGACGCCCGCCTCGTCCTCCCCTTGGATCACGGGGTCGCTGCGTCGGCCGCAGGACGGGAGGGGCGTCTTGCCGAACATCTATTTCGAGGACTTTATCGACCGCGAGGTGAAGACCTTCGGGTCGCACCACGTCACGGCGGAGGAGATTGTCGACTTCGCCCGGCAGTTCGATCCCCAGCCCATGCATCTCGACGCGGCATCCGGTGCCGCCTCGCTGCTCGGCGGGCTCGCGGCGTCCGGCTGGCACAGCTGCGCCATTATGATGCGGCTGGTCTGCGACGGCTTCCTCCTGCGCACCGCCTCCCTCGGCTCGCCGGGGATCCTGGAGAACCGGTGGGCGGCGCCGGTGATGGCCGGGGACGTGGTCAGCCTGCGCCGGACGGTGCTGGAAAGCCGCACCTCCAAGAGCCGGCCGGACATGGGCCTCGTCACCTTCCGCTTCGAGCTGGTCAAGCCCGACGGCACCCAGGCGCTGGAGCAGGTGTGCGTCGTGATGATCGGCCGGCGCAACCCCGGAGCCCGCCTCGCATGAGCCCCGCCCGCCCGATCTTCGCCGCGGACGTGCCGCTCAACACCCGCACCAGCCTGGGCGCGCACACCTTCACCCTGGACGAGATCCTGGTCTTCGCCCGGGCCTATGACCCGCAGCCCTTCCACCTGGATGCCGATGCCGCCCGGCGGTCGCACTTCGGCGCCATCGTCGCCTCCGGCTGGCACACGGCGGCCATGTGGATGCGCTATTCCGTGGCCTTCCACCAGCGCCGCGCCGCCGAGGCGCAGGCGCGCGGCGAGGTGGCGCTGGTGCGCGGGCCGGGGATCGGGTTTCGCAACCTGCGCTGGCTGAAACCGGTCTATGCCGGCGACACCGTCACCTTCTACAGCGAGCTGCGCGAGCGCCGCCCGAGCAAGGGGCGGCCCGGCTGGGCGGTGATCACCGTCTACAACAGCGCGCTCAACCAGCATGGCGACATGGTGATGGACTTCGAGATCTCCGCGCTCCAGCAGGTGCCGGACTAGCGGCAACGCTGCCGGCCCGGCACCCCCCGCTGTTACCAGCCACGGCTTGCCCCGGCCCGCCATGGCTGGTAAGAGCGCGCGGCGCCGCGTTACCGCGGCATTTCCACTTGAAAAGACAGGACGGTCCCCATGGCGATCGAGCGCACTTTCTCGATCATCAAGCCCGACGCCACGCGTCGCAATCTCACCGGCGCCGTCAACGCCGTCATCGAAAAGGCCGGCCTTCGCATCGTTGCGCAGAAGCGCGTGCTGATGACGCAGGCGCAGGCCGAGACCTTCTACGGCGTTCACCGCGAGCGGCCCTTCTTCGGCGATCTCGTCGCCTTCATGACCTCGGGCCCGGTGGTGGTCCAGGTGCTGGAGGCGGAGAACGCGGTCGCGCTCTATCGCGAAGTCATGGGCGCCACCAATCCGGCCAATGCGGCGGATGGCACCATCCGCAAGCTGTTCGCCGAATCCATCGAGGCCAATTCTGCGCACGGCTCGGACAGCACCGAGAACGCGGCGGTCGAGATCGCCCAGTTCTTCTCCGGCAACGGGATCGTCGGCTGATCGGCAGGGCCCGCGCCGGCCCTTTGTTAAAGCGCGTGGGCCCGCCTGGAATACGGGTTCGGGATGCAGGCAAGGTGAAACCCTCTCCCGCTCGCGGGGGAGGGCAGGGCGGGGGAAGGTCTCTGCGCAGGGTCCGACGGCTGGAAGAGGATGCGGTCTTGCCCCCTCCCCAACCCTCGCCGGCAAGCGGAACAGGGAGCTTGGCCGGGATTCGTCTCAAGCTGGCCCACGACCTCATGAAGGGTTCGCGTGCACCGGCGCACGAGGCGCGGTACATTCCCCTTCGTCACAGAATTGCGTGGGCGGGCCGGGCGGGTGCGTTGCACCGCGGGCCTGCGGGCAGGGAGTAAAGAGGGATGGATTTCGCGTCTCCCGTCTTCTGGGTATCTCTGCTCCAGATCATCTGGATCGACCTTCTGCTTTCCGGCGACAATGCGGTGGTCATCGCGCTCGCCTGCCGTTCCCTGCCTGAGAAGCAGCGCAAGTGGGGCATCCTGCTGGGCGCCGCCGCGGCGGTGGGGCTGCGCATCATCTTCGCCATGGTGGTGTCGGTTCTGCTGGGCATCCCGTTCCTCAAGGTGGCGGGCGGGCTGCTGCTGTTCTGGATCGCCATCAAGCTCGTCACCGACAATGCCGGCGAGGCGCACCAGGTCGAGGCCTCCGACAACCTGTTCAAGGCGGTGCGCACCATCGCCATCGCCGACGCGGTGATGAGCCTCGACAACGTGGTGGCCATCGCCGCCGCGGCGCGGGGGCATTTCGAGCTGTTCATCTTCGGGTTGCTGCTCACTATCCCGCTCATCATCTTCGGCTCGCAGCTGCTGCTGAAGCTGCTCACCCGGTTCCCGATCCTCATCTGGGCCGGCGCCGCGCTGCTCGGCTGGATCGCCGGCGAGATGCTGGTGGGCGATCCCATGGCGCTGCAGGCGATGCAGAGCCTCAACCCGGCTTTGGTGATGGTCGATCCGGAGCATGTCGGCGGCATCAAGGCGTCGCCGCTGCCGCACTATGGGGCGGCGATCATCGGCGCCGTCTTCGTGGTGGCGATGGGCTACCTGCTCCGCAACCGCGCCCAGGCGAGCGCCGAGCACGCCTGAGCGCCTTGCGGAGGCGTCGCCGCCAGGGTCGTGATCCCGCGGCGCCTGCCAGCCTCTGGCAAGACCTCGTGGGGACGGCAGGCCGGGTCTTCGGCCGCCCGTGGCCGCCCCCGGCCGGCGCCCGCCAGGCGACCCAAGATTCCTCCACCAGCCGCCTGCCCTGACATTGCGCGAGAACCTCGTCGCCCCGGCGCGCGGCGCTCTCCGCGGTCTCCAGCCGGAATCAGGAAGCGGTGCTCGCGCGCTGCGGAACCCTCACCGGCATCCGCCGCCCGCCCGCCCGGCCCGCGCGACGCGGGCGCAAGCCGATGACACGGGCACAAGCCTCCGGGCGCCGTGCACGCGCATCGGCGGGCGCCCCGGCCCCCGGCGATAGACGCCGCCATGGACAGCCGCCGCCCTCTG